>PLRW01000262.1:8964-22549 GCA_003164955.1 Actinomycetota bacterium
GCGGAGCCCGGGGAGGGTACCGGGCTCAGCTGGGCGCGGCGGCCACGATGATCCGGTCGAAGTCCGGCGCGTACGCGCTGGGGTCCCCGATCCCGATCGTGTTGTTCCCCGCGTTGAGCGCCAGCGAGATCGTCGTGGCGCCGGTCGTGCCGAAGCTCCCCGTGGACGGGAAGGACAGCGTCTGCGCGGTGCCGCCGTTCGCGGCGACGATGGCCGGCCGCACGCCGTCCGTGCAGTACACGAGCGTGACGCGGTAGGTACCCGCGCTGGCCACGTTGATGTCATTGAACGTCAGCGTGCCGCCCTCCCCCACGTAACCGACCTTCTCGCCGCCCGAGCAGGTCGAGCAGCTTTGCGCCACGGCCCCGCCGGCCAGCGTGTTGGCGGGCGACTCCGACTCGTACGACGTGGCCAGGGCAGGGGCGGCCGCGCCCGCCGCGGCGCTGAAGCCGCTGAAGGTGACCTGGCCCGGGGACCCGGCCGCCCCCGAGGTCACGAACATGCCCGCGTCCTGCGTGCTGGCCTGCCCGGGCACGGTCGCCGAGCCCACGCTCAGCCAGTCGCTGCCGTCCAGGGAGTAGTAGCCGGCATAACTGGAACCGTTGCGGACCAGTTCGAGCCAGACGGGCAGGCTCTCCGGGATCGTCCCGTTGGCCGGGGTCACGCTATCGATGTAGGTGCCGGCATTGCTGTCCCACTCCAGCTGGATGCCGCCGGACGGGGATTCGAAGAGGATCACGCCCTCCGGGGCGGTCCCCGAAGCGGTCATGTCGTTGCGCACGAGGATGCCGGCCTTGGCGAAACCGCTCATGTCCTGCTGCGCGGCCACCTCGGTGGTCACCGTCGACGTGGTGCCGACGGCGCCGTGGGCGTAAATCGTGCTGTAGGCGTCGGTCCCGGAGTAGAGGCCCGCGCCGGCCCCGGAGATGCCGAACTCCTGCCCGGACTGCCCGAAGGCGGCCGGGGCGTCGGCCGCCGAGGAGTACGTGAGGTACGGCGCCTGGACGGGCGGGCTGGTCGTCACCTGTTCGGGTACCGACAGGCTCTGCGGCGTGCCCGGCCAGAGGTATCTCGCCGTCCCGGTCACCGTGCTGGTTTCGAACAAGCCGGACGGCTGCGGCGCGACCACGCTGAACGTGGCCCGGACCGTCCTACCGCTGCCCACCGCCGGGAAGAGCGTCTGGGACGCCGCGGTCGCGGACCAGCCGGAGGGCACCTGGAGGCCGAGCTTCACGCCCAGCGCCGGGATCGCGCCGTCGTCAGTGAACGACTCGGTGGCCGTGACCGGCTGGCCGCTGGACAGGGTGGTCAGCCCCGTGAGGTTCAGCGTCGCGGCGGGCGGTGCGGCCAGCGGGTTACGCAGCGGGCTGACCCGCAGCAGCGCCACCCCGTGTGACGGGACGCTGGCGCTGATCGTGCCGGCCGTCTCCGTCGAATGGTGGGTCCACAGGTTGTTCAGCAGGTAGTCGGAGCCGGACTTCAGCCCCAGAGCGGACGCCGTCGTGGAGATGGTTTCGGGGGCGCTGCTGGTATTGAACAGGCCTACCACCGCGTCGCCGTTCTTCTCGGTCTTGGCGAACGTCTGCTCGGCGGGCGTATCGGCGATCCGGGAGGCATCGATGCTGTCCTGGTCCACGGAGATCACGCTGCGGTTGGTCAGCAGCGCGAGGTCGGTCTTGTCCAGGTTGGTCAGGTCGGTGCCGAGGATGAACGGGGACGCGGCCAGCGCCCACAGGCTCATCTGGGTCTGCCGCTCGTCATAGGTGAGGCCGTCGTTGCTGCCGTTACCGACCTCGATCGAGTCGTAGTCGTTGAACGCGCCGGGGCCGCCATAGGGCTGCCACGCCGCGACCTGATCGAAGCGCGACGCGACGTTGTTCCAGTCGGTCAGCGGGTAGCTGCTGCCGTTCGCACCGCAGTAGCACTCGATGTCGCCACCGGTGCGCCAGCCATTGGAGTACTGCTGCCAGACGTCCGCGTCGGCGATGTTCAGGCTGTTGGACAGTTCGAGGTGGATCGGGCGTCCGGTCTGCCGCAACGCGTTCGACCACGCTTCGACATCGGGGATGTCGAAGGAGCCGACGCCGTCGAGCTTGACGTAATCCACGCCCCACGAGGCGAACTCGTTCGCCCAGGAGTTGATGAACGCCTGCGCGCCGGGCTTGCTGTAGTCGATGCCGACCATGCCCCCGCAGTTGTAGTTGTTCTCGCTCACCGCCGGCTCGGCGATCTGGTCCGCGGTGTACGACGTGCCCTCGATCGGGGTGTTCTGCGCCACCGCCTGCTTGGAGATGCCGGGCGTCACGTAGAGGCCGAACTTCAGGCCCAGGTGGTGCACGTAGCTGGCGACCGCCGCGATGCCGCTCTCGGAGCCGTCGGCGGGGAAGTTCGACGGATTGATCACCCAGCGGCCGTAGGAGTCCACGTTGGGGCCCTGGCTACCCGGGCACTCGTACCAGAAGTCGTCGACGTTTACGTACTGATATCCGGCGCTGGCCAGTCCGCTCTGTTTCATGGCCTTCGCCTGGGCCTCTATGTTCGCGGTGGTCGGGTCATGCCGGAGGAAACTCCAGCTGCTCCAGCCCATCGCCGGGGTCAGGCCGGCGCCGTTGCTCTCCGCGCTCGCCGGGGCCGCGGCGCCGGTGGCCGCGAAGACCGCGAGCGGCACCGCCGCGAGAGCGGCCATGACCGCGCGGATGAGTCCGTTCATGAGTCCTCCCTCGGCGACGGCCACTCTGCCGGGGGCGGTCGCGTGGCCGTCCCAGGCCCAGCGAACCGTCCCGATAACTTTCCTACGCCGGTAGACAAATTCCGTCAAGGAAGCTCAGAGACAGATGTAAATGAACAGAAGAACGGGGCATGGCTTGCTTGCGCCGGGATCCACGGACGAAGTCCGGTGATTTGCGGGGATTGGGGAGGTAATGGCCCGTTATATTGCTATAGCAATTCCTGGCGGGACAGCGGAGGCACGAGTCGATGAGTTCCGCGCGGACACACGAGGGGGACGCGACCGCCGCCGCGGCGCGCGTGCGTGAGCTGCGATCCCGTACCGGGCTGACCCAGGAACAGCTCGCGGCCCGGCTCGGTGTCTCATTCGCCACGGTTAACCGCTGGGAAAACGGGCGCTCCGGCATGTCACCGGCGGTCCGGCGCCGCTTCGGCGACCTTGAGCAGGAGACGGCTGCGCAGCGCACGTCGCCGGGGGCCCCGCCGGTCCCGTTCTCGTCGTTCGTGGGCCGCGAGCCCGAGATCGCGGCGCTGACCTCGCTGCTGCCCGGGAGCAGGCTGACCTCCCTCGTCGGCCCGGGCGGCTCGGGAAAGACACGCCTGATCCTCGAGGTTCTGCGGCGCCGTCCGGCCGGCGCCCTCCGCGTCGTGTTCGTCGCCATGGACCTCGGCATGGATCTCGTTGGGGACCCGGCGCTGGCCAGCGCCAGGGTCGCCTCGGCGCTCGGGATCCGCGACCAGCCGGGGGTACCGGCCGCCGTCACCGTCACCCAGGCACTCGCCCGTGAGCCCGCCTTGCTGGTCCTCGACGGCGCAGAGCATGTCGCGGGCGGTGTGGCCAGCCTGACGACGATGGTCCTGGGGGGCGCCCCGGAGGCCCGCGTCGTCGTCACCAGCCGATGCGCGCTGGACGTCCCGGGTGAGCAGGTCTGGCCGGTGCCCGTGCTGGCCTGCCCGGCCCCGGGCGCGGGGGCGCAAGAGGTCGCCAGCAGCGACGCGGTCCGGCTCTTCGCCACCCGGGCGGCCGAACGGAGGCCGGATTTCCGGATCACCGGCGAACTGGCTCAGCCGGTGGCCGAGCTGTGCCGGCGGCTGGACGGCCTGCCGCTGGCCATCGAACTGGCGGCGAGCTGGGTGGGGACGCTATCGGTGGGGGAAATCCTGGATCACCGGTTTGACCTGCCGGAGGGTGACCAGCACGCCCGCACCCTGCATGCGGTCGCGGAGTCCAGCCATACCATGCTCGCCGCCGGCGAGCGCGCCGTGCTCCGGGACCTGTCCGTACTGGCCGGGCCGTTCACGCTGACCGACGCCGCCGCCATCACCGCCGTCCCGCCGGACCGTCTGGTGCACTCGCTGCGCCGCCTGGTCAATTCTTCCTGGCTCATCGCCCGGCAGGACCATGACCAGAGCGCCTACCGGATGCTGGACACCTTGCGCGAGTACGCCGCGGAACAGCTCACCGCCGCGGGTGGCCGGCCGCGCGCGCGGGACCGCCACGGGCGCCACTTCGCGGCCCTGGCCGCCGCCAGCGAGCAGTCGCTGGCGGGCCCCGAGCGGGCGCGCTGGATCACGGCGCTGGAGCAGGCCACCGCCGACCTGGAGGCCGCGCTCACCTGGGCGCGCGAGACCGGCGAGATCACCGCCGGGCTGGAGATGAGCACGGCCCTGTGCCGATGGTGGCTGACGACGGGCCGGCTGGCCGAGGGACGGCGCTGGCTGGCGGCGTTCACCGCGCGCGCCGACCCGCGCCGCGGCGACGCCGTGGTGGCCCGGGCCTGGTCCGCGGCAGCCATGCTCGCCGCCGAGAACGGTGACTACCAGCCCGCAATCGAACTGGCCGCCCGGGCGCTGCGGGTCTTCGACTCACTCGGGGCCGTCGCCGCGGCCGCCCAGGCCGCCACCGTGCTCGGCGCCGCCTACCGCTACCAGGGTGAGCACGCCGCAGCCCTCCGGTATCTCGAGCTGGCGGTGGCGCATCGGCGCCGGCTGGGCGATGAGGCGGGGGTCGTCGCGGCGCTGAACAATGTGGCCATGATCGCCGTGGACACCGGCGACTTCGGCCGGGCCCAGCGGCTGCTGGAAGAAACCCTCGCGCTCAAGCGCGCGCTCGGGCACCCGAGGTCGGTCGCGCTCAACCTGGTCAACCTGGCGGACGTGTTCCTCAAGACCGGCCAGGCCGACCGCGCGGCGCAGGCGCTAACGGAGGCGGCTGACCTCGGTGCCGACCTGGGTGACGTCCAGCTGACCGGCGCCATCACCTGCAATCAGGGTGATCTGGCCCGGATGCGGTCGGACTTCACCGGCGCGGCCGGTTACTACCGGCGGGCGCTGGAGTGCTACCGCGCCGCCGGCAACGCGCACGACGTCGTGCTCGCGCTCTGCGGCCTGGGCAGACGATGCACCACCTTGGCCAGCCGGGCCGCGGCGCCCGGCTGCTCCGCGAAGCCGAGGCCCTGGCGATCAGCGTGGGGAACAGCAACCGGATGCCGGAGGTCCGGGCCGCCCTCGCGGAGGCCGGTCAGGCCACCCGGGCTCAGCCGCCGGGCGGCCTGACCAGCCGCCAGGCGGAGATCCTCGGCTACGTAGCGAACGGACTGACCAGCAAGGAGATCGCCGAGAAGCTGGTGCTGAGCATCGCCACGGTCGACCGGCACATCGCCACCGTCTACCGGAAGCTAGGGGTGGCCAACCGGTCGCAGGCGACCCGGTACGCGCTGCGGCACGGGCTGACCGCATCGCCTGCTCCGGCGCCCACGGCTCCCCGTCCGGCCGCGCGGACACCTACATAGTTTCGTGGATTCGCGGCTGCGGCCGGCTCCGTTACGGTCGTCCGGCGCGGGTCACGGCGGCCCGGCATCCTCGGCTGGGGTCTCCGGCCGTGATCTTTGCGAGGTACATCCATGATCAGGGTTTTCCGCGTGGCCGCGGGCGCCGCGGCCGCCGGGCTGCTCGCCGTGGCGGCCGCGGGCTGCGGGGCCGGCCCGAGCGGCCCGGCGGGCCAGAACACCTCCCTGGCCAAACGGGCGGCGCCGCTGACCGCGAAGCAGACCGCTGCCTCCTGCATCGTCGGGACCTGGACCTCGACGCAGTTCCAGGCGGCCACCAAGGTCCTCGCCGAGCACGGCGGGGCCGGGGTCATCATGCGGATCGGCGCCGACGGCTCGACCTCGATCGACTTCAGCCCGATGTCGCCGGTCGTCCTGTCCGGGCCGGAACTGCAGGGCGACCTCATCTTCGGCGGCACGGTCACCGGGAAGCTGGTGCTGCCGACCGGGCCCGCGGCGGGGGGCACGTCCACGTGGTCGTACGCCGCCGGCAGCCCGCCCGACTACAGCAGCCTGACCGCCACGGTGCACACCACCAGCCCGGTCGACTACACGTTCGGCCCGGTCTCCGTCAGCGCGCTCGCGAGCTCGTTCGGCGCGGACAGCTCGGCCGTGGACGCTCATCCGCTGAGCGGGGGGACCTGGACCTGCAGCGGCAACACGCTGGTCATCCGGGCCCCGAGCAGCGTCAAGTCCGCCGGCACCTGGACCTGGACGCGGACCGGCTAGGACGCGGACTCCACCCGCAAGAAAGGGACGCCATGAGCGAGATGGTCTTCTTCACCGACAACTACCAGGACCGCAGCACCCGCGAGGGGTACCAGTTCGAGTTCTTCTGCCGGCGCTGCGGGAACGGCTACAGCTCGACCTTCAAGCATTCGGTCACCGGATTCGGCGGCCGCCTGCTGCGGATGGGCGGCGACCTGGTGGGCGGCAACGTCGGCGAGACCGCCCGCCAGCTCGGGTGGGACGCCGAGTGGACGCGCGACGGCCTGCGCGGCTCGACGCGGGACAAGGCGCTCGCCCGCGCCGTCGACGAGATGAAGCCTCACTTCGAGCAGTGCCACCGGTGCGGCCAGTGGGTATGCGGCCAGATCTGCTGGAACGGCGAGCGCGGAATGTGCGTGACGTGTGCCCCGAAGCTCGGCCAGGAAATCGCCGGGCTGCAGGCCGCGGCCCAGGTGCAGCAGCTCAACCAGAAGATCCAGCAGCAGGACTGGACCGGCGGCATCAACTACCGCGACGTCGGCACGGCGATGTGCCCGTCCTGCCACGCCGAGAGCGGCGGCGGGAAATTCTGCCAGGCCTGCGGGGCCACGCTCGCGGCGGCGGGAGCCGGGAAACAGTGCGCGAAATGCGGCTCCGCGCTGGACGGCGCGAAGTTCTGCGGCGAGTGCGGGACACCAGCGGCGGGCTGAACCGGTGACCGCCGCGCACTACCGGCTCGTCTTCCCCGATGAACGGCCCCCCGAGGACGGCGACGCCGACGTCCGGATCACCGACGGGACCGTCGTACTCGTCCTCGGTGACGGCGACGTGCTGCGCGTACCGTTCGGCCTGGTGATCTCCAGCGGGCCGGCCGACGGTTTCGCGCTGCGCATCGCGCTGGCCGGCGGGGCGCAGATCGAGCTGTCCCGCCTCGGCCGGATGCGGACCCAGCTGCTCGCCGAGCTGCGCGACGGCCAGGCCGGGGCGACCGCGGCGGCGTCGGCGGCGGCGGGGCAGCCGGAGGTCTTCACCGCCACCGGCCGGGACGGCCCCGTCGAGGTGCGGGTCTACGATGACGCGCTGCTGATCACCGGCGCCACGGGCAGCGAGCGGATCAGCTTCTCCTTCATCACCGGCGTGGCCCTGACCAGCTACGTGGTGACGGTGCCCGGGCTCGGCCGCCGGGCCGGTGAGCTCGCCGATCTGCTGGCCGCCCGCCGCGCGGACGCCCGCGTCCGCACGGCATCGTTCCTGGGCGAACTGCTCCCCGGGCTGGACCCGATGATGCTGCGGCAGATGGCCACCCTGCTCCGGGACGGCGTAGCCGTGCCCACGGCCGCGCTGGACGCGATTGCGCCCGGTACCGCCGGGGCCCTGCTGCAGAAGGCAACCGTGCCCGCGCGCCGGGAGGCGGTGGCCGAATTGAGCCGCCGTACCGCGCTCGCGATCGGCTTCCGGCAGATCGGCTCCGTGCGCCGGGCCGCCGTCGGCACGTCTGCCTGGCATGATCCCGCAGCCGTCCCGCACATCGGCGCGCACGAGCCCCCCGGCGGGTCGTTCGGGCCCGGAGCGCTGGGCATGCTGGCCGCCGAGACGATCACGGCCGGGGCGGGACCGGGCGGGCTGGGCGGCTTTCCCGGCGGCACCTACCCCTTCCCGGGCCTCTTCCCGGGCGGCTCCTACCTCTTCTCCGGCGGCTACGCCGGGTTCCGGATGGCCGGAGCCACGATCGATCACGGCCAGCAGCACTCGATGACCCCCCGTCCGGATGTCACGCGGGGACGGCTGAGCGCTGGACGCCGGGGCGCGGGGCGCGGGGGCGCTGGCCGGGTCGCTGGCCGGCCAGATCGCGCACGACGCCGACTGGTCCGGCCGGCTCGATGCCCTGCTCGGCAGTTCTTCAGGATCCGGGTCACCGGGCGAAGGAGTCTCATGACAGACCCGGCGCACGGCATCCGGGCGTCCGACGCCGACCGGGACGAGGCGGCCGGGACACTGGCCGACGCCACGGCGGACGGCCGGATCTCGCTGACGGAGCACCACGCCCGGCTCGACGCCCTGTACGCCGCGGTCACCGAGGACGAGGTGGCCGCGGTGACCGCGGACCTGCCCGCGTCCTTGCCCGCGGGGCTCGCGGGGCCGGCCGGGCGCGGGGCGCTGCTGCGGATGCTCGGCCCGTATCGCTGCCTGGTGATCGGGGGGAAGGCGCGGCGGGCGGGCCGGTTCCGGGTGGGCCGGTTCTGCACCGTCGCCGTGGTTTTCGGCGGCCTCGAACTGGACCTGCGCGCCGCTCAGCTCAGCCGGGACGCGCTGACCCTGACGGTATGGAGCCTGCTGTCACCGGTCACGGTCACCGTGCCCGCGCACGCCCGCGTGCTGGACCAGGTGCTCGTGATCGGCCGCCGCCGGACCGTCCCGGATGACGACGGCGCGGCCGGGTCGCCGGTGATCCGGCTCCGCGGCATCAGCCTGGGCGGCTCGTTCCACGTCCCACGGATGTAAACGGCCTCCCGCGTGCACCAGGAGCCCCGCGAGCCACACGCTGGGACCGGTGCCGGGAAACCTATTTTTTCGCGCAGATAGTCGCAAAAGGACTCTCGTCCTGACGCTGTCTGCCCTTAGTCCCTCCTGGCAATGACGGACAAAATGCTCCAATAACGCCGCAACCGGGCAAACCGGCATCCACGCGAAGGTGGCAGAAAGTGTCCAGTACCAGCCGGAGACGTTTTCTCCAGTACGGCGTAGGCGCGATCGGAGCGGCTTCGGTGGCACGTTTGGGCACACGGCCGGGCCGCGCGGTGGCCTCCGGCGTATCGCGTGCGGCCACGGCCGGATCGGCGGCACCCGCTACGGCACCCGCTACCGGGCCCAGCCTCCGCAAGTACGTCGAGCCGGTCCCACTGCCGGGCAACGGCATCGTGGTGGCGTCCCAGGTCACGCCGGACCGGTACGCCTTCTCACTGCGCGAGATCCGCCGGCACCTGCACCCGGACCTGCCCGCGACGCCGGTGTGGGCCTACGACGACGGCTCCGGGCTGTCCGGGCAGGCGGGCTCGTTCGGCATGGCGATCGCGGCCACCACCGGGACACCCATCACGGTCAGCTACACCCACCACCTGCCGACGACGTACCCGTCCTGGATCCCGGTGGATACCAAGCTGACGCCGCTGGGGAACAAGGTCCGCTTCATGACCCACCTGCACGGCGCGTTCGTGGCGGCGGCCAACGACGGCAACCCGACCGAAACCCCGGACGGCTGGGGGCCTGGCGAGACGCAGACCGTGACCTACTCGAACCAGGCCCCGCAGCAGTCGGCCCGCACCATGTGGTTCCACGACCACGCGATGGGCGCGACGCGGCTGAACGTCTTCGCCGGGCTGGCCGGCGCGTACATCCTGCGGGACGAATATGACACCGGCCAGGAGCCCAACCCGGTCGGCATCCCCGGCGGGGCGTACGAGATCCCGCTGGTCATCCAGGACCGCATGTTCAACCCGGACGGCACCTTCCTCTACCCGGTCAGCACCATCCCCGGCGTCACCTGGATCGGCGAGTACTTCGGCGACACCATGCTGGTCAACGGCAAGGTCTGGCCATATCTGGAGGTCGAGCCGCGGCTGTACCGGCTCCGCATCCTGAACGGCTGCAACGCGCGGATCATGAGCCTCGGGATCGCCGGGGCGGGCATCTGGCAGATCGGCGCCGAGGGCGGCATGTGGGACCGGCCGGTGGCGCTGGACCAGATCGTCCTGACGTCGGCCGAACGGGCCGACCTGATCGTCGACTTCCGCGGGCTGGCCGGGCAGACCCTGCACCTGACCAACAGCACGCCGGCCCTCCCGGTGTCGACCCCGGCGCCGGCGCTCGGCCCGGTGCTGCAGATCCGGGTCGGGCGGAAGGTGACCGAGCCCGGGCCGACCCGCATCCCCAGCCGGCTGCGCGGCGGCCGCGCCGCGCAGTTGCGCCGGCCGGACCATACCCGCTACATCTCGCTCAACGAGATCGACCCGGACGAGAACAGCTGGTACCTCAACCTCAACGGATCCCACTTCGGCGACTCGGTCGAAGAGCCGCGCAACGGCACCGTGGAGGACTGGGTGTTCGTCAACACCACCATGGACACCCACCCGATGCACACCCACCTGTTCAACCACCAGGTGATCGGACGGACCCCCTACGACGTGGAGGCGTACGAGACGGCCAACGCGACCGCGGCCGGCGTGCCGGGCGGGATCGACCCGACCCCGTGGGCGACCGGCCCGATGGAGCCGCCGACCCCGGACGAGCGCGGCTTCAAGGACACCACCAAGGTCAACCCGGGCTACTTCACCACCGTCCGGGCCAAGATCGAGCTGCCCAAGGGGGTCACTGCGCCGCAGACCTACGTGTACCACTGCCACATCGTGGAGCACGAGGACAACGACATGATGCAGCCCTTCACCGTCGTCCCGTAACGGACGGCGCCCCGCCTCCCGGCGCCCCCACGCCGGGAGGCGGTCCGGCGCGGGCGCGGAGCGGTCACTGGACGCAGATCGTCACTGGTACGAGATCATGACCGGCTGCGGCTGCTTTGACATGGTGTTTTGCGGGCTGGCCAGGGGGTGATCCTGGACGAAGAAATTCTTCCACCCGAAGAACACGCCGCGCGGGGCGGCTGCGGTCACCGCGTTCCAGGTCTCCAGCTTCATGCCCTGGGTGCCCTGCCCGTCCATGTGGACGACGATGGCCAGGTCGGCGTCCCCGGTGTCGAGGCCCTGCTCGTCCTGAATCATCGACAGCCGGAACTGGTGCAGGACCAGCAGTTTTCTGCGGCAGGTGCAGATGTGCCCGTCCTTAGTTCTGGGATCGCTCTCGGCAGTTCTGGGACCCGGCCCTCGGCCGGCGCGGGCGCGGGCGCGGTCCAGCCGGCGCGGGCAGAGAACCGGCTAGCGAGCACGGGCGCGGAGCCGTCTAGCCGGCGCGGGCGTGAATCCGGCGGCGGCCCTCGGCCCACGTCTCCACCAGGCCCGGCAGCCGGCCCCGCGCGATATCGCCGTCGCTCAGTTCCTGATGGATGCGCAGCTCGCGTACCAGGATGCACGCGAGGTTGACGGAGAATTCCACGTCCATCCCGGCCGACGCCACCGCCGCCTCGATGTGCGGCCGGATCGCGGGTGCCGCCCCGCCGAACAGCACGTACAGCGTGGCCAGGTCGTAACCGGGCAAATACTGGCCGCCGAACTCCCAATCCACCACCGTGCACGCATGGTCGGCGCCGAGCAGCATGTTGGCCGGAAGAAGGTCGCCGTGGCCGAACTCGCGCCGGTCACCGCACCGCGCCAGCAGCCGCAGGAGCGCCTCCCGGTCGGCCAGGGTGAAGAAGCCACGACGGTGATACCGGTCAATCCGCTTCTCGTAGTCGACCATCACATGCCGGGCGGGTGACCCGGGCACCGTCGGCTGCCACGTACTGATCGCCTCCGCCGCCGCGACGACCGCCGCGATGTCGCCCGCGTCGAGGGGCCCGGAAAGATAGCGGCCCGCGTCGGCCGGCCGGTCCCCGATCCATTCGAGGATCAGCGCGGTCTCGCCATCCGTCCACTTCAGCTGGGGAATCCGGACCGGAGGCCGTTCCCGGGTGAAGGACCGGTAGATGTCGATTTCGTGCTGCCACTTCGCCACCCAGAACGAATCGGCGGTGAGCAGGATCTTCGCGATGACGGGCTCGCGGTCCATCTCGCCCGCCACGAGCATCGATTTGCCGGTGCCGCGCACGATGCGGGTTCCGGTAAGCCCCACTTCGGCCGTGACCGCAGCCAGCAGGGCATCCGGACTGCTCTCCGTCATCCGGCGGCCTTCACTTGGCGGCCTTCACTTCGCGCGGCACGGGCTAGGCGGGCGTCAGAGCTCGTAATCAAGCGTGTAGGAGTGGCCTCCGTCCGGGCCGACGATGATCTGCCCCTCACCGCGGATGCCGGACAGCTCGCCGGTCCCGCTCGTCTCCACGATCTTCCAGGTCATCCAGGGCGCCCCGCCGCCACCACCGGCGTTGTGCTGCAGTACGAAGCTGCCTTCCCGCCCGTGCAGCGTGCCCTGGAAACGCTCGATTCCCGCGTACGCGGCCGGTACCTCCGTGAAGACCGTGATGATGTCGGTCTCGCTCGTCCCGGCCAGGTCTCCCTGGAAGGTCTTACTGATGTGCGCCCGGGACAGCTTCACGCCCTCGCGGTCGTCGTAAGGCGCTTCGTCGTCGAAACGGTCCAGGTCGAACGTGCCCTCTGCTCGCTGCATGATCCTTAGTCTGTCGCAGGTCGGGGCGCATAGCACACCCCGCACCACTGGTTCGGGTAAGACAGGACACGTGGACCCGGCACACGCCTTGCGGCAGATAGCGTTCGAGCTCGAACGGGCCAGCGCGCCGACCTACCGCGTCCGGGCGTTCCGCCGGGCCGCGCTGGTCATCGACGAACTCCCGCCAGATGAGCTCACCCAGCGGATCGCGCAGGGCACGCTGCGCGACCTACCGGGAATCGGCGCGACCACCGCTGAAGTCATCGAGCAGGCGGCCGCCGGCCAGGAACCCGCGTACCTGTCCAGCCTGCTCGCCTCGGCGCTTCCCGCGGCGCGGGGCGGCCTGCGGGCGGCTCTGCGCGGCGATTGCCACACCCACTCGGACTGGTCGGACGGCGGCAGCCCGCCCGGGGAAATGGCCGCCGCGGCCCGCGATCTGGGGCTCGACTGGATCGCGCTGACCGATCACTCCCCCCGGCTCACGGTGGCTCGCGGGCTGTCCGCGGAACGGCTCTGTGCGCAGCTCGACCTGCTCGGCGNNCCCGGCTGGACGTCGTGGTCGCCAGCGTGCATTCGAAGCTCCGGATGGACGCCGCACCGATGACGAGGAGGATGCTGACGGCCGTGCGCAACCCCCTGGTGGACGTCCTCGGGCACTGCACCGGGCGGCTCATCACCGGCCGGGGACGGCCGCAGTCGCAGTTCGACGCGCACGCGGTGTTCACCGCCTGCCGGGAGAGTGGTACGGCCGTCGAGATCAACAGCCGTCCCGAACGCCAGGACCCACCCGATGACCTGCTCGCCCTGGCGGCCGGGCTCGGCTGCGTCTTTTCCATCGACACCGACGCGCACGCCCCCGGCCAGCTCGACTGGCTGGGCGACGGCTGCCGCCGGGCGGAAGCGGCCGGGATCACCCCGGACCGGGTGATCAACGCCCTGGCCGCCGACGACCTGATCGCCCGCACCCGCGGCTGACGGCACCGGCAGGACCGGGAGGGCCCATCACGGGCGGGGCTGCTCCCAGGCGAACTGGCTCAGCTGATCATCAAGGG
>PLRW01000062.1 GCA_003164955.1 Actinomycetota bacterium
GCGTGGTGCTCGACCGAGGTGACCAGGATCAGCCGCCGGGCCGGATCAGCCTCGCGGCGGGCCCAGTACAGGCCCTTCACGGCGAGGTTGTCCGCCTCGGTGCCGCCGCTGGTGAACACCACCTCACTCGGGCGGGCGTTCAGCACCTCGGCGATCTGCTCGCGCGATTCCTCCACGACGCGGCGCGCCCGGCGGCCCGCGTTATGCAGGGAGGAGGGGTTGCCAAGCTGGGCCAGCTCCTCCGTCATCACCTCGATGGCCTCGGGCAGCATCGGCGTCGTAGCCGCATGATCGAGGTAAATCACGGGGTTAGCCTAGCCGGGCCGCGGCGGTCCAGCCGCCACGGCCCGGGGGCAAGGGCAAGGGCGGTCAGGAGCCCGATCGCTTCCGGATGTCCTCCATCAGCTGGGGCACGACCTGGAACAGGTCACCCACCACGCCGAAGTCGGCCAGCTCGAAGATGGGGGCCTCGGGGTCCTTGTTCACCGCGACGATCGTCTTGGAGGTCTGCATGCCGGCCCGGTGCTGGATCGCGCCGGAGATGCCGATCGCCATGTACAGCTGCGGGGAGACGGTGGTGCCGGTCTGGCCGACCTGGAACTTGTGCGGGTACCAGCCCGCGTCGGTGACCGCACGGGAGGCGCCCACGGCGGCGCCGAGGGAGTCGGCCAGCTTCTCGATGATCTCGAAGCCGTCGGCGCTGCCGACGCCGCGGCCGCCGGAGACCACGATCGCCGCCTCGGCCAGTTCCGGGCGTTCCCCGGTCTCCTGGACGATCTTCTCGGTGACCCTGGCGCCCTTGGCCGCCTCACTGACGGTCACGTCCACGTTCTGCAGGCCCGCCGCGGCCGGGGCGGCCTCGGCGGCCACCGAGTTCGGCCGGACGGTAATGATCGGGGTACCCGTCCTGACCGCCGAGTGCACGATCGTGGCCCCGCCGAACACGGACTGCTCGGCGACGATCTTGCCGCCGGTGGCGGTGAGGCCTACCGCGTCGCAGAGCATGCCGGAGTTCGTCTTGACCGCGAGCCGGCCGGCGACCTCCTTGTTCTGCCCGGTGCTGGCCATCAGCACCGCGGCGGGAGCCTTCTCCTGCACCAGCGCGGCCAGCACGTCGGCCTCGGGGCCGGTCACGTAGTCGGTGAAGTCGGCGCCGACCGCCACGTAGACCGTCCCGGCGCCGTACTCGGCCAGCCGGGGCTGGCCTTCCTCGGCGCCGTCGCCCACCCACACGGCGGCGGGCTCACCGAACTGGCGGGCCAGCGTGAGCAGTTCACCGGTGACCTTCTTGACATCGCCGCCGGAGTGCTCGGCGAGGACCAGAACTTCAGCCATGTCTCTCCCACCCCCGCTCAGATGAACTTCTGGGTGACGAGGAACTCAGCGGCCTTGTTGCCGCCGTCTCCTTCGTCCTTGACGATGGTCCCGGCTTGCCGGGGCGGCCGCTCGGTGAAGTCGACGACCTCGGTGGCGGCGTTGGCCAGGCCCACCAGGGAGGTGTCGATACCCGCGTCGGCGCAGCTCATAACCTGCATGGGCTTCTTCTTCGCGGCCATGATGCCCTTGAACGACGGGTACCGCGGCTCGTTGATCTTCTCCACCACGCTGATCACGGCCGGAAGCTGGGCCTCCACCTGCCAGTAACCGTCCTCGGACTGGCGGTTCACCTTGATCGCGGTCCCGTTGATCTCCACCTTGGACGCCAGCGACAGCTGCGGGACGCTGAGCCGCTCGGCCAGCATCGCGGCCATCGAGCCCATCCGGGCGTCGGTGGACTCCGCGCCCAGCACGATCAGGTCGAAGCCGATGTTCTCCAGCACCTTGGCCAGCGCGTAGGACGTCTGCAGCACGTCCGACCCGGCCAGCGCGTCGTCGATCAGGTGCACGGCCTTGTCCGCGCCCATGGACAGGGCCTTGCGGATCGATTCGGACGCCTTCTGCGGGCCCATGGTCAGCACGGTGACCTCGCCCTCGTGGGCCTCCTTGATCTGCAAGGCCTCCTCGATGGCGTATTCGTCCAGCTCGTTGATCAGGCCGTCGACGGACTCTCGGTCGAGTGTGGCGTCACCTTGCTTCAGCTTGCGCTCGGCCCACGTGTCCGGGACCTGCTTGACGCAGACGACGATGTTCATCGGCGACGCCTACCTCCCTGCGTTGGGTTCACATCTACCTACAGCCTGCCAAAAGTTGCAGAGAAAGCGCCACGGGGGGCCCTGCCTGCTTCATCACATCGTATTACTAGTGGGTAACTTGAGGGTAACCGGCCGGACGGGGCCCGCGCGGATCCGGGGGCTGGGCCCGGGGGCGCGATGAGCCGGGCTACGCGGCGCGTTCGGCGGCTTCTACGACGTTGGCGAGCAGCATCGCCCGGGTCATCGGCCCCACGCCGCCGGGCATGGGCGCCAGCCAGCCGGCGACCTCCACCACCGGCGGGGCCACGTCACCGATCAGGCCCGCGTCCGTCCGGGTGATCCCCACGTCGAGCACAGCCGCGCCGGGCTTGACCATCTCCGGGGTGAGCAGGCCCGGCACGCCCGCGGCCACGATCACGATGTCCGCGCCGAGGGTGTGCGCGGGCAGATCCTTGGTGCCGGTGTGGCACAGCGTCACGGTCGCGTTCTCGCTGCGCCGGGTGAGCAGCAGGCCGAGCGACCGGCCGACCGTGATGCCGCGGCCGATCACCGTGACGTCCGCGCCGGCGATCTCGACCCCGTAGATGCGCAGCAGTTCCACGATCCCGCGCGGGGTGCACGGCAGCGGCCCCCGCTCGCCGAGGACCAGGTTGCCGAGGTTGACCGGGTGCAGCCCGTCCGCGTCCTTGGCCGGGTCCATCCGGCGCAGCACCCGGTGCGCGTCCAGGCCCGCCGGGAGCGGAAGCTGGACGATGTACCCGGTGCAAGCGGGGTCGGCGTTCAGTTCATCGACAACGGCCTCGACCTGCTCCTGGGGCGCGTCGGCGGGCAGATCGCGGCGAATGCTCGCGATCCCGACTTCGGCGCAGTCCCGGTGCTTGCCGTTCACGTAGGCCCGGCTGCCCGGGTCGTCGCCGACCAGGACAGTGCCCAGCCCGGGCACGATCCCGCGTTCGGCCAGGACCGCGACCCGTTCCCTGAGTGCGCTGCGGATCTCGGCCGCCGCGGCCTTGCCGTCCAGGATTTGCGCGGTCATCGTCTATCAGCCTTCCGGTTCATCGAGTGCTCACTGGCCCGCGCGAGTCTATGGGCACTCCGCGTCAGTGGTAGAAATGGCGGACCCCGGTGAAGTAGAGGGTGATGCCCGCGCGCTCGCAGGCCTCGACGACCAGGTGGTCGCGGATCGAGCCGCCCGGTTCGGCGATCGCGGCGACCCCGGCCTCCGCGAGGACGTCGATGTTGTCCGGGAACGGGAAGTACGCGTCGCTGGCGCACACCGAGCCGACCGCGCGGTCCCCGGCGCGGGTCACGGCCAGCCGGCACGAGTCCACCCGGTTGACCTGTCCCATGCCTATACCCACCGACGCGCCGCCCGAAGCCAGCAGGATCGCGTTCGACTTCACCGAGCGGACCGCCCGCCAGGCGAAGGCCAGGTCACCGAGGGTCAGCTCGTCGAGCGCGATACCCGTCTTCAGCTCCCAGTTCGCCGCATTGTCACCCAGTGTGTCCACCCGGTCAACAGACTGCATCAGCAGGCCGCCGCTGACCGGCCGCCACTCGGTGCCAGGGCCGCGGTCCGGCGGCGCGCACGTCAGCAGGCGGATGTTCTTCGCCTTCGACAGGATGTCCAGCGCCTCGGGGCTGAAGGCGGGCGCGATGACGACTTCGGTGAAGATCTCGGCGATCTGCCCGGCGAGCTCCGGGGTGACGGTGCCGTTGGTGGCGATCACGCCGCCGAAGGCGGACACCGGGTCGCACGCGTGCGCCTTCCGGTGGGCCTCGGCCAGGTCGGCGCCGATCGCAATACCGCAGGGGTTGGAGTGCTTGATGATCGCCACGCACGGCTGGCCGAAATCGTAGGCGGCCCGGCGCGCGGCGTCGGCGTCCACGTAATTGTTGTAGGACATGGCCTTGCCGTGCAACTGGCGGGCCGCGGCGATCCCGCCGTCCCCGGCGGCACTCGCCCCGGCACTTGCCCCGGTACTTGTCCCGGCCGGGGGAGCTCCCGCGGCGTCCCGTTCGGCATCATCGGGCCCCGGGGACCCGGCCGGCAAGTACGCGGGCACGTACAGCGCGGCGCGCTGGTGCGGGTTCTCGCCGTACCGCAGTACCTCGGCGCGGGACCAGAAGGCGCCGGCGACGTCCGGCCAGCCCGCATCGCGGGCGGTCTCGTCGGGCGCGTACACGGAGGCGAACCAGGATGCCACGGCCACGTCGTAGCGGGCGGTGAGCGCGAACGCACGGGCGGCCAGCCGCCGGCGCTGCTCCAACGTGAAGCCGCCGGCGCGTACCGCGGCCAGCACGTCGCCGTACTGGGACGGCCCGGTCACCACCGCGACGCTGGCGTGGTTCTTAGCCGCCGCGCGGACCATGGCCGGGCCGCCGATGTCGATCTCCTCCACGCACTGGCCGGCCGGGGCACCGCTCGCCACCGTGGCCTCGAACGGGTAGAGGTTGGATACGAGCAGCTCGAAGGGCGAGATACCGAGGTCACCGAGCTGGGCCCGGTGCTCGGGGCGCCGAGTGTCCGCGAGCAGCCCGGCGTGCACCCGGGGATGCAGGGTCTTGACCCGGCCGTCCAGGCACTCAGGGAAGCCGGTGAGCTCCTCCACCTTCACCACCGGCACGCCCGCGCCCGCGATGACCGCCGCGGTGCTGCCGGTGGAGATGATCTCGACACCGGCCTCGTGCAGCCCCCGGGCGAGCTCCTCCAGACCGGCCTTGTCGTAGACGCTGACCAGCGCGCGCCTGATCTCGATGGTGCTCAATTCCCGATCCTCACCTTCCTGCCGTGCACGGACCACCCTTCGCGGACCATCCGGCCCACGGTCTCCACGAGCAGCGCCCGCTCCGCCACCTTGATCCGCTCATGCAGCGCGGCCTCGTCATCGTCGTCCTGGACCAGGACGGCACGCTGCGCGACGACCGGCCCCGCGTCGATGCCGGGATCCACGATGAACACGGTGCAGCCCGTGACCTTCACCCCGTAGCCGAGGGCGTCCCGGACCCCGTGCATGCCGGGAAACGACGGTAGCAGCGCGGGGTGGGTGTTGAGGCACCGACCGCCGAAGCGATCAAGGAACCGGGGGCCGACGAGCTTCATGAAACCAGCCAGAATAACCAGGTCAGCGTGGTGTGCTGCGCACGACTCGGCCAGGGCGGTGTCCCAGTCCGCGCGGGAGGAGTAGTCCTTGACGCGGCGGGTGAACGTGGGGATGCCGGCCCGGGCGGCGCGGGCCAGGCCGGCGATACCCTCGCGGTCGGCGCCCACCGCCACCACGTCCGCGCCATAGCCCTCATCGGCGCATGCGTCGATGAGGGCCTGAAGGTTGGTTCCCTCACCCGAGACCAGGACGACCAGGCGTGCCCGCATGCGGCTACCTTAGCCGCGCGGGCCACCGTCATTCCCCGAGCACGGTGCCCGAGACGGCAGAATGAGAACCTATGCCCACACCGACCGACCGCCCGCCGAGCCGCCCGCCCAGTACGCCACGGCCGGCATTGAACGGACGGCCCCCGTCGCCCCCGGATCCCGCGCTGCAGCAACGGGCGTGGACGGCACTGTCGCTGGGCATGCTGAGCCTGCTCGGGCTCTCGCTGGCCGGTGGCCTGCGCCGGGCGGTCTACGTCATCGCCGCGGCGTTCGTGCTGGGGGCGCTGGCGGCCTGGCTCGGCGGCACGACGATGTCGCGGGCGCGCCGCGCGGGGTCGGCCCGGCCACGCGGCGCCGTGGCCGGGCTGATCCTGGGCATCCTGGGCCTCGCGTTCAGCGCGATCGCGCTGATCGTCTTCGCGATGTTCTGGAAGGAGCTGTCGGCGTACTCGAACTGCCTCAGCGGCGCCAACACGCTGACCGCGCAACAGGTCTGCCAGCACCAGTTCAGCCAGACCATCACCAATGAGATCCGCTCCCTGCAGCCCGCCAGCTGACGATGCTGGCCCGGGGGGGNNTGCTCGCCGATAGCACCGGCCGCTCGCCCGGGCCGCTGGCCCGGGGTCGCTGGGCCGGTAACGATCGCCTCGCCGTAGCAGCCCGCACTCGGCCCCGCTGTCAGAGCAGCTGGCCCGGGCCAGCACCATCGTTACTCGTCGCGGTCGGCGGCCCAGGGGTCCAGGTAGATGCGGTGACCGCCGGCGTCGTCGGTCTCGTTGACCAGCACCGGCCCATGATGTTCGTCCGCGCGGTCGTCCCCGGCCTGATCCGGGGCGGCCTCGGTGCCGCGGCCGGATCGCCACCCGCCCGCAGCGCGCCCCAGCAGGAGCCAGTTCGCCGCGCCGGCCGCTACGGCGGCCGTCACGCCCATCTCCAGGACTGCGACGAGGGCGACCTGCCAGCCGGACGGGCCAACCGCAGTCAGCCGGCCGCTGCCCAGCGGGCCGCCCGCGAACGCCGCGAGCACGCCGACCACGCAGCCGGACGCGGCACCGGACACGAAACCCCACAGCGGTGCGGCCTCGAGCATCGGCGTCGGCATGATCCGGACGGTGAGCACACCGCCGGCCGCCGCCGCCAGGTACGGGATGGCCAGCACGAGCAGGGACAGCCACGCGGGGACCCCGCCCCCGGAGGGCAGCGCGGCCAGCATGGGGAAAGCGGGCATCGCCCCGAGCGCCGAGCCGGTCGGCGCCACGAACGTGCCCGCACCGAACGCGAAGCCCGGGCCGAGGGCGAACGCGATCGCCCAGACGATCGCGTTGGGCACGTAGGCCAGCTCGGCCAGCAGCAGCAGCGCCGATCCGGCCGGGCCGGGCGACAGGCTGTCGGTGAGGGTGCGGATCTGGCTCAGGTGCAGGGCCAGGGAAGCGCCGGCGAGCAGCGCTCCCGCCGCGATGAGCAAGCTGAGGGTCAGGAGCGAGCCCATGGTCACCGAACGGGACCGGTCCGGGAGCAGGGCCGCCAGCCGGCGCCACGGCGCGAGCGCGTGCGCGCCGCCCAGCGCGCCCGCGACCAGGGCCGCGAGGAAGGACCCGATGACGGCCTGCGCCAGCGACGGTGCGGCCAGCGAACTCCGGGCGGCCAGGGCGAGCGCACCGGAAAGCAGCGCGTACGGCAGCGCGAGGGCCAGCGCCGCGTAACCCACGTGCCGCAGGCGTGCCACCTCACCGGAGCGCACCACCCAGCGGCCCGCCCGCCACAGCAGCGCGCCGGGGATGAGCAGCAGGCCCAGCGGGAGCATGCCGATTTGCCCGGCGCCGTGCAGGGTGAAGGCGACGTGATGGGCGGCGAGCCAGATCGTGATCGCGGTCCGCAGCACCCCGGGCAGGCCATTGCCGAGGCCGGCGTGCGGGGCGGTGATCCAGCCGATCGCGGTCAGCGTGGTGAGCAGCGCCACTCCGGTGCCGGCGACCGCGCATGCCGCGATCGCGCCCGTCACCACCAGCGGACGGCGGTAGGCACCGGCCGGGGTAACGGGGCCGGGCGGCCCGCTGCCGCTCTCCGCACCGGAACTTATCCCGGGCGTGCCCGGGTTCGGCGGGCGGGGCCGGCCGGGAGCGTGCGCGGAAGCACTCACAACGCCCAATCCTGGCAACACCCGGCACCGATGGCCTGGAGGCGCGCCGGGGAGAACCGGCGCGCCTTCAGGCGGTCAGCGTGGCACGACGGGCGGCCGGCCCGTCCGATCAGGCTGCACGGTCAGATGCGGCGGATGGCCTCGCGGGCCAGGCGGGCGGTCTCGCTGGGGGTACGTCCGACGCGGACGCCCGCCTTCTCCAGGGCTTCCTTCTTCGCCTGGGCGGTGCCGGACGAGCCGGAGATGATGGCACCCGCGTGGCCCATCGTCTTGCCCTCGGGCGCGGTGAAACCCGCGACATAGCCGACGACCGGCTTGCTGACGTGCTGGTCGACGTAGTCCGCCGCCCGCTCCTCGGCGTCGCCGCCGATCTCCCCGATCATCACGATCACATCGGTCTCCGGATCCTCCTGGAACGCCTGGAGGCAGTCGATGTGCGTGGTGCCGATGATCGGGTCACCACCGATCCCCACGGCCGTCGAGAAGCCGATGTCGCGGAGCTCGTACATCATCTGATAGGTCAGCGTGCCGGACTTGGAGACCAGCCCGATGCGGCCCTCGGAGCTGATGTCGGCCGGGATGATGCCCGCGTTCGACTTGCCCGGCGAGGCGATGCCCGGGCAGTTCGGCCCGACGATCCGGGTCGTGTTGCCGTTCGCGCAGGCGTAGGCCCAGAACTCGGCCGAGTCGTGCACCGGAATGCCCTCGGTGATGACGACGGCCAGCGGGATGCGCGCGTCAATCGCCTCTATGACCGCGTCCTTGGTCCCGCTGGCCGGCACGAAGATCACCGAGACGTCGGCACCGGTCTCGGCCATCGTGTCGGCGACCGTGCCGAAGACCGGGATGTCGCTGCCGTTCAGGCTGACCGTCTGCCCGGCCTTCCGCGGGTTGGTGCCCCCGACGATTTTGGTGCCGGCGGCCAGCATCCGGGTGCCGTGCTTACGGCCCTCCGACCCGGTGATCCCCTGAATCATCACCCGGCTCTGGGCGGTGAGAAAGATGGCCATCTATCTGCTCCTCATCCGGCCACGGACGCCAGCTCGGCGGCGCGCCGGGCGGCATCGTCCATGGTCCCTACCTGCTCGACCACGCCGATCCCGGCTTCGTCGAGTATCCGCCGCCCCTCGGCCGCGTTGTTGCCGTCCAGCCGCACCACAATCGGGTGGCTGACCTTCTCGCCGCGGTCGCCGAGCATGCCAATGGCCGAGACGATCCCGTTGGCCACCGCGTCGCACGACGTGATGCCGCCGAAGACGTTGACGAAGACGCTGCGCACCGACGGGTCGGACAGCACGATCTCCAGGCCGTTGGCCATCACCTCGGCCGAGGCGCCCCCGCCGATGTCGAGGAAGTTGGCCGGGCGGATTCCCCCGAACTGCTCGCCGGCGTAGGCGACCACATCGAGGGTGGACATCACCAGGCCGGCGCCGTTGCCGATGATGCCGACCTGGCCGTCCAGCTTGACGTAGTTCAGGTGCTTGGCCTTGGCTCGCGCCTCGAGCGGATCAGCCGCGCTCTGGTCGGCGAACTTCTCGAAGTCCCCGCCCTGGCGGAACGCGGCGTTGTCGTCGAGAGTCACCTTGCCGTCGAGCGCCAGCACGCGGCCGTCCGCGGACAGGATCATCGGGTTGACCTCGACCAGGGTGGCGTCCTCGTCGGCGAAGACCGCCCAGAGCCGCTCGGCGAGCTGGGCGGCGCCGTCGAGCGCCTCGGCGGGCAGCCGGCCCGCGCTGATGATCTCCCGGGCCTTGCCGGGGTCCACCCCGGTCAGCGGGGAGACGGGGATGCGCGCGACCGCCCCGGGGCTAGTGTGCGCGACCTCCTCGATCTCCATGCCGCCCTGCACCGAACAGATCGACAGGAAGGTCCGGTTGGCCCGGTCGAGCAGGAAGGACAGGTAGTACTCCGCCGCGATGTCGCTGGCCTCTTCGACCAGGACCTTGTGCACGGTGTGGCCCTTGATGTCCATGCCGAGGATCTGCTGGGCAATCTCGTAGGCGGCCTCCGGGCCGTCGGCCAGCTTCACCCCGCCGGCCTTGCCGCGCCCGCCGACCTTCACCTGCGCCTTGATGACAACCTTTGGCCGGCCCGCGGCCGCGAACTCCGCGGCGATGTCGCGCGCCTCGGCGGCCGTGTGCGCGACCTTCCCGCCTGGCACGGGAACGCCATACTCGGCGAAGAGCTCCTTCGCCTGATGCTCGAACAGGTCCACCTCTGCCCGCCCTCGGTCCTCTGTCTCGCTTGCGGCCGCCACCAGTGGCGGGCCCGCCCTGCCCGCAGCCTAGCCGTGATCGGGGCCCTGCGGGCCGGCTGGTTCCCTTGCGGCCTTGTGAAGTGCCTCTCAGACACCGTTTCCCGGCCAGACGCTGTCCCGGACGGTGCCGCTCAGGCGTGCTGGGACGAGGGGGCCAGGTTGGAGTGGACCCAGTCCACAATCGCGTGGGTGGACGCGCCGGGGGTGAAGATGCGCGCAACTCCCATCCGGGTCAGCTCGGTGATGTCTTCCTCGGGGATGATCCCGCCGCCAAAGACCGTGATGTCCCCGGCGCCGCGCTCCCTGAGGATCTCCAGGACGCGGGCGAACAAGGTCATGTGCGCTCCGGACAGCACGGACAGCCCGATCGCGTCCGCGTCCTCCTGGATGGCCGCCGCCACGATCTGTTCCGGGGTCTGGTGCAGCCCGGTATAGATCACTTCTACACCGGCGTCCCGCAGGGCGCGCGCCACGACCTTGGCTCCCCGGTCGTGCCCGTCCAGGCCCGGCTTGGCGATGACGATACGGGTAGTGCCCATAAATGCATCCTGCCCAGCCGCGGCCGAAGGCTTTGTCCGTCGGGTGCCGACCGCATTACCTCTGGCTAACGCTACAGCTTTTCCAGCGGAGCGTACCGGAGCACCAGGTGCTTGACCCCGTACTCGGCGCCGAAATCGATCTTCGCCTCGGCGCGGTCGCCCACGCCGTCCACCGAGACCACCGTGCCAAGACCGAATTTGTCGTGGGTAACCATGTCCCCCGGCCCGAGCGCCGGCACCTGCCGGTTGCCGGGTGAGTTCACTCCCGGCCGCTGCGCGGCGCGCTCCATGGCCGGCGCGGTGGCGGTCCCCTCGTCCCGCCGCCACTCGATCAGCGACCCGGGGATCTCGCCGAGGAACCGCGACTGGCGGTGGAAGGACGGGCGTCCCCACCACATGCGGCCCACCGCGCGGGTCAGGTAGAGGCGGCGCATGGCGCGGGTGATCCCCACGTAGGCCAGCCGCCGCTCCTCCTCCAGCTCCTTCTCGTCCGTGGCGGACCGCTGGTGCGGGAAGACGTCCTCTTCCATGCCGGTCAGGAACACCACGGGGAACTCCAGGCCCTTGGCGGTGTGCAAGGTCATCAGGGTGACCATGCCGCCGTGCTCGGCGCCCTCGGGGATCTGGTCCGCGTCGGCGACCAGCGACACCTGCTCGAGGAAATCGGAAAGCGACCCTCCCTCGTCATGGCCCTCGTGCTGGCCGTCGAACTCGCGGGCCACCGAGACCAGCTCCTGGATGTTCTCCACCCGGCTGGCGTCCTGCAGGTCGCTGGACTCCTCCAGCGACGCCTGGTAGCCGGAACGGTCGAGGGCCGCCTCGGCCAGATCGGCCACCGGGCGCTCGGCCGCCATCTCCCGCAGGCTGCCGATGAGCGCGTTGAACCGCTCGATGGCCTGGACGGACCGCGCGGCCAGGCCGGGCACGTCGCCGGGCCGGGCCAGCGCGGCGGCGAAGCTGATCCGCTCGCGCGCCGCGAAGGCGGCCACGTACTCCTCGGCCCGCTCGCCGATGCCCCGCTTGGGCACATTCAGAATCCGGCGCAGTGATACCTCGTCGGCCGGGTTGGCGATGAGCCGGAGGTACGCCAGCAGGTCCCGCACCTCACGGCGCTCGTAGAAGCGGACCCCGCCGATCACCTTGTACGGCAAGCCGACCCGGATGAACACTTCCTCGAACACACGTGACTGCGCGTTGGTCCGGTAGAAGACGGCCACGTCGCCGGGCGTCGCGTCGCCCGCGTCGGTGAGCCGGTCTACCTCCTCGGCCACGAACGCGGCCTCGTCGTGCTCGCTGTCGGCCACGTATCCGGTGATCAGCGGCCCGGCACCCTGGTCGGACCACAGATTCTTCGGCTTGCGGCTCGCGTTCCTTGACACCACGGCGTTGGCCGCGGACAGGATGTTCTGGGTGGAACGGTAGTTCTGCTCCAGGACGATCACCCGGGCGTCGGGGAAGTCCTGCTCGAACTCGACGATGTTCCTGATCGTCGCGCCGCGGAAGGCGTAGATCGACTGGTCCGCATCACCGACGACGCACAGCTCGGAGGGCGGGTCGTCGTCCGGGCCGGGGCCGTCCGGGCTCGCGTGCGCGGCACGGTGCGCGCCGACCAGCTCCCGGATCAGGACGTACTGCGCGTGGTTGGTGTCCTGGTACTCGTCCACCAGCACGTGCCGGAAGCGGTGCCGGTAGGCGGCCGCGACCTCCGGGAACGCCTGGAACAGGCAGACCGTCACCATGATCAGGTCGTCAAAGTCCATCGCGCCGGCCGTCATGAGCCGGCGCTGATACTCGGCGTAGGCCTCGGCGAGCGCCTTCTCCCGGTGCGTCCGGGCCCGTGCGGCGAACGTCTCGTAGTCGATGAGCTCGTTCTTGAGGTTCGAGACCTGGGCGTGCATCGCCTTGGGCGGATACTGCCGCGCGTCAAGCTCCAGCTCGCGGCAGACCAGGGCCATCAGGCGCTGTGAGTCGGCCTGGTCGTAGATCGAGAACGACGACGGATAACCGAGGCGCTTCGCCTCCCGCCGCAGGATACGGACGCACGCGGCATGGAACGTCATGACCCACATGGCCCGGGCCCGCCGGCCGACCAGCGCGGCCACTCGCGACGCCATCTCGCTGGCCGCTTTGTTGGTAAAGGTGATGGCCAGAATCTCGCCCGGCAGGACGTCCCGCGCGGCGAGCAGGTAGGCGATCCGGTGGGTCAGGACCCGGGTCTTCCCGGAACCGGCGCCCGCCACGATCAGCAGCGGGCTGCCCGCGTGGATCACCGCAGCACGCTGCTGCGGGTTCAGCCCTTCCAGAAGGGAATCAGCAGCCATAGCGGTCACTGGGCCAGCCTAGGCGGTCCTGCTGACAGCCGGGCGCAGGACCGGTCCCACGGGGCCGCGGGAGTTTCGGTCACCGCGTAAAAAGGCACGTGAGGCGATAAATCCGGGGGCCGGGTGACTACAAGCCCGAATCGATCCGATACCCTTAGTTTCTTTTGGGGTCGATGCCGTCTTTATTTATGAATGTGTGTACGGGTAAACGCCCATTTCGATACTTTAAGCGGGCCTGCCGGTGACGCGATCCTGCCTGCGGGAGGGCGGCACCGGAAGATCTGATCGCACGCCTCTCGCCAAGGGTAAGGATGCCTAATACCAACGGTCAGCGCGCCGGGGGACGGCGCGGCCTCTCGATCCGCCGCCTCCTCTACTTCCTCGTAGCCATTCCGCTGCTGACCGTGATCGGGCTGTACGCCTTCGTGCTGTACACCACGGTCGGGGACGCCGTGAACCTGGACCGGGGGCCGAACCTGATCAACGCCACCTCCCTGCCGGCGGCCCAGTTCAGCCTTTTCATCCAGGCCGAGCGCCGTGCGTCGATGATCTATCTGGTCGCGCCCACCGCCGCCAACCGGGCGCAGCTCACCGCGGCGCAGGACGCGACGGTGCAGAACTTCGCCACCTTCCGCAGCCAGATGACCTCGGCGGCGACCACCCAGGCCGCCACCACCGCCGAGACCAATGCGATCAACAAGATGATCGGCGAGGCCCAGCAGTTGTCGGCGTTCCGGCCGCAGGTCATCGCGCGCGCCGTCCTCCCGGCGACGGTGATGGCGACCTACAGCGGCATCCTGACCAGCGAGCTCAGCCTGTTCGTCGACGAGACCCTGAGCCTGACCAACGCGCCGACGGAGGCGCAGTCGGAGGCGAACACCATCGCCGTGGCCGGCCACGAGGCCCTCTCCCAGGAGGACGCGGTGGTCTCCGCCGCGCTCGCCGCCCATCAGGTGACCGCGGCGACCCGGATACAGGTGGCACAGCTCGCGGGCGCCCGGCAGGGGCTGATCCAGAACTCGGTGGCCTGGTTCAACGCCAATGACACCGCCGGCTGGAACAGCGGGGTGAACCGGTACGCCCCGCCCGCCACGCTGGCCCAGCTGGGTCAGCTGGAGGATGCGTTCGCCGCCGACACGACGCCGTTCCCGCCGTTCACCGCGGCGCAGTGGGACCCGGTGGCCAACGCCGCGCTGGCCGGCTACTTCGCGGGCGGCGTGAACGTGGCCCACGCCCAGGTCCATGAGGACGGCGTCATCACCAACGCCGCCTGGCGCCGGGTGGCGCTGTCCGGTGGTCTCGGCCTGCTCGGCCTGCTGCTGTCCATCGGCCTGTCCGTGCTGATCGGGCGGTTCATCATCCGGCGGCTCGGCCGGCTCGAGGAGTCCGCGGTCACGCTGGCCAGCGTGGAACTGCCCGGTGTCGTCGCCCGGCTCCGCCGCGGCGAGGACGTTCCCGTCGAGGAACTGAGCGGGACGGCCGAGGACTTCGGCGGGGACGAGATCGGGCGGGTCGGTCAGGCATTCGAGGAGGCCCGGCGCACGGCGATCGAGGCCGCGGTCGGCGAGGCCAGGATGCGGCGCGGGATCAACGACGTCTTCCGCAACCTGGCCCGGCGTAACCAGTCGCTGCTGCACCGTGAGCTCACGGTGCTGGACGGCATGGAGCGCCGCACGACGGACCCGGAGACCCTGGAAGACCTCTTCCGCCTCGACCACCTGACGACCCGCATGCGCCGCCACTCAGAGGGCCTGATCATCCTGTCCGGGGCCGCGCCGGGCCGCGGCTGGGTGCACCCGGTCCGCATGATCGACGTGCTGCGAGCCGCGGCCGCCGAGGTCGAGGACTACTCGCGGGTGTCGGTGACCACCCCGTCCCAGGCGGCGCTCACCGGCCCGGCCGTGGCGGACGTCATCCACCTGCTCGCCGAGCTCATCGAGAACGCCACCTCGCTGTCCCCCCCGTATACGCCGGTGCGCGTCTCCGGCGACATGGTGGCCAGCGGCTTCGCGGTCGAGATCGAGGACCGCGGGCTCGGGATGAGCGAGCAGCGCTACGCGGAGCTCAACGGCCGTCTGCTCGAGCCGCCGGAGTTCGACGTCTTCAACAGCGAGCAGCTCGGCCTGTTCGTCGTCGGCCAGCTGGCCAAGCGGCATGGCATCCGGGTGACGCTGCGCCCGTCCCCGTACGGCGGCACGAGCGCGATCGCGCTCATCCCGACCACGCTGGTCGGGATGGAAGACGGCTTCGTGGAGGGGCTCCCCGCGGGGATGACCGCCATCTCCTCGGCCTGGCCCGCAGGGCGCGGCGACATGCCCAGTGCGGACACGACGGCGCCGCCGTCCTCCTCACGCGGGCAGCTCACCGGCCAGCCGTGGAGCGCGCTGCCGCAGGGCAACGGCTCATCCGGCCCGGTCAACGGGGACGCGCGGGTGGCCGGCGGCCAGGATCCGTTCGGGTCCTTCGCGGCGGGCCAGGCCGCGGGCACCGAGCCCTATGCCGACCAGTCCTACGGCGGCCCCGCCAACGGCGTTCCGTCCTCCATGGGCGCTGGCGGGTCGTTCGGTGAGCAGCCGTACGGCACCGATCCGAACACCGGTCAGCCGTACGGCTGGAGGTCCCCGGCGGACGGCCCGTCGATCGGGGCGCCCGGGGACCCCGACCCGGAACCGACGGAAACGGGCCTGCCGTGGCCGTACGACCGCCCGGCACCCGGCGCGAACGGCGCCGGCCAGCACCCCACGGCCCCGTTCGCCTCCGGCGGCCCGGGCTACACGCCCGGAAGCACCTACCGGCCGTACACGCAGGACGAGACGCCCTTCCCGCCACCCGGAGCGCCGTTGGCGCCCCCGGAGGCGCCGCTGCCCGCGGCGGAGCCGCCCTACCCGCAGGCGCAGCCTTCCTATTCCGAGATCGAGCCCGCCTTCCCGTCCGCCAGCACCCCGTACTCCCGTGCCGAAGCGGCCTATCCGACGGCGGAGCCGGCGGTCCCGCTCGCAGGATCGCATCGCGGTCAGGACGGGATCCAGGAGCAGCAGGACGACGAGACGTACAAGGGCCTGCCCAAGCGGGTACGGCAGGCCAGTCTGGCCCCGCAGCTACGGGACCGGACCACCCCCAGTGGCACGGCGTCGGCGGCGTCCGGGGACAACGTGGCCAACCGCTCGCCGGACGACATCCGCAACGCGCTGTCGGCGATGCAGCGCGGCTGGCAGCAGGGACGCGCGGACCAGGGCGGCTCGCCGGGGCAGGACGGCTCATCCGGCGCCAACCGGGCCCACGCCGCTAACGGGAACCTCACCGGCAGCGGCGATGAGGGAACGGTGCCCGGAGAGGAACGGTTCGTGACCGATGAGGAGCGGTCGTCCGCGCAAGGCTCGGACGGCAACGGTAATGGCAACGGCTACGGCGGTGGGTACAGCAGCGACGCCGGCTATGGGACAGCCGACCGCTACGGCGTCGGCAACGTCGGATACCCGGACTACTCGGCCGAACCGGGAGGCGAGACAGGGCACGAGACGGAGGCGAGCAGCAGCCACGACACACAGAGCTACAGCGGGGGGAACGATGACATCTGATCGTGACCGAAAGCCCGGGGGAACACGATGACACCTCATTACGTCAGTCACGGCGGCGAGCTGAACTGGCTGCTTGACGATCTGGTGAAGCGAGTCCCACAGGTCAGCAGGGCCGTCATGCTCACCCAGGACGGCCTCGCCATCGGCGCCTCGGCCGGCCTCAGCCGCGAGGACGCCGAGCACCTCGCGGCGCTCGCGTCCGGATTCCAGAGCATGGCCCGGGGGGCCGGGCAGCACTTCGGCGGCGGACTGGTCCGCCAGACCATCATCGAGATGGAATCGGCGTTCCTGTTCGTCAGCGCGGCCGGCCAGGGCACCTGCCTGGCCGTCCTCACCACCGGTGCGGCGGACGTGGGACTGGTCGCCTACGAGATGGCCGTCCTCGTCCGCCGCTCCAACGAGCATCTCGGCGTCGGGGCACGGTCCATGGGGTCCCCCCCGGGGGCATCCTCCGGGCAGCGCCCGCCCATGGCCGCCGGCAGCGGAATGGGAATGCCCGCTCCGGGCACGCCGCAACCGATGCCGCCGCGCCCGGGCGCCGGTCCCCCGCACGTGCCGGGCGGCCGGACGGTACCGCCGTCGATGAGCGGGACGGCGACGCGCGAGGCGTCCATGGGCCTTCCGCCGGCGCCTCTCCCGCAGCTGACACCCCGGCCACGAGACGTGCCCTCCGCGGGCTCCGTGTACAGCCCTTATCCGATGCCGGCGGGTTACCCCGGGCCCGCTTCGTACCCGGAGTAGCGGTCTGATGCCGAGCCCTGAAGAACGATGGCTGGATTCTGAGGCCGGTCCGGTCGTGCGGCCCTACGCGCTGATCGGCGGCAGGACGCGGCATGCCGGCGCAAAGTTCGATCTGGTGGCGACGGTCAGGGCGACCCGCAAGGAGATCGTGGACCCGGCCACCCTGAGCCCCGAGCAGATGTGGGCCCTGAACCTGTCCCGGCGGCCGACCACCGTAGCCGACCTGGCATCCGAGCTGAACCTGCCCCTCGGTGTCGTCCGCATCCTGCTCGCTGACCTTCGCGACGCCGGGTTCATCATCATCCGGGCTCCGGAAACCGGGCAGACTCATCGCGACAGCCACATTTTGAGAGAGGTGCTCAATGGCCTACGGGCACTTTGAGTCGGCGCCCACCGCCGCACCAGGCCACACAGCGATCAAGATCCTGCTCGCCGGCGGGTTCGGCGTGGGTAAGACCACGATGGTGGGAGCGGTCAGCGAGATCAAGCCGCTGCGGACCGAGGAACCGCTGACCGACCGGGGCCTGCGGACCGACAACACGGCCGGGGTCGAGGGCAAGACCACGACCACGGTCGCCATGGACTTCGGCCGGATCAGCCTGCGCGAGGATCTGGTCCTATACCTGTTCGGCACGCCCGGCCAGCAGCGGTTCTGGTTCATGTGGGACGAGCTCGCGGTCGGGGCGCTCGGCGCGGTCGTGCTGACCGACACGCGCCGCCTCGCGGACTGCTTTCCGGCGGTGGACTACTTCGAGCGGCGGCAGATCCCGTTCATCGTGGCGGTGAACTGCTTCGAGGGATCGGCCAGTCACGACCCCGACGACATCCGGGTCGCGCTCGACCTGGACCCGGGGCTCCCGGTCGTGCTCTGCGACGCGCGGAGCAAGGACTCGGCCAAGGAAGTGCTGATCTCGCTGGTGGAGTACGTGCTTATGACGGTCGAGGAAGCCCCCGGCCAGCCGGAAGCGGCGGCCCGCGGCTAGTCCTGCGGGGCCCCGGGGGCGGCCCGCCGCACGTGGACGCGTTCCGGGCAGATCCTCATCGCAGCAAGAATCCGGGCGGCGGAGCCGGTCATTCGACCGGCAGCACAGCCCAGACGGCCTTGCCATGGCCCTCGATGGGGCTCCACCCCCACACGCTGCTGAGCGCGTGCACAATCTGCAGCCCGCGGCCGCTCTCCTTGACCCAGTCGGGCTGCCGGGGGGCCGGGGCGTCGTCGCTGGCGTCGATGACGGCCAGCATGACCTCGCCCGCCCGGGGCAGCAGGCACAGCCGCAGCACCGCGCCGCCCGCAGATCCGGGCGGCCCGTCGCCGGCGTTCCCGGCCATCGGGGCCACGGCGCCGAGGTTCCCGGCGTCGGTGAGGTGACCGGCCCAGGACGACCGGGCGCGGGCGCGCGGAGAGCCGTTCGTGCCCCGCCCGCGCGGCGAGGGGCTGTGCCAGCTATAGGCCGCCGTGCGGCGCGTCCCGTGCTGGACCGCGTTGACGACGAGCTCACCGATAATCGTTTCCGCTTCGTCCGTGAGCTGGCCGAAACCCCAGGAAACGAGGACTTCCCGGGTGAAATGCCGGGCGGTACCCGCGGACTCAGGCTGCGCGGCCAGCACACACGAGGTAACGGCCGGGGTATCCCACCAGGCAGACGGCACGGGGAACAGACGGGGTGCAGTCAGCCCGGGCTCAGATCCGGCAGAGCCGCTCACAGCCAAGTTGTCACCCCTGGTCCCGGAGACAGCCCGCACCCCAGCATGTGCGGCGGTCCCTGCAATCGATCTCATCACAGGTGCAGAAGCCTGCCGGGCGCACTGTATTTGCACCCGCCATCCCTATGCTGCCTGATACATTGTGCATGCGCAAGGCCAAATGCACGTTCATCCGAATGTGCACGGTGGGATTCTATATGTACACGGCTCACGCATACGGGGGTTCGGGGTAGTCACGAACAACGGTGCCCGCCGGACCAAAAACAAGGCGGTTGAGCCCGACGGAGGGTGGCCTAGCCGGGTCACGCCGCGCGGGCGGTCCCGCCAGGGTCCCCGGCCCGGACGTTTCAGCCCCTCAGGCACGCTGTCGGCACTGGGGCCGAAAATCGGTGGTCTGAACGAGTCAGCAGGGGCCCACGTTTAGTTAGTGACCTCATTACGGGAGACACGTCATGGATGAGCCGTATAACGGGATGTCAGCTACGGCGCTAGGCCACCTTAGCTGGATAAAGAGCCGGCACAGCAATCCCAGCGGCAACTGTGTGGAGGTCGCATGCCTGCCGGGCGGTGAGATCGCGGTCCGCAACTCGCGTCACCCCGGGGGGCCCGTCCTCGTCTACACCCAGGCCGAGATCGCCGCCTTCCTGCAGGGCGCCAAGGAAGGCGAGTTCGACCGCGTCCTGTCGTGAGCGGCCGGCAAAGGGACTGGTCCAGCCCGTACCTGGCGCAGGCCTGGCGTGACCGTAAAGACGGCTCCGGCGCACGGGCTTTTGCCCAGGTTCGGCCAGGAACCGGGCGCATGGGCAGTCCTGCGGATGGCCGGTGGGCAAACCATCTGCTTAACCCCCTGGTAAGAAAAAGCCACGTCAAATTATGATATGCACTCTTTGCATTCTCAAGATCACGTGCCAGACTTGGCCACGCGCTGCTATACGACTACGACCGAGGGGTGGCGATGAACGCGTCTGAGGACGTCGCCTGGGAGGGCCCGGTCCGGAGTTTCGGTCGGCGCGCGAGTGGACCGACCGTTCAGCGGATCGTGCTGGGTGCACAACTAAGGCGGCTGCGTGAAGCCCGGGAAATCACTACTGAGCAGGCAGCCACGGCTATCCGCGGCTCACATTCCAAGATCAGCCGGATGGAACACGGCCGCGTCGGGTTCAAGGACCGGGACGTCAGCGACCTGCTGACGCTGTACGGCGTGACCGACCCCGGCGAGCGGGCCAGCCTGCTGGCCCTGGCCCGGGAGGCCGGCAACCCCGGGTGGTGGCACGACTTCGGCGATCTCCTGCCGCACTGGTTCGAGCCGTACATCAGCCTTGAAGCCGCCGCCTCGGTCATCCGGAACTACGAAGTGCAGTTCGTGCCGGGCCTGCTGCAGTCACCGTCCTACGCCCGCGAGGTAATCCGTCTGGGATACGCCGCCATCAGCGAGGAAGAGCTGAAACGGCGGGTTGATCTCCGGCTGGGCCGTCAGCGGCTCCTGTCCAAGCCGGCCGCGCCGAGGTTCTGGGCGGCGCTCGACGAGGCGGTCCTGCGCCGGCCGATCGGCGGTCGCGAGGTCATGCGCGAGCAGGTCGAGCACCTCATCACGATGGCCGCGCATCCCGCCGTGACGCTGCAGATCGTCCCGTTCCGCGTCGGCGGTCACTCGGCGGCGGGCGGCCCGTTCTCGATCCTGCGCTTCGCCGAGCCGGAACTGTCCGACGTGGTCTACCTCGAGCAGCTGACCAGCGCGCTCTACATCGACAAGCCCACCGAGGTGGACCGGTACCTGGAGGTCATGGAGCGGCTCTGCGTGCAGGCCGAGACGGCCGAGGACACCATTAGGCAGCTGGAGAAGATCCACGACGAATTGCCGTGTTAGCCCGGGGGGTGTGCTGGCCCGGGGGGGGCGACCCCCCGGAGCCCCCCGCTGCGCTCCGCGCCCCGCTGGGCTTCGCCGGCACACCGGCCGCTCACCGGGCCTGAAGGCCCGGTTCGCTNNGGCCGGTAGCGATCGCCTCACCGTAGGTCCTGCTGCCGTTCCCGCCGACAGCACCGGCCGCTCACCCAGGCCTACGGCCCGGGGTCGCGGCCGGTAACGAGCGATGACCGCGCTGGTCGGCTCACCCGGGCTGAAGGCCGGGTGCGGTGGGGCGGTTAGTTGGGGGCACCCGGGTAGCCTTCGGGGGTTTCGGGGACCAGCGTGGGCGTGGCGCGGGTGAGGGTCTGCTTCTTGAAGAAGGCAGGGGCTGTGGTCCGGCAATATATGAACGCGATCACCCCGGCGAGGGCCGACAGGAAGGCGATGACGAAGGTTCCGCCGATCCGCCAGTCCGGGTAGAACGGCATCTTCCACGAGGTGAAGCTGTTACCGCTGGCGACGTCCCAGTCGGCCCACAGGCTCCAGCCGCCGGCGAAGTACATGATCAGCCCGCCCAGCACCGGCAGAATGCCCTGCATCCACAGGTCGCGCATGCTGTGGGTGAGCGTCTTGCGGTAGTACCAGGCGCAGGTGAAGCCGGTGAGCCCGTAGTAGAAGGCGATGTAGAGGCCGATCGCGGTCACCGCGTCCGCGATAACGTTCCCGCCCGACATGAAGTTCAGCGGGATGTACAGCACGATCGAGATCGCGCCCATGGCGATCGTGGACACGGTGGGCGTCAGGTACTTCCCGTGCATCCGGGCGAAAGCGCGCGGCAGCGCCTTATACACGGCCATGGACAGCGTGGTCCGCGCGGTGGGCAGGATCGTCGTCTGGGTGGACGCGGCCGCCGAGCTGAGCACCATGAGGACCAGCAGCCGGGCCAGGAACACCCCGAAGCCGGAGCCGCCGAAGACCGCGGTGCCGAGGACGGACAGCACGTCGCCGATGTTGTTCGGGTTACCCAGGCCGATGCCCTTGGTGCCGATGCCGGCGAAGGCCTGCGCCGCGAAGATGACGAGCACGTACGTGACGAGCAGGAACAGCGTGGAGATGATCGCGGCCCGGCCCGGGGTCTTGTTCCGGTCGGCGGTCTCCTCGTTCACGGCGACGGCCGTGTCCCAGCCCCAGTAGATGAAGAGCATCAGGATCAGGCCGGTGACGAACGCCTGGAAGGCGCCGATCGAGAACGGGTTGAGCCAGGACCAGGTGGGGTGGATCGACACGGCCGGGTGATGACCGTTCCCCACCCGGATCAGGGCCACCACCGACAGCACCACCAGCATCACGACCTCGATGGCCAGCAGGAAGCGCTGCAGCCGGGCGGAGACCTCGATGCCCCGGTAGCAGATGTAGGTCATGGCGATGATCCACAGCACGCCGACGAGCAGCACCCAGCCGCTGGTCGGGTCCGAGCCGATGCCCTTGGCCCCGACGAGCAGGAACACGTACTGCCCTGCGACCTGCGCCAGGCTGGCCATGACCAGGATGTCGGCCGCGAGGATGCCCCAGCCGCCGGCCCAGCCGGTGCGCGGCCCGAACGCGCGGGCGGCCCAGGTGAACGTGGTGCCGCAGTCCGGGTCGGCCTTGTTCAGCTCGCTGTAGCCGATGGAAGTAAGGAACATCGGGACGAACGCCAGGACCGCCACGATAGGCGACTGCAGGCCGATGGCGACGACGATGAACCCGAGGGTGGCCGCCAGGCTATAAGCGGGGGCGGTCGACGCCACACCCATCACGATGCTGGATACGAGCCCGAGCGCGCCGGGTTTGAGGCCCTTTTCGATCTGCTCCTCAGTTGGCCCGAGTCTTTCCTCAGCCGCGGTCATCTCGTCACCCCCCTTTACCGTCGTTGCCTATTGACGACGGTTCTAGCACAGGAAAACGCCGACTACGAGGGTTTCAGTCGTAACATGTACATTTCACTGCTGGATGCGCGGGGAAAATGGCTGTGTTCTACGACATCCGTAGCCGGAGGATGCCGCGCCGTTCGCACCGGGAGCGGAACGGATGCCGCAGTGCTGCTGCCACCAGCGGTTCCGTAGGATCACGGATGTGCGAGACGACAGCGAGATCAGCCGGGTGCTCGCCATCGCGGCGCACCCCGACGACCTGGACTTCGGCGCCGCGGGGACGATCGCGCTCTGGACGGGCCGGGGCATCGATGTCGTCTACTGCATTGTCACCGACGGCGACGCGGGCGGATTCGATGAGACGTTCCCGCGCGTGGAGATGGCACCGCTGCGCCGCGCGGAGCAGACCGCGGCCGCCAAGTGCGTGGGCGTGCACGACGTCCGGTTCCTCGGTTACCCGGACGGCCGGGTGGAGGCGGGCATCGGCCTGCGCCGCGACCTGGCCCGGGTGATCAGGCAGGTACGGCCGGACCGCGTGGTGTGCCCCAGTCCGGAGCGCAACTACGCGCGGGTGGGGGCCAGCCATCCCGACCACCGCGCGGTGGGGTCGGCGGCCCTGGACGCCGTCTACCCGGACGCGCGCAACCCGTTTGCCTTCCCGGAACTGGCCGCCGACGAGGGGCTCGCCGCCTGGACGGTCGGGGAGGTCTGGATCGCCGGCAGCCCGGCACCGGACCGCTACGTGGACGTGACCGATACGTTCCCGCGCAAGCTGGCGGCGCTGCGTGCGCACGAGAGCCAGACCGGTCACCTGACCGACCTGGACGCGCGGCTGCGCGGGCGGCTGGCCGCCTCGGCGGAGCGCGCGGGCCTGGGCGACGGCCGGCTGGCCGAGGCGTTCCAGGTCCTGGAGACGGCCTGACCTGCGGCCTGACCTCCTGCCCAGAGCCGGCCGCCGGGGGCCGGCCAGTTCAGCCCCGGGGGCGCGGCCGGGCTCGGCAACTGGGCAAACGCGGGCCCCCGGGCTCATCGAGTCGGGTTATGCGGGCATTAAAGTAAGTATCCGTCCCATCCGCAGACGCCGTTGCGGCCGGAGAAAGCGAACCACCATGAGCATGGAACTTAACCACTCGTTCACCGTCCCCGTCCCGCCGGACCAGGCGTGGAACGTCCTGCTCGACGTGGAGAAGATCGCGCCCTGTATGCCGGGGGCCCAGGTCGACACCGTCGACGGCGATGACGTCGCCGGCCGGCTGAAGGTCAAGGTCGGGCCGGTGTCGCTCACCTATAAGGGCACGGCGACCTTCAAGGACCGGGATACCGCGGACCGTTCGGTCCTGGTGGAGGCGTCCGGCAAGGAGATGCGCGGCGCCGGCACCGCGTCCGCCACCGTACGGGCGGCGCTGAGCCCGGAGGACAGCTCCGATTCCGGGACCCTGGTGACGCTGCACACCACCCTGAACGTGACCGGCCGGCCGGCGCAGTTCGGCCGTGGGGTGATCGCCGAGGTGGGCTCGCGGCTGATCGACAAGTTCGCGGACAACCTCGCTCAGCAGTTGACCAACGGCGGGGTCGCCGTGGCACCTGCCGCGGCCACGCCCGCCGCCGGTACCCCGGCGGCGGATGCGGCCCCGGGCTCCCCGGATACGACGCCGGCCGCCGGAGCGAGCGGAGCACCGTCCAACGGGGGCCTCTCAGCGGCTCCAACCTCTGCGGCTTCGGCCTCTGCGGCNNGGCTTCGGCCTCTGCGGCTTCGGCCGCGGCGGCTCCAACCTCTGCGGCTTCGTCCGCCGCGGCACCGGCCGCTGCTCCGGCTGCGGCGCCGGCGGCCCATGTGCCCGTGCAGTCCGCACCGGAACCGGTGCAGCCCGTGCCCGTGCAGCACCAGGAGGACTCGCTGAACCTGCTGAGTCTCGTGGGCCCGGTCATCGTCAAGCGCCTTGCCCCGGTGGTGGGCGCCGCCGCGGCGGTGGGCGTGCTCACCTGGGGCGTCCGGCGGGTCCTCCGCCGTCGCAAGACGTCTTAGCCGCCCGGGCTAGCGGACGACGACCTCGGTGACGGGGAGCGAGGAATCAGCGGGCAGGTCCAGGGGCGACCCCGGAAGACCACGCGACGCGAGCTCGGATCCCAGGGCGGCCACCATCGCGCCGTTGTCCGTGCACAAGCCGGGACGCGGGACGCGCAGCCGGATGCCCGCCGCCGCGCACCGTTCCCCCGCGAGGGCGCGCAGGCGGGAGTTGGCGGCCACGCCGCCGCCGATGACGAGGTGATCGACTCCGTGCTGGCGGCAGGCAGCGACGGCCTTGCGCGTCAGTACGTCGGCCACCGCCTCCTGGAACGACGCGGCGACATCGGCGACCGGGACCGGTTCACCGCGCGCGGCGCGCTCCTCGACCCACCGGGCCACGGCCGTCTTGAGGCCCGCAAACGAAAAGTCGAGCGATCCGTCGTGGTACTTCCCGCGCGGGAACGCGATTGCGGCCGGATCACCGGACCGGGCCGCCTGGTCGATGGGCGGACCGCCCGGGAACGGGAGGCCGAGCACCCGGGCGACCTTGTCATACGCCTCACCGGCGGCGTCGTCGACGGTCGAGCCGAGAGATATCACCTCGCCCGCGACGTCGGGGACGAGCAGCAGTGACGAATGGCCGCCCGATACGAGCAGGGCGATGACCGGCGCCGGCAGCGGACCGTGCTCCAGTTGGTCGACGGCCACGTGCGCGGCCAGGTGATTGACGCCGTACAGCGGCTTCCCGAGCGTGAGCGCGTATGCCTTGGCCGCGGCCACCCCCACCAGCAGGGCACCCGCGAGGCCAGGGCCCGCCGTCACCGCGATCGCGTCCACGTCGGCCAGCGTGACTCCGGCCTGGGCCAGCGCCCGGTCGACCGAAGGGGTCATCGCCTCCAGGTGGGCCCGGCTGGCTACCTCCGGCACGACCCCGCCGAACCGGGCGTGCTCATCGACGCTGGACGCCACCGCGTCGGCCAGCAGTTCGTGGCCGCGGACGAGCCCGGCTCCGGTCTCGTCACACGAGGTCTCGATACCGAGAACGAGCGGGCCGATCACCGCGCACCGCCCGCGGGCGCCGTACCGCCGGTCCGGGAAGGCTGCTCGTTCAGGCCGCAGCGCATCACGATCGCGTCCATCCCGGAGGGCTGATAATAGCCGCGCCTGATTCCGACGTTGGAGAAACCGAACCGCTGGTAGAGATCCTGGGCGCGCGGGTTGTCGGCGCGCACCTCGAGGAAGACTTCGGCGCAGTCATGGCGGGCCGCCTCCTCCAGCAGGTTGGTCAGCAGCGCTGACCCTATACCCCGGCCCCAGTGAGCCTGGTTGACGGCCAGCGTCAGCACCTCGGCCTGGCGGCCACCGGGCAGCATCATCCCGGCGTAACCCACGAGTTCGTTTCCTTCCCCGGCCGCCACGTAATGGCGCCCGCGCCCTTGCATGGCGAGTTCCTCGGCGAACATGCCCGGCGACCACGCGTCGTCCGGGAAGTGCGAACGCTCCAGGTCCAGTACTGCCCCCAGGTCCTCGTAGCGCAGCGAGCGCAGCCGCACGCTCACGGCGACGTCACCCGCTTCGGCGGACCGGGAACCCGCGCGTCCGGCCGGCGCAGGTAGAGCGGTTCGGGCGGCAGGAGCACGTGCCCCGTCCCGGGGGCGCCGAGATCGGCCGCCGGCTCGCCAACTCCGGTCCCGGGGACGCTGAGGCGCTCGGCGGCCAATTCGGCCAGGACGGCGGCGGAGGGGTGCTCGCGCCAGATCGGCTCGCCGAGCTCGTCCGGGTAGAGCGCCACCGCCTGCCCCGCGACGGGCAGCACGGCGCCATCCGGGATATCGGCGGGGCGGCCCACGGCGGGCCCGGCGATCCGTGATCCGGGCCCGTCGTAGCGGGCCCAGTAGAGCTCCTTGCGGCGCGCGTCGGTCACGGCCAGGAACTCCCGCCCGGCGGCGGCGGGCCCCGCGGCACGCGCGAGGACGTCGAGCGTGCAGACGCCGTAGACGGGCACTCCGAGGGTCCGGCCGAACACCCGCGCGGTGACCACGCCCACCCGCAGCCCGGTGTAGGGACCCGGGCCCACCCCGGTCACGATCGCGGTCAGGTCGCCCGGCTCGGCGCCCGCGTCGGCGATGACCTTGGCGATGGACGGGGCGAGCAGCTCACCGTGCCTGCGCGCGTCTACCGTGACGGTCTCGGCCAGCACACGCTGTCCGTCATGCAGGGCCACAGTGACGGCGGGGGTCGAAGTGTCGAACGCAAGCAAAAGCACGGATGCACAGCCTAGTTCACGCTGGCGTTCTTCAGCGGCACGGCGGGATCGGTGAGCAAGGCGGCGTCGACGGGGGCACCGGCCGCGATGACACGCCGGCCCTGGACCAGGTCACGGGGCCGGTCGACGGCGAGCAGCGCCACCAGCCGGGACCCCGACAGCCAGCAGGCCGTCCACGGTCCGGGCGACGACGGGCCGGGACCGCGCCAGACCAGCCGGTCGGCGCCCCCGTGGTACCCGGCGTACTGCATCATCCGGCCGAACTGCTCCGACCAGGAGTAAGGCACCGGGTCGAAGACCTCGTCCGCGCCGAGCACGTTGGCCGCCGCGACCCGGGGCGCCTGCAGCGCGATGTCCCAGTGCTCGAAACGGAGCCGGCGTCCCCACCGGAGCGACAGGAACGACGTGCAGTCACCAACCGCGTAGACGCCCGGCGCGGACGTGCGCAGATGCTCGTCGGCGGCGATCCCGTTGTCGAGCCGGAGGCCCGAGCCCGCCAGCCACCGCACGGCCGGGCGGACCCCGACCGCGGTGACGATCTCGTCGGCGGGAAGCCACCCGCCGCCGGCCAGGGCGAGCCCGCCGTCCTGGACCGACTCGACCGCCTGTGAGGTCCGCAGCTCGATGCCGGCGTCCGCGTACCAGGGGACGGTCTGCGCGCCGACCTCGGCGCCGACCGCACCGGCCAGCGGGGCCGGCCCGGCCTCCACGACGACGACCCGGCAGCCGCGGGCGGCCGCGGCGGTGGCGAGCTCGGCCCCGATCCAGCCCGCCCCGACGATGACCAGCCGTACGCCAGGCCGCAGCCGGGCGCGCAGTTCCAGTGCGTCCTCGTGGGTACGGAGGAAGCGCTGGCGCCCGGGGCCGGGCAGGGCGACCGGCTCGGCTCCGGTGGCCACGACCAGGCGATCGAACGGGTACCCGCCGCGTACCGTGCGCACCAGGCCGCCGGGCTCCCCGGGCGCGCCGGGCTCCCGGGGCCCGCCGGGCCCGGCAGAGCCGGACGGCCCGGCCAGCTCCAGGCCGGTTGCGGGCTCACCCAGCCGCAGGTCGACGTCCAGCGCGGTGAAGTCCGCCCGGAGCGTAGTGTCCAGCTCGGCGGCGATCTCGGCTGCGTCCGGCTCCCCGGCCAGAACCTCCCCCAGCAGGACCTCCCCGGACACGACCTCCCCGGACGACGGCTGCACAGGCGGTGATGGCTCCGGCAACGCCCGTTCCGGCACTGCTTGCCCGGACGGGACCTGCCCGGACAGGACCTGCCCGGACAGGGCTTGCTTGGACAGCGGCGGCCGGTCGTACGGGGGCCTGCTCTCGGCGGCGATCATCATGATCGGGCCGCCGAAGCCCCGCGCCCGGAGTTCCTCGGCGGTGCGGAGCCCGGCCAGCCCCCCGCCAACGATGACGACCTGCATGACGACATAGGCTAGGCCCAGACGCGCGGGAGTCCGGTGGAGACCGGACTGAGAGGGAAGCTGGCGAGTTTCCGACCGCAGAACCTGATCCGGATCATGCCGGCGAAGGGAGCGAGGGCAATTGGCGACAGTGATCGTGGCCGGCGGCGGAGTGATCGGCCTGAGCATTGCGTGGCGGGCGGCCCGCCGAGGGTTCAGCGTGACCGTCGCCGACCCCTCCCCCGGCCAGGGTGCCACCCACGCCGCGGCCGGCATGCTCACCCCGGTCTCCGAGGCCACCTATACGGAGAAAGAGCTGTTCGCGCTCGGCGCGGCGTCGCTGGAGCGCTACCCCGGCTTCGCGGCCGAGCTGACCTCGGCCACCGGCGAGCCGACCGGTTTCCGCCGGACCGGGACCCTCCAGGTCGGCTACGACGCCGACGACCTCGCCGTCATTGATGAGCTGCATGCGCTGCACGACAGCCTCGGCGTTCCGGGCCGCCGGCTGACGGCACGGGAGTGCCGCGGCCTCGAGCCCATGCTCGATCCGTCGGTACGCGGCGGTCTGCTCGCCGAGGCGGACGGCTCGGTCGACCCTCGACTGCTCACCCGCGCGCTGCTAGCCGCGGCCGCACGGGCCGGGGTCCAGCTGATCAGGCAGCCCGTCGCGCAGCTTATTCATGACGCCGAACGGACCCGGCCGGGACAGGCCCCGGAGGCGGGGAGCGACGCCGAACGGACCCCGCCAGGACACGCTCCCGCGCCCGGGAGTACGCCGGCCGGCACACCCGGTGCGCGCCCGCAGCAGGGGATCCGCCCCGGCGGCGTACGGGTCCGCGGCGTCCGCCTCGCCGACGGAACGGAGCTCACGGCGGACTGGACCGTGCTCGCGGCCGGCTGGAACTCCGCGGCCATCGACGGGCTCCCGGCCGACTGTGTGCCGCCCCTCCGGCCGGTCAAGGGCCAGGTGGTCCGGCTGCGCGCCCCGGATGGGTTCCTGCGCCGGACCGTGCGCGGCATCGTCAGGGGCTCGTCGGTCTACCTCGTGCCACGGGAGAGCGGCGAGCTGGTGGTGGGCGCCACCCAGGAGGAACTCGGGCCGGACACCCAGGTGACCGCCGGCGGCCTGTGGGAACTCCTGCGGGACGCGCGGACTCTGGTGCCGGGCATCACCGAGCTTGAATTCACCGAGGCCATTGCGCGGCTGCGGCCCGGAACGCCGGACAACGCCCCGATCCTTGGCCCGTGTCCCGCGGCCGGCCTGGTGCTGGCGACCGGTCATTTCCGCAACGGGGTGCTGCTCACGCCGGTCACCGCCGACATCATCACGGACTACCTGGAGACCGGGCGGCTGCCCGAGGTGGCGGCGCACTTCACGATCGGGCGGTTCCACGGGGACCACCCGGGCCCCGGGACCAGGCCCGAGGCGGCGGGACGGCCGGGATGAACGTCGTCGTCAACGGGCAGTCATTCGAGCTGGCCGACGGCGCGTCGGCGGCGGCCGCGGTCCGGTTGCTGACCAGCGCGGCCAGCGGCATCGCCGTGGCGGTCAACGGTCAGGTGGTGCGGCGTTCGGCGTGGGATTCCACCACGCTGGCGGACGGCGACCAGGTCGAAGTGCTCACCGCGGTCCAGGGAGGCTGAATGGACGATCCGCTCGTGATCGCGGGTGAGGAGTTCAGCTCGCGGCTCATCATGGGAACCGGCGGGGCGCCGAGCCTGGACGTCCTCGACCGTGCGCTGTCGGCGGCGGGTACCGAAATCACGACGGTGGCGATGCGCCGGGTCGCGCCGGCTACCGGGCATTCGGTGCTTGGCCTGCTCGCCGGGCACGGAATCCGTATCCTGCCGAATACCGCGGGGTGCCACACCGCGGCCGACGCGGTCCGCACCGCCGAACTGGCCCGCGAGGCGCTCGGCACCGGGTGGGTAAAGCTCGAAGTGATCGCGGACGAGCGCACCTTGCTGCCGGACCCGGTGGAACTCCTGGACGCGGCCGACATGCTCGTCGCCCGGGACTTCACCGTACTGCCGTACACCAACGACGACCCGGTACTGGCGCGGCGCCTGGAACAGGCCGGCTGCGCGGCGGTCATGCCGCTCGGCGCGCCGATCGGCTCCGGGCTCGGCGTCCGGAACCCGCACAACATCGAGCTGATCGTGGAGGAGGCCGGCGTCCCGGTGATCCTCGACGCCGGCATCGGGACCGCGAGCGACGCCGCGATCGCGATGGAACTGGGCTGCGACGCGGTTCTGCTGGCGACCTCGGTGACCAGGGCGCGGGACCCGGAGCGGATGGCCGGGGCCATGCGGCACGCCGTCATCGCCGGCCGGATGGCCCGGCTGGCCGGGCGCGTCCCGCCCCGGCGCTACGCCCGCGCATCGTCACCCCCGGCGAGCGCCGGACCGCAAAGCGGGTAATCCAGCGCAGTACGGCTGACCTGCTCGTACAATTGGGCCCGATGGACACCACCCTGGCGGATCCCCTGGTCGGACGGCTGCTGGACGGCCGCTACCAGGTGGAAGCGCTGGTCGCGCTCGGCGGCATGGCGACGGTGTACCGCGCCATCGACACCCGCCTGGATCGCCGGGTGGCGCTCAAGGTGATGCACGCGGACCTGGCGCGCGACGACGAGTTCGTCGACCGCTTCATCGTCGAGGCCAAGTCGGTCGCCCGGCTCTCGCACCCGAACGTCGTCTCCGTCTACGACCAGGGCCGCGACGGGCCGTACCCCTACCTGGCCATGGAGTACCTGCCCGGCCGGACCCTGCGGGACCTGCTCAGCGAGCGGGGCGCGTTCCCGCCGCGTGAGGCACTGTCCATCATGTTGCCGCTGCTGTCCGGCCTGGCGGCCGCGCACACGGCCGGGATTGTGCACCGGGACGTCAAACCGGAAAATGTGCTGATCGCTCCGGACGGCCACCTGAAGGTGGTCGACTTCGGCCTGGCCCGCGCGCTGTCCGGGATCAGCAGTCAGACGCGGACCGGCGTGATCATCGGCACCGTCGCGTACCTGGCGCCCGAACAGGTTACCGGGAACCGCACGGACGCCCGTACCGACGTCTACGCCGCGGGCATCGTCTTGTTCGAACTGCTCACCGGGTCCAAGCCGCATACCGGTGAGACGCCGCTCGCGGTGGCGTACAAGCACGTGAACGAGACGGTCCCGCCCCCCTCGCGGTTCGTCCAGGGCATCCCGCCGGAGGTTGACCGGCTCGTCATGCAGGCCACCAGCGGGGACCCGCGGGGGCGCCCGGCAGATGCGGCCGCGTTCCTCCGGCTGGTCAACGAGGTGCTGCGGGGACTGCCCGGAGACGGCCAGTGGGGCGCCCAGGGGGCCGGGTGGCCCGGGCACGGCGCGGCCGGGTACGGCGCCGGCGCGGCGGGCCGCGGCGCTCCCGGATACGCGGGCGAGAGCCACACACAGATCCTGGGAGGCCCGGACGACCGCCGGACGGTCATCGGCGGGCGTGGCGATATGGGCGACGATGGCGGCGGCTACCGGCGCAAGCGCCGGGGCGGCCTGATGGTCCTGCTGGCCGCGGTGCTCATCTTCGCGCTGGCGGGCGGGGCCGGGTGGTGGTACATCCAGGCCGGATACACGAAGGTCCCCGCGGTCGCGGGCCTGACGGACGGCGCCGCGGTCACGGCACTGCGCGCCGACGGGTTCACGGTCCGGATGGGGACCGCGGTGACCGACAACAACGCGCGGGCCGGGACGGTCGCGCGCACCATGCCGGCCGTCGGCGGGCGTATACGCAAGGGATCGGCGATCACCCTGATCCCGTCGGCCGGCCCACGGATGCTCAAGGTGCCCGACGTGTCCGGCCAGCAGCTCACCGGCGCTCAGCAGGCACTGCGCAACGCCGGACTGACCCCCGGGCAGGTCCGCAAGGTCGCGTCCAGCTCGGTGGACGCCGGAATCGTGGTCAGCACCCAGCCGGCCGCCGGCCTCACCTCCCCGCAGCCGACGCCCATCGTCATCAATGTCAGCGCGGGGCCCCCGCTACCCGACTTCCGCGGCCAGGACCAGCAGAGCATCCAGCAGTGGGCCGCGCAGAACGGCGTCACGCTCAACATCCAGCAGGACACGGGCAGCTCCCAGCCCCAGGGCACCATCACGCGGCAGTCCCCGGATCCGGGGACGCCGATCACCGTGAACGAGACGGTGACGATCGGGGTGTCGACCGGTCCGCCGCAGATTGCCATCCCGGACGTGGACGGCATGAGCGTCGGCCAGGCGCGGGACACGCTGACGAAGCTCGGCTTCACGGTGACCGTGAGCCGCTTCGGCCCGTTCAACAAGGTCTTCGACTACAACCCGAAGCAGCAGGCGGCCAAGGGCAGCACGATCACCCTGTACACCGGTTTCTGAGCCGGGGATGACGGACCGGCGCGGCGGCGGTCCGGCGCGCCCGCTCAGTGGCGCACGCGCGTCCGTCGCGCACGCCCGCGACATCGACATCCTCAGGGCCCTCCGCGACGGCGTCACCGGACGATGCGGGACTGGCCCCGGGCCCCCGGGCCGGCCCTTGACGTTGGGTCAGCCCACGGGGCGCGGCCCGTTACGCCGGGCCGGTGAAGGCGGCCTGACCTGGAACGCGATGCGTTCAGCCGAAGAAGACTTCGGCCTCCGCGTACTGCTCGGGTGGCACGGTCTTGAGCTCGGCGGTCGCGTCGCTCAGCGGCACCCGGATGATGTCGGTGGAGCGTAGCGCCACCATGTTGCCGAACGCACCATCGTGGACCGCCTCGATCGCGTGCAGGCCGAACCGGGTGGCGAGCACCCGGTCGAACGCGGTGGGGGTACCGCCGCGCTGGATGTGCCCGAGCACGGCGACCCGGGCCTCCTTGCCGGTCCGCTTCTCGATCTCACCGGCCAGCATCTGCCCGACGCCGCCCAGCCGCACGTGGCCGAACGCGTCGACGCCCTGCCCGGTGACGGCGAGGTCGTCCTCCACCGGATGCGCGCCCTCGGCGACCACGACGATCGGCGCGTACCTCGTCTGGAAGCGGTGCTCGACGTACTCGCAGACCCGCTTCAGCTCGAACGGCTTCTCGGGGATCAGGATGACGTTGGCGCCGCCGGCGATCCCGGCGTGCAGCGCGATCCAGCCGGCGTGCCGGCCCATCACCTCGACGATCAGTGCGCGGTGGTGGCTCTCCGCCGTCGTGTGCAGGCGGTCGATGGCCTCCATCGCGACGTTCACGGCGGTGTCGAACCCGAACGTGTAGTCGGTGGCGCCCAGGTCGTTGTCGATGGTCTTGGGCACGCCGACGACGTTGACTCCGTCGGCGTACAGGCGGGTGGCCGCGCCGAGCGTGTCCTCACCGCCGATCGCAATGAGGGCGTCAACCCCGAGGCCGTCGAGGTTGTCCTTGATGCGCTCGACACCCGGGCGCTCGCCGCCCTGGTCGGCGAAGGGATTGGTACGCGACGTGCCCAGGATCGTCCCGCCGCGGGGCAGAATGCCCCGGACGGCCTGCACGTCCAGGGGGACGGTGTCCCCCTCCAATGGACCGCGCCAGCCATCGCGGAAACCGACGAACTCGTATCCGTACTCCTGCACGCCCTTGCGGACCACAGCGCGGATCACGGCATTTAGGCCGGGGCAGTCGCCGCCACCGGTGAGGACTCCCACTCTCATGGGGCCCACCTTAGCCCGTGCCCGGGGGCGCCGGCCGGGGGGCGCCGGCCGGCCCCTAAGACCCGGTTTCCCTGGGCGTTTCGGGGAGCGCTGCCGGAGGCTCTCCCCGAGCCTCTCCCCGGCCCTGGGCCTCGTTTCTCCGGCCCTGAGCCTCTCCCTGGCCCTGAGCGCCTCCCTGGCCCTGAGCCCCTTCCTGAGACGGGGGCGCGGTTTCCGGCGGCCCGGCGGCGGCCGGTTGCTGGGCATCGGCGGCCAGCTTGTCCTTGGCCTGCTGGGCGTCCGCGGCCAGCTTGTCCTTGGCCTGCTGGGCGTACATGTCCACGTATTCCTGGCCGGAGAGCTTCTCAATGGTCCGCATCACCTCGTCGGTGACCTCCCGCAGCACGCGCCGGTCCGATGCCATCCCGTAGAACCGGGAGAAGTCCAGCGGCTCGCCGAACCGTACGCCGGGCCGGATCCGGAAGCTCGGCCGGGTCTGGCCCGTGGGCATGAACTCGAACGTGCCCACCATCGCGCACGGGATCACCGGGACCTGCGCCTCCAGGGCCAGCCGCGCGACGCCGGTCTTGCCGCGGTAGAGCCGACCGTCCGGGCTGCGGGTGCCCTCGGGGTAGATGCCGAGCAGCTTGCCCTCGGCGAGCACGCGCAGGCCCGTCCGGATCGCGCGCTCGCTGGCCGCACCGCCGCCCCGGTCGATGGGGATCTGGCCGAGGGCACTGAAGAAGGCCTTGCTGAGCAGGCCCTTAATCCCGCGTCCAGTGAAGTACTCCGACTTGGCCAGGAAGATCACTTGCCGGCGCAGCGGGAGCGGGCCGAAAAAATGATCAGCGAACGACAGGTGGTTGCTCGCCATGATGGCCGCGCCGTGCCGCGGAACGTTCCGCGCGCCCTCCGCCCAGGGACGGAAAACGATCTTGAGCATTACGCCGAGGGTGAGCTGCGCCAGTTTGTAGTACACGCCCAAATATTCGCACGTTCGGTGGTGTTTTTAACGTCACGCGGGATGCGATCTGGCCGTCCGCATGCGACGATGCTTGGCACCGGCCGGTTGACTACGGGGGGAGGGAGCGGCACTTCATGGCCGATCTTTTGCCAGGTGCAGAACCGTTTTCCCGCGCGGGCAGTGCCGTCGGCGTGCTGCTCTGTCACGGGTTTACCGGGAGCCCGCAATCGCTGCGCCCCTGGGCTGAATACCTGGCCGACCACGGCGTGGCCGTCTCCCTGCCCCTGCTGCCCGGGCACGGCACGACCTGGCAGGACATGGCGCGGACGACCGCTGCGGACTGGTACGCCGAGGTAGAACGGGCGCTGGCCGGACTGCGCGCGCAGTGCTCCGAAGTATTCGTGATGGGCCTGTCACTGGGCGGCTGCCTCGCGCTGCGGCTCGCCGAAAGTCACGGACCGGACGTCAGCGGCCTGGTCCTGGTCAACCCGTCGCTGGCTCCGGACACGAAACTTTTCCTGCTGGCCCCGGTGCTGAAGCACGTTCTGCCGTCGCTGCCCGGCATCGGCAGCGACATCAAGAAGCCGGGCACGGCGGAACTCTCCTACGACCGGGTTCCGGTCCGTGCGGCCGCGTCGCTGCCGCAGATCTGGCGGCAGACCACCCGCGATCTGGCCAGCGTCACCCAGCCCGTGCTGGTGTACCGGAGCAGCGAGGACCACGTGGTCGGGCCGTCCAGCATGCGGGCGCTGGAGGCCGGCCTGGTACCCGGTCTGCTGACCGTCCGGACCTGCAGCGATAGTTATCACGTGGCGACAATGGACAATGACGCGCCGGCTATTTTTACCGGAAGCCTGCAGTTTGTCCGGGACCACTGCCGGGACGAGACCTGGTCCGCCGGCGGCACGGCACCGCGCCGGAAACCACGTAGCCAGGGAGGGAGGTGCGAGACAAGGACATGACCAGCGGCGAGAACGACGAAGACGCGGCCTGGCTCGACCTGATCGCGAATTACGACGCGCCCGCGGACATCGCGGGTGGCATTCTCTGGCCCGAGCGGGAAAACCTCTCGGAGCCGGATAACGCGCCTATCCCTGGCGCCTCTCAGGTCACACGATCCCCTCAAGTCCCTGAATCCCCGCAGGCAACTGGGCCGTTCCCGATGGGCGAAGCACCTCCGGGCATCCGCCCCACGGCCCCGGCCGACCCGGTACGCGACCCGGACCAGCCGCGCCCCGGCAGCCGCGGCGGCCATGGCGCCCCCGGCGGGCGGAGCGGCCCCGGAAGGCTGAGCGGTCCACCCACACTGGGCGGCCCGGGCGAACTGGGCGGTCCGGCCCAGGAGCCCGGCCCCGGCCCCGGCCCCGGCCGCCGGAACGGCGCTGGCGGCCTCGCGCCCGGCGACGCGTCACTTCCGGGTCGGGCAGCCCCCGGGCATCGGCGGGCCGCACGCGGACCGGGCTCGCAGGAGGAGCATTACTTCCCGCCCCCGCCCCCGCCGCTGCCCAAACTTGATCCGGTCAGTAAGGGCGCGTGGGTCGCGCTGTTCGGCGGTCCCGCGTACCTGCTGATCGCGACGGCGGTGGGCTGGACCGTGCCCGCCGTGGCGGCGTTCCTTGCCATCGGCGCGTTCGTGGGAGGCTTCGCCGTCCTGGTGCTGCGGATGGGGGACGAACCGCGGAACGGTTCCGGTCCCGACGACGGCGCCGTCGTCTAGCGTCCTGCGCCTGAAATTGCCCGGTGCGTCGAGCCCGAGCCGCGTCTAGGCCTGAGCCGCGACGAAACGGCGCGCGAGGTCCGCGGCGCCCACCACGCCCGCGTCGGCGCCCAGCTCCGCGAGCCGGATGTCGGCGAAATCACGATAGCCGCGGCCGGGCAGCGACCGCTCGTACGCCCACCGGGCCGGATCGATGAGCAGGCTGCCCGCTTCGGACACCCCGCCGCCGATGATGAAGCAGCCCGGGTCGATGATCGCGGCCAGATCGGCCATGCCCTGGCCCAGCCAGTTGCCGACGATCTGGAAGCAGCGCAGAGCGGCAGGATCACCTTCCCGCGCCGCCTGGGTCACCTGAGGGCCCGAGATGCCCTCGGGGGTTCCCCCACCTAGCTGCAGCAGGCGCATGGCCCCCTCGGGGCTGCGCCGCGCGAAGTCACGCGCCTCGGCGACCAGCGCGCTGCCGCTGGCGTACTGTTCCCAGCAGCCACGGTTGCCACAGCCGCAGAGCCGCCCGTCGGGCACGACCCGGTAGTGGCCGGGCTCGCCGGCGATGCCGAAGCGGCCGCGGTAGATGTCCCCGCCAATCAGCAGGCTCGCCCCGATGCCGGTGCCCACGGCGATCAGGAACACCTCCTGGTAGCCGCGGGCGGCGCCGAACCGGGCCTCAGCCCAGAGACTCGCGTTCGCGTCGTTCTCGACGAAGACGGGCAGCCCGATCTTTTCCTGCACCGACGTGCGCAGCGGCTCGCCCCGCCAGGCGAGGTTGGGCGCGAACAGGACGAAGGAACGTGTCCCGTCGATGAAGCCGGCGGCACCGATGCCGACCGCGGCCACTTCGTGCCGGGAGGCCAGCTCGGTCACCACATCCGCGATGACCTGCTCGGTCTCGGGCGGGCTAGCCGCCGGCGTGGACCGCTTCAGCTTCTCGATGATCCGGCCTTTGTCGTCGACGACGCCGGCCGCAGCCTTGGTACCCCCGACGTCAATGCCGATCGTCAGGCGCACGACCAGCCTCTCCGGGAGGATCGGTCGCCTCTGACCAGGAGCTTGCGGAGGACCCGGAACGCCCGGTGGACGCGGAGGGCCCGGTGGACGCGGACGGCCGGTCCTGCGGGCGGGGGTGCTGCGGCTTCATGACCGCCTCAAAGGCCGAATAGGCCTCCTGGACCACGGACGCCAGCGCGTCACCGGCCCCCGCCAGGGGCGAGCCCTGGCCGCCCTGGCGGGACTCTCGAAGCTTGCGCGCGGCCCGGCAGACCGGGCACCAGGCGCACTCGGGCGCCTCCTCGTCGCGGAGAGGGCGCGTCGTGGCGGTGTCCCACACGTCGGCGCGCTTTCCAGAGGGTTCCTGGCCCAGGGCCCGGCGAACGGGGGCGGTGAGGTCCTTGGTGAGACTGCGCGCACCCGAGCGCATCAGCCACCGCTGGAGGTCACCAATCGGATCCCCGCCTGGCTGGCTGTCCCGCTCGGCCACGTGGCACCTCCGCTTTCACGCTCTTTCCTTGCAGCGTACCTCTACCACTGGAGGACAAAGGGCAGCCCAGTGGCGCGGAAGTGCCCGACATTGATGCACTCGGTGACGCCGATCCGCACCCGGCGCGCCAGCGGCTGGTGCACGTGCCCGAAGAGCGCGAACCGGGGCTGAGTCCGCCGGATCGCGGCCAGCAGCGCCTCACTGCCGCGTTCCATCCGCCGTGCCACGGTGTCGTACAGCAGTTCGGGCACGGCGGGCGGGATATGGGTGCAGAGCACGTCCACCGCGCCGACCTCCTCGATCTTGACGGCGTAGGCGTCCTCGTCAATCTCGTTGGGCGTCCGGTACCGGGAGATCAGGCCGCCGCCGACGAAGCCGAACGTCCAGCCGTCCAGTCGCGCCCGCGCGCCGTCGAACACCTGGTGGCCGGGCTTCAGGTGGCCGGCCCACATGCGCGGGATGTCGACATTGCCGTAGGTGAGGTACGCGGGCTCGGGCAGCGCCGCGAACAGTTCGGCGTACTGGCGGGCGGCCGCTTTCTCGATGGCCACGCGCACCGACCCATCCGGGAGGCTCGCAGCCAGTCGCGCCGACATCGCCCGCGCCTCGTCGAACCGCTGGGTGCGCCGGAGTTCCATGAACGTGCGGGCCTGCTCCGCGCCGTACAGGTCTGCGAAGATGCCGCGGCGATGATCGGCGTAGTCCATGAACAGGAGCAGGTCACCGAGGCAGATGAGCGCGTCCGCGTCCCGGGCCGCCGCGGGCAGCGCGTCGGCCCGCCCGTGCACGTCGCTCACCACGTGAATCCGCATGAGACAACGCTAAGCCGGACCCGGATAGCCTGATCACGTGGGTTTCGCGCCGCGGGGGGGACCCGACGGTGAACGGATTTTCGCACTACCGGCCAGTAGCTTTACGCGATAGCGTGAGCGCGGTGGCAAGGGCACCCTGTAAGGAGACAGCGTCGTGCGCCAGCACAGTATCCCGGCACTCGTGCAGATCCCTGATTCGGCGAACCTCGCCGAGGTCGTGTCCAGGCGCGCAGCCGACCATCCGCAGCAGGTAGCGCTGCGCCGCAACACCGCCGGGACCTGGCAGGACGTCACGGCCAGCGAATTCCGTGATGAGGTAACGGCCCTGGCCAAGGGGCTGATCGTGGCCGGGATCGCCCCCGGTGACCGGGTGGGCCTGATGTCCCGCACGCGGTACGAGTGGACCGTCCTCGACTACGCGATCTGGACGGCCGGTGCCGTCTGCGTGCCGGTCTACGAGACGTCCTCGGCCGAGCAGGTCGAATGGATCATGAGCGACTCGGGCGCCAAGGCGGTGTTCGTGGAGACCGCGGCGCACGAGGCGATCGTCGCCGGGCTGCGCGACCGGCTGAGCGCTCTGGAGCACGTCTGGCGGATTGAGGGCCCCCCCGTCTCCGGGCCAGGAGCCGCGCAGGCCGCCGGGGAGACCGGCGACAAGGCTCCCAGCCTGGAGGCACTGGCCGCTGACGGCGCGTCCGTAGCCGCCGACGTGCTGAACGAGCGCGCCTCGGCCGCCAACGCCGCCGACCTGGCCACGATCATCTACACCTCCGGGACCACGGGGCGGCCCAAAGGCTGCGAGCTGACTCACCGCAACCTGCTGTCCGAGGTGCGCAACGCGAGCGCGGCCGCGCCGGAGATCTTCAGCGCGCGCGGTGGTTCGACCCTGCTGTTCCTGCCGCTCGCCCACGTCCTGGCGCGAGTCATCCAGGTCGGCTGCATCGAGGACGGCATCATCCTCGGGCACAGCCCGGATGTGACCGACCTGCTGCCCGACCTCGGCTCTTTCCGGCCGACGTTCCTGCTCGCCGTCCCGCGTGTGTTCGAGAAGGTCTATAACGGTGCCGAGCAGAGGGCGGTGTCCGAGGGCAAGGGCGCGATCTTCCGGCGGGCGGCGCGCACGGCCATCGCCTACAGCCAGGCCCTGGACAGCCGGGCCCGTGGTGACGGTGGCCCGGGCCCCGGCCTGCGGATCGCCCACGCGGTCTTCGACCGCCTCGTCTACACCAAACTCCGGGCGGCGGTCGGCGGCCAGGTGCAGTACGCGGTGTCCGGCGGCTCCGCTCTGGGCGAGCGGCTGGGCCATTTCTTCCGCGGCGTGGGGATCACGATCCTGGAGGGCTACGGGCTTACCGAGACCACCGCGGCGGCGACCGTGAACCGCCCGAGCAATAACAAGATCGGCACCGTAGGGCCGCCCGTTCCCGGTGACGCGCTGAAGATCGCCGACGACGGCGAGGTCCTCATCAAGGGACCGACCGTGTTCACCAGCTACTGGGGCAACAGCGCGAGCACCGCCGAGGCACTGACCGAGGACGGCTGGATGCGCACGGGCGACCTCGGCGAACTGGACGACGAGGGGTATCTGCGAATCACCGGGCGCAAGAAGGAGATCATCGTCACCGCGGGCGGCAAGAACGTCGCCCCGGCGCCGCTGGAGGACCGGATCCGCGCGCACTTCCTGGTCAGCCAGAGCATGGTCATCGGCGACGGTAAGCCGTACGTGGCGGCATTGGTGACGATCGACGAGGAAGCGTTCCCGGCCTGGAAGGCAAAGCACAACAAGGCCGCCGACGCGACCGCCGCCGGCCTGTCCAACGACCCCGATCTCGTGGCCGAAATCCAGGCGGCGGTGGACGACGCCAACACCATGGTCTCCCGGGCCGAGTCGATCCGCCGCTTCCGCATCGTGGACGGTGACTTCACCCAGGAGAACGGCCAGCTCACACCCTCGCTCAAGGTGCGCAGGAACGTGGTCGCCAAGGACCGGGCCGCCGACATCGAGGCCCTGTACTCCTAGGCGGCTCCCGGGGCGCAGGTGGGTCCTGGGCGTTGCCCGTGCACGGCACGGGGTGCCCGGTCCGGAAAGCAAGCAGGCCTTCCCCCGCACGGCGGGTGCGCCAGCACAAGTGAGCTGATTCGCGCCCGGTGCGCGTCGGCCACCCTGGCCAGCGCGAGCAGGCCGGACCAGGCCCGGGTGTATCAGAACGCCCCTTGCCGACTGCTGCTAGTAGCATCTCGATCACTGCGAGTATATATCGTCGCGGGGTGCGGCAATGATTTGTCGTCTTTCTGGGGGGAAGAAATGGGATTTACGCACGTCCTTCTGCATGGGCACCGGCGGGCAGGGCTCGCCGTGGCCGCGCTGGCTCTGCCCGGCCTGCTCATGGCCTCGGCCGCCAGCGCCACGGCCAGCCCGGTGGCCGCCACCGCCGTCGCCGGCACGGCCCGGATGACTGCGGCCACCACGCAGGCCGGAAAGCCGACAACGGTCCAGCCATCGTCCTCGCCCGGCGCCAGAACCGGCGCCGCGATCCCGGCCAAGCCGCGCGGGCTCCGCGAGAACGCGCCGGTGAGCACCTGGACGGTGACGCTGACGGCCAACCCGAACCTGCTGTGGCCGACCCAGTACTCGACCCTGACCGCCACGGCCAGCACAGACGTCGGCCCAACCCCGTATTACCTGCGCATCTACGACCGGACGGCGGGCGACTACGTCGTGACCTGCGCGACGGGCACGACCTGCTCTACCCCGGTCACCCAGCCGGGCCAGTCGACGCACTACTACGTGGCCGTCGTGTCCTACGCCTCGACGGGCTATCCGCCATCGGGCGAGCAGGCGGTTTCCGGCGACGTCGGAGTGGTCTGGCATGGCGTGAACCTGACTCTGGCGGCGAGCCCGACCACCGTCCCGGTCGGTGCCGCGTCCACGCTGACCGCGACCACCAGCCAGAACATCGGCCTGTCACCCTTCTGGATCGAGATCTTCGACGTGACCACCGGCACGAACGTCGCCCTGTGCGGGTCCGGCACCACGTGCCGCGCCACGGTGAGCCAGGGCGCGGCGACCACGCAGGAGTACATCGCCTACCTGTCGGACAACAGCACCGTCTACCCGCCGCCCGGCGTCCAGGAAACGTCGCTGCTCAGCTTCATCACCTGGTCAAACCTCGGCTGGGGAGTCTCGCTCAGCGCTCCTGCAGGCACCTTCGGCAGCGAGACCGTGACCGCCACCGCCAACGGCGAGGTCGGGCCGAGCCCGTACTACATCGAGATCTTCAACGAGACCGGTACCCGGCTGGCTACGTGCGGCTTCGGCAGTACCTGCTCGATGCCGTTCACGCCGAGCCATGGGGGCAGCAAGCTGATTGCTTTCATCTCCGGGTACAGCACTGCGTTCCCGCCATCCGGGACCGTCGCCGCATCCAACGTGATCACCAGCTATCTGCGGATCATCCGGTAACCAACCGGGCGCGGCATCCGGCGGGTACCGCTCCTGCCGGATGCCGCGCCCCGGTCGCCCTAGCGCGACCTGGCGGCCGCCGAGAAGGGCGGCTGCTCGCGCTGCACGAAGTCGATCGTCCCGTTGGGCGACAGGAGCAGGATCGGGATCACCTTGCCGACGGGGTTGCTGCCCTGGCAGCCCGGGCACTGGTAGCTGGCGGACAGGTCGATCGGGCCGCTGGCGCCGAGCACGGTCCGGGAGCCCTGCAGCGCGCTCAGCTCTTCAATCACGGCGGTGCGCGACGGGGCCGAACCGGCCAGGCGGATGGCGGAGATGCTGGTCAGCATGGCGTCGTACCCCATCATCGCGTTGCCGTCATCGTCAGGGACCTTGCGGAACCGGCTGCCGAATGCCTGGCTGAACTGGGTGAATCCCTGCTGCCCCTGCTGGAACACGGTTCCTGAGCCGTGCCCCCATTCGCTAGGGCTCGCCTCGCCGGCATACTCGAGGGTAACTTTGCCGGGAGATCTTGCGGCCAGGCCCTGCTCGATCGCCGGGGTGATCGTCATGGCCATCGGCGACGAACCTGAGTACCTTGCCGCGGCCGTACAACTCGCCGCGGCCGTTTAACCCGGCAGACTGATCCGCCACATCTCACCTCCCACCCCGACGAAGGTGACGTACATCCTAGGTGGTTGGCTCTATACGGCCGCATTCACCCGGTTACATCTGAGTAACGGCGGGTTTAGGCTCACGTGGGTAGCGATTCCCCGGACCGCCGCTGGCGAGGAACGATCCGGATACGGCGATGCGGCTGCTCATTTTCCTGCCCGGGACGGTCATCATGCACCCGGCGGCACGGGCCGGTAGCTGGTGCCGCGCAGGATCGCGTCGAGGCGGCCGGCCACACGGGACCAGTCCCATTCCTGCTCGACCCAGGCGAGCCCGCGGCGGCCCATCGCCTGTGCCCGCGCCGGGTCGGCCAGCAGCGCACCGACGCGCTCCGCGAGAACGGTCACGCTGCGCCCGGGAACCACGTAGCCCGTCTCGCCGTCCAGAATCGCGTCCGGGGCACCGCCGGAGTCGCCGCCGATGACCGGGAGCCCCGCGGCGGACGCCTCCAGGTACACGATGCCGAGCCCCTCCACGTCCAGGCCGCCCCGCCGGGTCCGGCACGGCATGGCGAAGACATCCCCGGCCGCGTAGTAGCCCGGCAGCTCACCCGCCGGGACGCTGCCGGTAAAGGTGACGGCATCGGCCACGCCCAGCCCCGTGGCGAGGCGCCGTAGGTCGGGGCCGTACGGCCCGTCGCCCACGAGCAACAGCCGCGCGCCGGGGATCACCGAGCGGACGCTAGGCCAGGAACGGATCAGCGTGTCCTGCCCCTTGCGGCGCACCAGCCGGGACACGCAGACCACGACCGGGCTGCCGGCCAGGCCCAGCCGCTGCCTGATTCCGGCCGCCCCTGCGCTCCCGGCCGGCCCTGCGCTCGGGGACGGCCCGGGGCGGAACGCGGCGACGTCCACACCGGGGGCCAGCCGTACCATCCGCGCGGCGGCCTGCGGCGACAGCACCCGCGCGAGCCGGGACCGGAAGTACTCGCCGAGATAAGTCACCACATCGACGCTGTCCCCGATCCGGCGCAGCAGGCCCCGTGCGCCAGGGAGCGCGGCCCAGCCCGCCTCGTGCCCGTGGGTGAGTGCCACCAGGCGGGTAGCCCCCGCGCGCCGCAGAACGGGCCCCAGAAGCCCCAGCGGGGCAGCGGCGCCGAACAGCACGGTGTCGAAGTCGTGTTCACGGAGCGCGGCGGCCGCCCGGCGGCCCACGGACGGAACGGGCAGCATCAGCGATGCCGGATGCCTGATCACCGGGAACGGCTGCCGGGCGTCGAAGTTCTTGGCGCCGTCCCACGCCGGGGCGTACACCGCGACCTGCCCCGGGGGCAGCAGGCACGCCAGGCCGTGCACAAACGACTGGATGCCGCCCTGGCGGGGCGGGAAGTCGTTGGTGACGATCAGCGTGCCGCGCATAGCGCCCGAGTCTAGGGGGCCCGGTGGTCGGGGGCGGCGCGGCGGCCCCGACATGACGGAGCCCGGCGGGGGCGACCCCGCCGGGCTCATCGTCTTCGGTGCCCGTTCCGGAAGCTACGGCCGGGAGCTACGGGCGGTCCGTCCCGGGCGCTACGGCCGGACGGCGCCATCCTCGTTCTGCGCGTACCAGTCCTCGTTCATCGAGATCTCCTCGACGTCAGCCCCGGTATGCGGGGCGTCGACGATCATCCCGTTACCGATGTAGATCGCGACATGCCCCTCTCCGTCGAATTCGATCAGGTCGCCCGGCTCAAGGGCGCTGAGGGAGATGTGCGGCAGATTAGCCCAGTCGTCGTACGTCGTCCGCGGGATCGCGAGCCCGGCCGACGCCCACGCGGCCTGGGCGAGTCCCGAGCAGTCAAAGCCATCCGCGCACGGCCCGGTGCCGCCGTAGACGTACGGGCAGGCGGCCTGCGCCTCGGCGACGGCGAAGGCCGCAGCCTTCCCGCCCTCCGTGGCGGTCGACCCCGTGTAGGCCGTCGCGGTCGTCGCGCCCGCGCCGATGCTGTTAGCCGCGACCGTCTGCTGCTGCTGCGGGGTCAGGCTGGCCAGTACGGTTTTCGCGTTGTTCAGGACATGATTGGCGTGCAGCTGGTTCTGCTGCTTCTGCTGCTCGATCGCGGCCAGGGCGTTCTTCGTGCGCTGCGCCTGCTCCTGGGAGCTCTTGAGCTGGCGGACGACGGCCAGGAACTCCTTCACCTGCTGGTTCCGGCTGCCAGAGATCTCCAGTAGCAGCGAGGCCCCGTTGAGCACGGTGTTCGGGTCGCTGGAGGTGAGCAGGCCGGCGACCGATGTCGTGTCGCCGTTCTCGTAGCTCGCGGCCGCGATCTGCGCGACAGCGCCGCGGAGCTTGGTGAACTCGGCCTTGTTGGCGGCGACCTGGTTGTCGACCGCGGCCAGCTTCTGCTGGGCCTGCTTTACCTGCTGCGCGACCTGGTCGTACTGCTGATTGGCCTGGTCGTACTGCGAGTTGTCCTGGTTGACCTCGGCCTGCGCCTGGGCCAGAGAGGGCTGTGGCGCGGCGCCGGCCGTGACGGCGTAGGTGCTGAGGCCGAAGACGGCCACCACGGCCGTCGCGGCCGCGGCACCTAGGCGAAGCCGGGCCTTTATGCCCGGTAGCGGCGTATGCACGTGCCAGACACTCCTTCTCCCCCGGAGAATCTTGCTGACTGTGACCGCCCGGTACCGCGTGGAAACGAGGTAAATGAGCAGTGCAACCGGAAGGAGACCTTAGTGAAAGGAATTGACCGTTTCAACCGCTTCGGCCGGTGTCGCCCTAGTTTCGCCAATCACCGCACAGATAAGACTTTATAACGCTAAAATCTCGCGCGTAGCCTTGCCGGCGGCACGGTACCGCAACGGCGGGACCAGGCCCGCCGTCGCCAGAGCGCTGAGTCCCCGCAGCTCAAGAGCGCCGAAGGCATGGCGGCTCGGGAGACCCTCGGGGCTGCCGGAGCGGTCCACGGCAGCAGCCACCCGGCGAGGACCGGCCGCGATATCGCCCCTTTTGCGCCGTGTGCCGCCATTACTTACGCCTTTATTACGCCCGTACTCACTTTTCCGTTTACCGGCGGGGCCAGCTCCGCTTTCGACAAGCGCCGTAACCAGACAGTCACCGCACGCCACGGCGCGGAACTCGCATTGCGCGCAGTCAATAAGCATGTCTCTCCGTTCATCGCATCAATGGACGCGGCTCACGTTAGGAGCAGCCACCGACATTCCGGCCGATCCCTGTGCGGCCGGGGCCGGGCCGGCACGGCCACCCGGCGCGGCGGTCCCCAAAGTGTCAGTGGGCCGCCCTACCGTGGAAACCGTGACCGATCTGCGCACCGGTGGGCCCTGGGGACCCACCGGTCCCGCCTGGACCGCCGCGGCCCCGGTGCCCGCGGCCGGGTCCGGCGCGCCGTTCGGTACCCCGGCGGTGCGGCCCCTCCCGGCCGGACCGGAAACCGCGTGCGGGGCGGATACTCCGGCCGCGCCGGAAACCATGCCGATATGGGAGCTAGCCGACGGCCGCCCGCTGACCAGCCGCCCGCTGACCAGCCTGCCGCTGACCAGCCGCCCGCTGACGCAGATCGAGTTCGCCGTCGTCGACGTGGAGACGACCGGCTGGTCGCCGGCCGAGGCACGGATCACCGAGATCGCCGCGGTCAAGCTCCGGGCCGGCCGGGTGACCGGGGAATTCTCCACCCTGGTCGATCCGGCCATGCCGGTGCCCGCCGACATTGAGGCGCTGACCGGGATCAGTAGCCAGATGGTGTCCGCCGCACCGGGACCGGCCGACGTGCTGCCCGCCTGGCTGAGGTTCGCGCGCGGATGCGTGCTGGCCGCGCACAACGCGCCGTTCGATCTCGGCTTCCTGACCGCGGCGTGCGACGCCTGCGGGCTGCCCTGGCCCGGATTTGCCGTGCTGGATACCGTGGCGGTGGCCCGCCAGGTGCTTGTCGGGGGCGAGGCGCCCGACTGCAAGCTCGCGACGCTGGCCGCCTTCTTCGGTGCGGTGGAGCTGCCCCGTCATCGCGCGCTGGCCGACGCCCGGGCCACCGCGGCCGTGCTCGACGTACTGATCACGCGGCTGGCCCTGCTGGGAATCCGCACCTTCGATGACCTCGGCGAGTGGCTGGCGGTACCCTGAGCCGGGCCCGGCGGAGGGCACGGGGGCGCGAGGGGCGCGAGTAACTGGTCTGGGAGGCAGTGAATGGTCACCGCGATCGTTCTGGTGAAGGCCGACATCCAGCGCATTCCCGAGGTCGCTGAGACGATCGCCCAGATCGCCGGAGTCAGCGAGGTGTACTCGGTGACGGGCGAGTTCGACCTGGTGGCGATAATCCGGGTCCGCGAGCACGACGAGCTCGCCGACGTCATCCCCGGGCGGCTCAACAAGGTGGCGGGCGTCACGCAGACGGAGACGCATATCGCCTTCCGCGCCTACTCCCGGCACGACCTCGAGGCCGCCTTCTCGCTGGGCGCAGCCGGCACCGACTGACCGCCGGCACCGGCCGAAACGTCTGGACGAGACCGGCTAAGGCGTCAGGACGACCCGGGGGCGGCCAGACGCTGGCTGGTCTCTATCCACCGTACGAGCAACTCCGCGGCGGCGCCCGAGTCGACGGCCCGGGCCGCCCGGGCCAGGGCCGCGGACAGCACGGGGTACAGATCCTCCGGGCGGGGTACGCCCTCGTCGGCGGCGAGGGCCGCCGCCGCGTTCAGCAGCACGATGTCGCGCACGGGGCCCGCCTCGCCCGCCAGCACGGCCCGCATCACGGCTGCATTGTGCACGGCGTCGCCGCCGCGCAGGTCTTCGGGCGCCGACCGGGGTACGCCCAGCTCCGCAGGGTCAAGCTCCGTCGCGGCCACCGCCGAATTGTGCACCACCCAGACCGACGAGGTCGTGGTCGTGGTCAGCTCGTCCAGCCCGTCCCGGCCGTGGAACACCAGGGCACTGGCTCCGCGGGCGGCCAGGACGCCGGCCAGGACGCCGCCCATCCGGGCGTCAGCCACCCCCACCGCCTGGGCCTGGGGCCGGGCCGGGTTCGCGACCGGGCCGAGGAAATTGAACACGGTCGGCACGCCGAGCTGGCTGCGGGTCGGGCCGGCGTAACGCAGGGCCGGGTGGTAGAGCGGCGCGAAGAGGAACGCCACGCCGATCTCCTGCGCGAGGTGCACGGTGGCCGCCGGCGGGAGGTTGATCACCACGCCGAGGGCTTCCAGGATGTCCGCGGCGCCGCATTTCGAGGACGCGGCCCGGTTCCCGTGCTTGACCATGCGGGCGCCCGCGGCGGCCGCCACGACCGTCGCCATGGTCGAGATGTTGACGGTATGCGCTCCGTCCGCCCCCGTACCCACCAGGTCGACGAGGCGCCCCGGCACCTCGATCGGGGTGGCGTGGTCCAGCATCGCCTGGGCCAGCCCGGCTACCTCGGTGGGCGTCTCGCCCTTGATGCGCAGCGCGACGGCGAAGCCCGAGATCTGGGCGTCGGTGGCCGCGCCCTCCATGATCTCGTTCATGGCCCAGGCCGACTCGCCGGATGTGAGCGACTCCCCCCTGACGAGCGCGCCGATCAGGGCCGGCCAGCCGGTTCGGGCTTCCATCGGAGGCAGGCCTCAGGCCGGGGCGATCTCGGGGCGCTCGGCCCGGTGCCGCATCAGCTGCGCCAGTTCCCTGGCCAGCGAACGCGGGTCGATCGGATGACTGGTCACCGCATCCGCCCGCGACCAGGTCGCAAGCCACCCATCGTCGACGCGCCCGGTGATGAGCAGCACCGGCGGGCAGTCGTAGATCTCATCCTTGGCCTGGCGGCAGACGCCCATCCCGCCCGCGGGCTGCGCCTCCCCGTCCAGCACCATCACATCGGCACCTGCGCCGTCCAGCAGGCGGAACAGCGCTGGCTCGGTGGCGCACTCGATTATCTCGGCGTCCGGCGCATCCGGCTCAGGGCGGCGGCCGATGGCCAGCCGGATCTGGGCCCGGACGCCGGCATCATGACTGTAAACAACGACCTTCACGGAAATGGTTGCTCTCTCGCTGGTGGCCGCAGGGTCCTGCGCCGATCCCGTGCTGACCCTGAGCTGCAATAATGCTTGCCTTGCGTTAAGTGTATCGGTGAGCGGTAAAACTCTGCCGGCGCTTCGGTCACCCGTACGGAGACGCCCGGCCGCCGGGCCGCCGGCTACGGCCGGGCCACCGGAGTTCCTGGCCGCCGGGCAGGCGTTCACCCGCCGCGTGAAGGCCGGCCGAAGCGGCTTCCGTAAAATAAATGCCGCGAGTTGGGGGGGCGGCTGCCGCTCGCCTACGGGTTGTCGTAATAATGACGTCGTGGCGACAGCATCCGTAACCGAGGCGGGACCCCGCACGCCGGCTAACCGGCCGAACCTGGTCAGCGTGGGCACGATCATTTGGCTCTCCTCAGAGCTGATGTTCTTCGCGGCGCTGTTCGCGATGTACTTCACGGTCCGGTCCGTTGAGAAAGGCGAGGGCCTGCCGTGGCCCGGCGCCCACCTGGACGTTGCTCTGGGATCGGTCAACACGACCGTGCTCCTGCTGTCCAGCGTCACCTGCCAGATGGGCGTGTTCGCGGTCGAGCGCGGCCAGGTCGGGCGTGTGGGCAGCCTCTTCAACGTGAGCAAGTGGGGCCTGCGTGAGTGGTATGTCCTCACCTTCCTGATGGGCCTGTACTTCGACTGCGGCCAGGCCTACGAGTACCACGACCTGGTCACCAAGCAGCACCTGACCCTCTCGTCCAGCGCGTACGGGTCGGTGTTCTACATCCCTACCGGCTTCCACGGCCTGCACGTGGCCGGCGGTCTCGTGGCGTTCCTCTTCCTGCTCGGCCGCACCTACGCGGCTAAACGCTTCACCCGGGAACAACAGATCAGCGCGATCGTCGTCTCCTACTACTGGCATTTCGTCGACGTCGTCTGGATCGGCCTGTTCACCACCATCTACCTGATTCACTGACCCGCTTCTCGATGCCGCCGCGGTGACGCAGTTCATGCCCGCACCACGCATCCAGGAACACACGAAGCCACGAACACACCAATGAACAACTATCCGGAAATCCGAGGGCAGCAGTGAGGTGGATCACCGCGCGGCGACGCCGGCCGTTCTTCGGCTACGCAGCCGTTCTGCTGGCACTGGTCGCGGTTGGCATGCTCTACGCGGCGGTCACCGGGCTGGGCGGCAGCACCGCGTCGGCCGGCTCCGGCTCGTCGTCGGCACAGATCACTGAGGGCAAGAACCTCTTCGCGGTCTCCTGCGCGACCTGCCACGGCGAGTACGCCCAGGGCAGCAGCGTGGCCCCGAGCCTGATCGGGGCGGGCGCCGCAGCCGTTGACTTCCAGGTGGGCACGGGGCGTATGCCCCTGAAGGAGACGAACGCGGAGGCGCCGCGTAAGACGCCGGTCTTCAACCAGCAGCAGATCTACGCCATCGCCGCCTACGTCGCCTCGCTCGGCGGCGGCCCCGCGATCCCCAGCGACCAGCAGGTCAGCGCGGCGGGCGCGGACACCGCGCTCGGCCAGAGCCTGTTCAACGCGAACTGCGCCCAGTGCCACAACTACAGCGGCGCCGGCGACGCACTGACCTACGGGAAGTACGCCCCGCCGCTGACGCAGGCCACCAACCGGCAGATCTACGAGGCCATGCTGACCGGCCCGGAGGCCATGCCGGTGTTCAACGACACCACGCTGACCCCGGTCGACAAGCGGGACATCATCGCGTACGTGACGCAGACGCGCGCCGAGGCCAACCCGGGCGGATTCAGCCTGGGCCGGGTGGGCCCGACCACGGAAGGCCTGGTCGCGTGGCTCGGGGGAATCGGCGCGCTCGTCCTGGCCGCTATGTGGATCACCGCGAAGCGCCGGGAAGATCACACGGGAGAAATCACAGGTAACCGATGAGCGACAACGACAGGGACCTGGAGAACACGCCGGAGGAGCGGCATGCTCCGCATCGCGTGATCGGCACTCCCCCGCCCGCGCACGGGCTGCTGACGGAGGCCGGGCCCGGCGAGCGCGCGGGCCGGGGCGGCACCGAGCCGCACAGCCCGGGCGAGGCCGAGGGCCCCGAAACCCCCGAACTGCACGAACTGCCGACCGATCCGCCGGACCTCAAGGCGGCCAAGTCCTGGGAGCGGGTCGCTGCCGCCCTGTTCCTGATCTCGGCCCTCGCCAGCGCCGGCTTCGTCGCCGCGTACGTCGGCCTCGAGATCGGCAACAAGAACGGGAACGTCGTGGACGCGACGCTCCGGTCCAACCTCGGTCTCGGCAGCGCGATGGCCCTCGCCTTCCTCGCCATCGGCGTGGGCATGGTGATCTGGGTCCGCTACATCATGCCGCCGGTCGAGCTGACCGAGGAACGCCACCCCATGGCCTCCAACCCGGAAGACCGGTCGGCGTTCGCGCAGACGCTGATCGAAGGCGCCGAGACCAGCCAGATCACCAAGCGCCCGCTGCTGCGGCGGACGCTGATCGCGGCAACCGTGCCGGTCGCCCTCGCCCCGCTCGTGATCCTGCGCGACATGGGGCCGCTGCCCGGCACCAGCCTGCGGCACACCGTGTGGAAGAAGGGCATGCGCCTGCTCGTCTACGCCTCGAACCAGCCCATCACGGCGGCCGACTTCGACTCCGCGGGCGGCATGATCACCGTGGTGCCGGAGGGCTACCAGGACAACGACGAGCAGCTGGCCAAGGCCACCGCGATCATCATCAAGATGGAGCCCGGCCAGCTCCAGGCGCCGACCAACCTGAACTGGACGGTCGACAACATCGTCGCCTACTCAAAAATTTGCACGCACGTTGGATGTCCCGCAGCGCTGTACGAGCAGACGACGCAGCACATTCTCTGCCCGTGCCATCAGTCCACGTTCGACGCCTCCCGCGGCGCGACGGTCCTCTTCGGGCCCGCACCGCGGCCGCTGCCGCAGCTTCCGATCACGACCAATGCACAGGGCTATCTGGTGGCCCAGAGCGACTTCCACGAACCGGTCGGCCCAAGCTTCTGGGAGCGGGGATGAGGAGCGGGGATGAGTGACAGCAACGAGCGACTGACGATGCCGAAGCCACTAGCCAAGCAGGGCGCCGAACTCGACGACCGGCTGCACGCCGCCAAGGGCGTCCGGACACTGCTGCGGAAGGTCTTCCCGGACCACTGGACGTTCCTGCTCGGCGAGATCGCGCTGTATTCGTTCATCATCCTGATCCTGACCGGCATCTTCCTGACGCTGTTCTTCAACCCGAGCATGACCCAGGTCGTCTACCACGGGTCATACACGAAGCTGGACGGCGTGCGGATGAGCCAGGCGTACGAGTCGACGCTGAACATCAGCTTCGACGTGCGCGGCGGCCTGCTCATGCGGCAGATCCACCACTGGGCCGCGGACGTGTTCCTGGCCGCGATCGTCTGCCACCTGCTGCGGATCTTCTTCACCGGCGCCTACCGGAAGCCGCGTGACACCAACTGGCTGATCGGCGTGGCCATGTTCACGCTCGGGATCCTGGAGGGCTTCCTCGGCTACTCGATGCCGGACGACCTGCTGTCCGGCACCGGCGTACGGATCGCCGAGGGTACCCTGCTGGGCATCCCGGTGGTCGGCACCTACCTGTCGTTCTTCCTGTTCGGCGGGCAGTTCCCCGGTACCGAGTTCGTGGCGCGGTTCTACATCATCCACGTGCTGCTGATCCCGGGACTGCTGCTGGCGCTGGTCAGCGCGCACCTGTTCCTGATGGTGCACCAGAAGCACACCCAGATGCCGGGCAAGGGCCACACCGAGGCCAACGTCGTCGGCCAGCCCATGTACCCGTACTTCATGGTCAAGACGGGCGCGTTCTTCTTCTTCGTCTTCGGGGCACTGGCCCTGCTGGCCACGTTCGCGCAGATCAACCCGATCTGGCAGGTCGGCCCGTACACGCCGACCGCGATCTCCGCCGGCTCCCAGCCGGACTTCTACATGGGCTTCCTCGAGGGCTCGCTGCGCATGTTCCCGAGCTGGACCTGGGATATCGGCGGCCATACGGTCTCGTGGGATGTGTTCGTGCCCGCCCTGGTGGTGCCGGGCATCATCTTCACGGGGCTCGGGTTGTGGCCGATGCTGGAACGCTGGGCGACCGGGGACAGGGGCTACCATCACGTCAACGACCGGCCGCGGAACGCCCCGACCCGGACCGCGTTCGGCATGGCGGGTGTCACCATCTACGGCGTTCTCTGGCTGGAAGGCGCCAACGACATCATCGCCGACCACCTGCAGATCCCGCTGTACCTGACCACGGAGATCGCCCGCTGGGCGGTCTTCGTCGGGCCGGTGATCGTCTTCTGGGCCACCCGGCGCATCTGCCTGGGGCTGCAGCGCCGGGACGCATCGATGCTCACGCACGGCGTGGAGACCGGCATCATCGTGCAGCAGCCGAACGGTGGCTTCGTCGAGCTGGAACGCCCGCTGAACGAGGAGGAGATCGCGCTCATCTCGGCCAAGCCGCCGGCCCCGCTCTCCATCGCCCGCGCGGTGGACGAGAACGGTGTGCCCGAGCCGGCACTCCGCGGCGTCCGGGGCAAGATACAGGCCCGGGTGCACGAGGTCTTCGCCGAGGGCATCTCGCTGGCCCCGCCCGCCAACGGGCACGGGAACGGCCACGGCAACGGGCACGCGGTCACCGAGGGCGACGGCGAGCGCGCGGCTGTCGGCGGCGGGCCGGCTGGCCCGGCGGAGGTCGGGGAGGGCCAGGCCGGCGAGGAGGGCGAATAGCCCTGCTTAACGGACAGACGAGGAGCTGAACCGCGGGNNCCGCGGGCCCGGCGTCAGGCCGCATCGCCGCGCAGGGAGAAGGACGCCAGCTTCCGCACCGCGACCGCCAGCGCCAGGACGGTCACGATCGCGCCCATCACGACGCTCGTGGTCAGGTTCACTCCCGGCTTCAGCGCCGGGTCCCGGGCCACCGCGTTAGCCAGGGCCAGCGCGTAGTGGCCGGCCGAGAGAATGCGCGCGCCACCCACGAAGTTGGCCAGCACGCCTTCCCAGAGCAGAACGTAGAACAGGCCCAGCGCGAGCGCGCGCGTCGTCGCCACGGACAGGCAGACGAACAGTGCGTTGTAGATGACCGCGCCGGCCAGGGCGCCGACGAACAGCCCGACCGCGAGCCGCGTGGCGCCCCCGGTGGCGATCAGACCGGCGACAAGCTCCGGGACGGCGGCGAAGACCATCGTCGCCGCCGTGGCGATCACGAACTTGGTCAGGATGATGGTCCGGCGCGGCACCGGCGTCGCGAGCAGCTGGACGATGGTCCCGTCTTCGATCTCCGCGCCGAGGACGCTCGTGCCGATGATCAGCGCGGTGAGCGGCAGCACCACGGAGAACCCGAAGTCCCCGAGAATCCGGGCGGGCCAGGCCGGGTCGGCGGGGTGGCTGAGCCGCAGCAAGGCCGAGACGCCGATGAGGATGAGGGGCGGGACCGCGAACAGCAGCGCGCGTTTGCGGCCCAGCGCGGCGCGCAGCGTGATCGCGGCGACCGTCCGGTTGTAGACGGGCATGGTGATCCCTGGTTTCCTTCCGGTACGGGCGGGCCCGGTCATGACGTGACCAGATAGGCGAAGACGCTCTCGAGCGATTCGTCGGCGGGCAGCAGTTCACGCAGCCGGATGCCCTCGTCCCGGGCGAGCCCCGCGATATCCGCGCTGAACGCCCCGTAATCGGACGCCCGCACCTGCAGGCCCTTGGGAGTCAGCTCGACCCCGTTGACCGCGGGCCGGCCGATGAGTGCCGCGCCGAGCCGCCGGTCGTCCCCGCTGCGGACCACGAAGACGTGCGGCCGGGAGGTCATCAGCCGCCTGATCGCCCGGAAATCACCGGAGGCGGCGAGCCGTCCGGCCACCATCACCTGGATGGTCCCGGAAAGCTGCTCGACCTCCTCGAGGATGTGCGAGCTGAACACGATCGTGCGCCCCTGCGCGCCGAGCCGTCCGAGCAGGTCCATCATGTGCAGCCGCTGGCGCGGGTCCATCCCGTTGAACGGCTCGTCCAGCAGCAGGATCTCCGGGTCGTGGACCAGGGCGGCCGCGACCCTGATGCGCTGCCGCATGCCCTTGGAGTAGGTGGAGATGCGGCGGTTCATCGGGCCGACCATGTCCACCAGGCCGATGGCCCGGCGGGCCGCGGCGGCCGGATCGGGGCATCCCTGCAGGCGTGCGGTGGCCCGGACGAACTCCGCACCGGCCAGGAACCCGTACGCGGAGTCCCGCTCGGTGATGATGCCGATCTGGCGGTAGATGTCCGGGTTCCGCCAGCTCGGCGAGCCGCCCACGGTGAGCCGCCCACGCGACGGCTCGAGGAAGCCGCCGATCATGTGCAGCAGGGTGGACTTACCCGCCCCGTTGGGGCCGAGCAGACCGGTCACGCCGGGACCGATGGTCATCGTGATGTCGTTGACCGCGACGACGTTCCCGTACCAGTGCGACACGCTGTCCAGTTCGACGGATGTCATGCCAGGCCTGCCTTCCGGTAGCGCGCGGCGAGGGCGGCGGCCCCGGCCCCGACCAGGGCGAGCAGCATCACGCCGTAGGCCGCCCCGTAACTGCCGACGGCGGGAACGGGCCCCGGGCTGGTCCCCCCCAGCCATTGCCGCACGCCGTCCAGGACCGTGAGGGGACTGACCAGGCCGCCCAGGCGCGCGCCGGCGGTGCCGTCCCCGGCGACGCCGATGAGGACTTCGGCCAGCGCCAGGCTGAGGAAGAAATAGATGGCGACCGCACCCGTCGTGTACGCGCGGCGCCCGCTGAACGAGGCGATGGCCAGCCCGATCACGGCCAGCGTGACGGACCACATCAGCCCGATGGCCAGGCCCGGCAGCAGGGCCCTGGTCTGCGCCCAGACCGCTCCGCCGCCGTGCGAGGAGGCGATGGTGCCCGCGTACAGCACGAGCAATGGGACCTCGACCATGATCAGGCACGCGGTGGCGAGCGCCGTGAACTTAGCCACCGGGTAGTCGCCCCGGCGCAGCGGCCGGGCGAAGTAGAGCGGCAGGACACGGCTGCGCAGATCGCGGGAGACCAGTTCGGGTGCCTGGACGGCCACGAAAATGATCATGATGATCATGCGCACCGGCGCCGAATAGGTGTCGTAGGGGAACGCACGGGTGCCGCCGCGGGCGACGATGAACGCGTTGATGATCGCGGGCGCGCACATCAGGGCAAACGCGCTGACCGGAACAATCTTGGCCTTGGCCCCGCGGCCCAGCCCGAACGCGGCGCGCAGGCTGTAGACGGTCAGGGTGCGGACGATCTGGGCCCGGCCCAGCCGGTCGCCGTCGTAACGCTGGTAGCCGAGGTCGTGGATGACCCCGGTGGCGTCAGCTGACATGGGACACCTCCGTGCCGGCCCGCGTACTGGCCCGCGTACTGGCCCGCGTACTGGCCCGCGTACTGGCCCGCGTACTGGCCCGCGTACTTGGCTGGCCGGCCGGGACCGGCTCATCGCGGAAAATCTCCTCGAGCCGGTGCCGGCGCTGCTCCAGCCGGGCCAAGGGCAGGCCCAGGCCGGCCACGGCATCGCGGATCACGTCGCAGGTCGTGTCGCCGTCCATCGGGACGAGCAGGCCGCGACCGGCCGGACGGGGATCGAGGCCGTCGCAGCGGAGCGCGTCGGCGAGTTCGGCCGTGCCGGTTTCGACCTCCACCAGCAGCACCTGGCTGGACTGCGTGAAGCTGCCGATCGTGTCCGAGCGCAGCAGTCGCCCCGCCTCGATGGCGACCAGGTGATCACAGATCTGCTCGATCTCGCCGAGCAGGTGCGACGCGACGACCACGGAAATCCCGAACTCCGCGCCGATCCTGGCGATGAGCTCGAGCATGGCCCCGCGGCCGGCCGGGTCGAGCCCGTTGGTCGGCTCATCCAGCAGCAGCAGCCGCGGATCACCCGCCAGGGCCTGGGCCAGCTTGACCCGCTGTTTCATCCCCGTCGAGTACGTGCCGACCTGCCGGTACCGTTCCTCGTGCAGGCCGACGTGGCGCAGCGACTCGGCGGCCCGCTCCTTAGCGGCGACGGCCGGCAGACCCGACATCCGAGCCATGTGGGTGACGAATTCGGTGGCGGTCACGTCCGGGGGCAGGCAATCGTGCTCGGGCATGTAGCCCACCAGGGCCCGGATTCGCGAGGCGTCGAGCTGGCAGTCCAGGCCGAGGACCCGGGCGCGCCCCTTGGTGGGCTCCAGCAGCCCGAGCAGGATCTTGATCAGCGTCGACTTCCCGGCGCCATTGGCTCCGACCAGGCCGGTGATGCCCGGGGTGACCTGCACCGTCAGCCCGTCGAGGGCGGTCACGCGCCCCGGGTACTGCTTGGTCAGAGCCGTGGTCTCGAGGACGAAGGCGTCACCCGGGTCAGCGGGCTGAGCGCCGGGAGGTCTAGCGATAGCGGTGCCGGGAGATTGGCCGGCCATGAGCGGACCTGCTTTCGTGGGGACCACCCGGCCCCGCCGGCCGGGACGCCGCGATCGGCGCAGCACCTACCATGGCGCGCGCCCCCCGATCCGTCGTCGCCCGGCAGAGCGAACTTCTGCTCCCCCTCCGGCGGTACCAGGACCGCGCGGCGGCCGGCCCGTACGCCCGCGGGCGTAGACCCGCCGGCGGACGCGCCCGGATGGCCTGCGCGGTTACGGTAGAGCCGTGTACACCGGGCCGGGCGAGCCGCCGAGGATGCGGCCGCCATTGACCAAGCGGCTCACCCGCCGCCACTGGATCCTGCTCGACCGCCTCGCCGGCGTACCTGCGGCCCTGATCATGGTCGCCATCGTGTGGGGCGGCCGCCATTCGGCGCCGGGCGCGCCCAATGGCGCCTGGCTGCTCCCCGCCCTGCTGCTCGCCGCGGTGGCGGGTTTCCCCGTCGCGCTCCGGCGGGTGCGCCCGCTGGCCTCGCTGGGGACGGTGCTGGCTATTTCCGTGGTGCTGTCCGTGATCGGGGCTCAGGACGGCCTGGTCGAGACGCTGCCCGCCGCCTACGTGCTGTACATGGTGGCCACGCTGTGCCCGCGGCGGGTGACGGCGATCGCGCTCGTGTGCACCCTGGGGGTCGTGCTGGGCGACGCGTTCCTGACCAGGGGCCCTGGACGCGGGGGGATAGGTCTGGCCATCCCGCTGGACCTTGTCGTGATCATCTTCTGGGGCCTCGGTTCCGCGGTCCGGCAGCGGCGCCTCTACGCGGGCGGCCTGCAGCAGCAGGCGGCCAGCCGGGCCGTCGCCGAGGAACGGCTGCGCATCGCGCGGGAACTGCACGACGTCGTGGCACACAGCATGAGCGTGATCGCCGTGCAGGCGGGCTTCGGTCAGTACGTCATCGACGAGCAGCCCGGCAAGGCCCGGGAGGCGCTGGGCGCCATCCAGGCCACCAGCCGGGACGCCCTGGACGAGATGCGGCGCATGCTCAGCGTGCTACGGCAGGCGGACACGGCCGGCCCGGCCGACGACGGCACTGCGGCGACAGTTCCCCGGGCCGGTAGCCCTGACCGGCTGGCCGGCCGGCTGACCCTGGCTGACCTGACCGCGGACGCGCCCAGAAGGCCCTCAGGGACCGGTGACGCGCCCGGGGTCACGGCAGAAGGCCTGACGGCCGCGGGCGTCGAGCGGCCGTCCAGGGCCCCGTTGCGGCCCGCCCCGGGGCTGGCTGACCTGGACCGGCTGATCACGCGGATCGGGCACGCCGGGGTGCACGTCGACCTGCGGGTGCACGGTGAGCGCGGTAACGTTCCAGCCGGTATCGACCTGTCCGCCTTCCGCATCGTTCAGGAAGCACTCACCAACGTGGTCAAGCACGCCGCCACCCCGGACTGCCGGGTCACGATCGATTACCGGGAGGATGAGCTGAGCCTGGAGGTGGTCGATGACGGCGGCGCCGCGGTGCTCGCCCCGGCCGGCTCCGGCCCCGGCGACATCCCGTCCGGCCACGGGCTGATCGGGATGCGCGAACGGGTCTACCTGTGCGGTGGCCAGTTCAGCGCCGGGCCACGGCCGGAGCGCGGCTTCCGGGTGGCCGCGACCCTGCCGCTGGACCGGGGGACGGTATGACGCTGAATGTGGTCGTCGCCGACGATCAGGCGCTGGTACGGGTGGGCTTCCGCGGCATCATCGACGCCACCCCCGGCTTCACCGTGGTCGGTGAGGCCGGGAACGGCCGGGAAGCGATCGAGGTGGCCCGCCGGGCGCGTCCGGACGTCATCCTGATGGACGTCCGGATGCCGCTCATGGACGGCATCGAGGCCACCCGCCAGATCACCGCCACGCCGGAAACCTGTCACATCCGCACGCTCATCCTCACGACGTTCGACCTGGACGAATACGTCTACGCCGCGCTGCGCGCCGGAGCCAGCGGCTTCCTGCTCAAAGACACCCTGCCCGCCGACCTGCTCAGCGCGATCCGGGTCATCGCGGCCGGGGACGCGCTGCTCGCGCCGAGCGTCACCCGCCGGCTGATCGGGGAGTTCGCGCGCCTTCCGGCCACCGCGGCGGAACCGCACGGCCCAGGCCGCAAGAGCGCCCTGGCCGGGCTGACCGAGCGCGAGGTCGAGGTGCTCACCCTGGTCGCACGCGGCATGTCCAACGCGGAGATCGCCGACCACCTGACCATCAGCCCCGCCACGGCCAAGACCCACGTAGGCCACCTGCTAGCCAAACTAAACGCCCGCGACCGCGTGCAATTGGTGATCGTGGGCTACAAGTGCGGCCTGGTAGGGGTGACGTAATGAGCGTCCCGCCCCCCCGAATCAATGAGCGTAGCGACCGCGATAGTACTCGAAGACGAAGCCGATCATCGAGACCATGACCATCAGGGCGCCGATCAGGAACAGCCACCAGCCCATCGCGAAGCCGGCCGCGGCCGTCGCGCAGGAGAAGCCGACGAACAGCGGCCACCAGCTGTGCGGGCTGAAGAAGCCGATCTCCCCGCTGCCCTCCGCGATCTCGCCCTGCGGGTTGTCCTCGGGGCGCTCGGGCAGGCGGCGGCCCGTGAACAGGACGTAGAACCCGATCAGGATGGCCAGGCACACCGCGAACGCGAGCGCCGCGGTGCCGGTCGGATCCTTCGAGTAGTACCAGTAGATGACGTCCAAGCCGCCGAAGAACGTCGCGCAGCCCAGGAACAGCCAGCCTTCGACCTTCATGCGAACCTCACCCTCACCGTGCCACACATGATCAGCTAAGACTTCCGTTACTCGTCGGCGGGCGGGGGCGAGATCGACTCGGCCGCCGGGGTCATCGTCTGGCTGAGCGATCGGGAGGCCAGACCCGACTTGATGTGCGGGTAGTGCAGCTCGAACGCGGGGCGCTCGGACCGGATACGCGGGATCCGGTAGAAGTTGTGCCGCGGCGGCGGGCAGGACGTGGCCCACTCCAGCGAACTGCCGAAGCCCCACGGGTCCTCGACGTTCACCTTCTCCCCGTACCGCCACGTCTTGTAGACGTTGTAGAAGAACACCAGGATCGACAGGGTCAGCACCCAGGACCCCACCGAGGAGATCTGGTTGAGCGTGGTGACGTTGCCGGGCAGGTCCGGGTAGTTGGCCACGCGCCGCGGCATGCCCTCGACCCCGATCCAGTGCTGGACCAGGAACGTCATGTTGAAGCCGATGAACATCAGCCAGAACTGGATCTTGCCGATCCGGTTATCCAGCATCTTGCCGGTCATCTTCGGCCACCAGAAGTAGAACCCGGCGAACATCTCGAACAGCACCGTGCCGGCCAGCACGTAGTGGAAGTGCGCCACCACGAAATAGGAGTCGCTGACCGCGAAGTCCATCGGCGGGGAGGCCAGGATGATGCCGGTGATCCCGCCGAACAGGAACACGACCAGGAAGCCGACGGTGAACAGCATCGGCGGCTCGAAGGTGAGCTGTCCCTTCCACATCGTCCCGGCCCAGTTGAAGAACTTCACCCCCGTGGGCACGGCGATCAGGAACGTCATGAACGAGAAGAACGGCAGCAGCACCCCGCCGGTGGTGAACATGTGGTGCGCCCACACGGTCATCGACAGGCCGGCGATCGAGATCGTCGCGGCGATCAGGCCCTTGTAGCCGAACAGCGGCTTACGGCTGAACACCGGCAGGATCTCCGTCGCGATGCCGAAGAACGGCAGCGCGAGAATGTAGACCTCCGGATGGCCGAAGAACCAGAACAGGTTCTGCCACAGCAGGGCACCGCCGGTAGCCGCGTCGAAGACGTGCGAGCCGAGCCGGCGGTCGATTTCCAGCACCAGCAGCGCCGCGGCCAGCACCGGGAACGCGAGCAGGATCAGGATGGACGTCAGCAGGGTGTTCCAGGTGAACATCGACATCCGGAACATCGTCATGCCCGGCGCGCGCATGCAGAAGATGGTCGTAATGAAGTTCACGCCGCCGAGGATCGTCCCGAGCCCCGACAGGGTCAGGCCCATGATCCACATGTCGGCGCCGACGCCCGGCGAGTACACGCTGCTGGTCAGCGGCGAGTAGGCGTACCAGCCGAAGGCCGCGGCCCCGCCGGGGGACAGGAAGCTGGCCAGCAGGATCAGCCCGCCGAACAGGAAGAAGTAGTAGCTGAGCAGGTTCAGCCGGGGGAACGCCACGTCGGGCGCGCCGATCTGCAGCGGCATGACCACGTTCGCGAACCCGATGAACAGCGGGGTGGCGAACAGCAGCAGCATGATCGTGCCGTGAATGGTGAACAGCTCGTTGTACACCTGGTCCGAGACGACCTTGTTCGCGGGCTCGAAGAGCTGCAGCCGGATGACGATGGCCATCAGCCCGGCGATGATGAAGAAGGTGAACGAGGTGATCAGGTACATGTACCCGATGACCTTGTGGTCCGTCGACGACGCCCAGCCCGCCAGGACGTAGCCCTTGCGCTCGGTGTGCTTCCCCGGGACGACCGGCGCGCCTGCGGGGGGAAGCTGCTGCTCGACCGTGCTCACTGGGCACCACTCCTGGTCACCGTCTTCGCCGCGGGCTGCCCCGCGGATGACGAATTCGAGGCCGCCTGCCGCGAAGAGACCCACTGCTGGAATTGCTGCGGGGTCACCACTTTCAGCGTGAACAGCATGCGGCTGTGGTACAGCCCGCACAGTTCACTGCAGTGGCCGATATAGGTACCGGTCTTCGTCAGCGTGATCTCGAAATGGTTCGGGTGCCCGGGGATGACGTCCCGCTTGAACAGGAACTCCGGCACCCAGAAGGAATGGATCACGTCGGGCGACGTGAGGTTGAACCGCACGGTCTCGCCGGTCGGCAGCTCGAGCAGCGGCAGCGGCCCCGGGTACATCACCCCGTTGTCCGTCACGTTGTACTGCGGGTACTGGAACTGCCAGCTCCACTGGTAGCCGACGACGTTGACCGTCACATTCGGGTTGGAGGACAGGTTGTCGATGTAGTTCTCGTCCTTGGCCGTGTAGTAGAAGAGCACCGCGATGAGAACGAACGGCAGCGCCGTGTAGAGGATCTCGATCGGGAGGTTGTACCGGACCTGCGGGGGAAGCCGGTCACCCCGCTTGCGGTGGAAGACGACCGCCCACAGGATCAGCCCCCACACCACGATCGCGACGGCCATGCCGGCGATCCACGATCCCTGCCAGAGGTGCAGCGTGACCTGCCCCTGCTTGGTAATCGGGTTCGGGAAGCCCATACGCGTGAACGTGTCGTTCGTGCAGCCGGTCGCAGCGACCAGCACCACGGCCAGGGCGACCGCGCGCGGCACCCAGCGACGCGGCCTGGCTGCGCGTCCGCTGCGCGGAGCGGGGCGGGTGGGAATCAACGGAATGCCTTCCGAGCGGGGTGTCCCGGCTCGGGGAGCCGGTGCTCAACGTCCTTCTACAGCGTGTCGTGGAAACAGTATCGTGCCACCGTCGCCTGCCGCCGCAGACCCCCGGCGTTTTCCCCATCTCCTGGGCCGCCGGCGGGGGCCGACCACAGCGCCGGGCCGGGTCGCGGATACCGCCGGAGGATGATAAATAGCGAATTGAAGTCGAACGGCTTCAAAATGTATTGTCGAGCGCAGGACAGAACTGTCAGGGCATCATTGATCTGTGGGGGTGAACGCATGAGCAACCGCTGGTTTGACCGTACCGCCGGACCCAGCGCGCCGGCCACGGTCGGCGCGCGCCCGGACGACGCGGGGACCCCTGCTCCTCTGGTGACGATCGACGCCCTGGGCCTCAAGTGCCCCATCCCGATCATCATGCTGGCGGAACGCATCCACGAGGTGCCGGTCGGAGCGATCATCGCCGTCCTGGCCGATGATCCGGCCGCCGAGAACGACGTGCCCGCGTGGTGCATGATGAAGTCGCATGATCATGTCCTGACGCGGCCCCTGGAGCGCGGCTGGTCGATCCTGATCCGCCGCGGTTACTGAATTACCCGGGGGGCGACCCCCCGGAACCNNGCATGCGCTCCGCGCCCGCGCGGTGGTACCTCGCCGGCACACCGGCCACTCACCGGGCACAAGGCCCGGTTCGCTGGGCCGGTAACGAACGCCTCGCCGTAACCTTCTGCGGTGCTCGCCGGCACACGGGGCCGTTAGTTACTTCGTCAGTTTGGCGAAGGCGGCGCGGGCGACGGTGAGGGACCCGGCCGACATCTGGGTGATCGACTCTGGTCCGTAGCCGCCGGTGTTCGAGTGGTCCAGCCCGTTCAGTACGACGGTGATCACCACATTGCGGTAGCGGATGACCGTGCTGGCCACGTCGGTGATAGCCCCGCCCACCTGGTACACCTGCGCCGAGGTGAAGGCCGCTGTGCCCAGCCCTGGCACCGTGGTGATCTGGGCCCGGGGGGCACCGGTCGCGGTGGCTGGATCCTGCCGGGACTGGAGCGCCTGGGCGTACGCGTCGATGGCGGCGAACGTCGCGCTGCCGTCCCCGCTGGCCAGGCCATTCGGGGTGTAGGCCTGAATGTCCAGCTGGAGTACGCGGTAGATGGGACGGGCGTCCAGGGTCCAGTCGCACTGACTGTCCAGCACCCCATCGAGGGGCGGGGGCGCCGCGACCTTGGGATGGCCGGGCATGTAGGTGCCGATGGTGGCCGCCGGGACCGCCGGGCACGCGTTCGGCACCTTCTGGATCTCACCCGGCAGGAACGTGGTGATGAGCGAACCGGGGGTGACACCCGCCGGGCCCGAGCCGCCGGGGACGACCAGGACCACGACCACCACCACGACGACGATGACGGCCGCAGCCAGCACCGCCCAGGTCAGCACGCCGGGCCGGTTCCTCCGTCCCCGGCCGTGGCCCCCGCCGTGGCCGTGGCGGCGCTGCGGGCGAAGCGGCCAGTCCGCGGTTGAGTCGTCATCGGGCCGCTCCGGGCCGGGAGCGGCCGACGGACGTGGCGGAAGTGACCCCTGCTCTGTCACAGCGCGCCTCCGGGGAAGGAATCAGACCGGGATGATCTTATGGCACCCGCCCCCGGCCGCGCGGCCGTTCGGGCCGGGCGCAGGCAGGAGGACGGGACCAGCTCAGGCGGGCGCGAGGGCAGCGCCGGCCCAGCGGCGCCCCACCCCGGTGATCCGCACGGTCCGGGCGTTACCGGAAAGCTCAATCGCGATCTCCAGCCGGTCGTCGGACAGCCCCTCGGCCAGGCCCTCGCCCCACTCGACGGCGGTCACCGAGCTGTCCGTGCCGGAGTCCAGATCGAGATCGTCGATCTCAGCGGCTCCGCCGAGGCGGTACGCGTCGGCGTGCACCAGGGCCGGCCCACCGCACAGCGACGGGTGCACGCGGGCGATCACGAACGTCGGCGACGTGATCGGCCCGCGCACGCCCAGGCCGTCACCGATGCCCTGGACCAGGGTCGTCTTGCCGGCACCGAGCGGCCCGCTGAGCACCAGCAGGTCACCGGCGCGCAGGCCAGCGGCCAGACGGCGGCCCAGGCCACGCATCTCGTCGGCCGTCGCTACCTCGACCTGATCACGCACCGACGGCCCCCTCCGGCTCGCTGGCCTGCGCACTGGCGTAGGTGCGGGGCACCCTCGACCCGATCCCGGTGACGATCTCGTAGGAAATGGTGCCCAGGGCCTCACCCCACTCCTGGGCCGTGGGCTCGCCGTCCTCACCCGGGCCGAACAGCACGACCTCATCGCCGGCCGAGACCGGCTCATCGCCGAAATCAACGACGAACTGGTCCATGCAGACCGTCCCCGCGATGGGCCAGCGGCAGCCACGCGCCTGGACCAGCGCACGGCCCGCCGCACCACGCGGCACGCCGTCCGCGTAGCCGAGCGGCACCAAGCCGAGCGTGGTCTCCGCGGTGGTGACGTAGCGGTGGCCGTAGGACACCCCGGTGCCCGGCGGCACCCGTTTCACCTGGGCCAGCCGCGCGGTCAGCGTCATGGCCGGCCGCAGCCAGCCGGGAGCGCCACCCGGCAGGGTGGACAGGCCGTAGATGGCCCCGCCGAGCCGGACCAGGTCGAGCCGGGACGGCGGGAAGGTCAGCGCGCCCGCGGTGTTGGCGATATGCCTGACCTCGGGCGTCAGGCCGGCCTTCTCCGCGTAGTCGGCCGCCTCGCCGAACCGCGCGAGCTGCGCGGCGATCGATGGGTGCCCGGGCTCGTCGGCGCAGGCGAAATGCGACCACAGGCCGGTGACCTGAAGCTGGCCGTCCGCCTGAGCGGCCAGGGCGGCGTCGACGACCGCGGGCCATTCGGCCCTGGTCGCGCCGCCCCGGGAGAGCCCGGTGTCGGCCTTGAGCTGGAGCCGGGCCGGGCGCCCGGCGCCCGCGGCCGCGGCGGCGATCTGCCGGACCAGCGGCACCGTGCCCGCCGTCAGATCCACCCCGGCCGTGATGGCTGCGGGGTGCTCGTCCTCGGCCAGCGCCATCAGGCACAGCACCGGCACCGTTATTCCGGCCTGGCGCAGCCGCAAGGCTTCCGCGACGTGCACCACGCCGAGCCAGTCCGCGCCGCCGGCGACAGCCGCCTGGCCGGCCTGGGTAATGCCGTGGCCGTACCCGTCGGCCTTGACGACGGCCATGACCTGGCTGCCGTTCATCCGCCGCCGCAGTACCGCCACGTTGCGGGCGATCGCGTCCAGATCGACCGGCGCCTGCGCGTGATAGGTGTCCCCGGGGCCGTTCATGAACGTCAAGTCTGCCAGGCCCCGGCCGCTGCGCCGTACCTCGCAGCACGTCCGTTCGGCGTGATCATCATGCCCTGATGGCGCGGATGGCCCCCGGCAGCGCCCGGACGATATCCGCGGCCCCGATGGGCGCACCGTCGAGCGAGGCTGCATCCCCGGCGGGCTCGCCCCCCAGCGTCCCGGCATCGGGGATGGCGCCATCCGGGTCACCGGCGGCGGCCCGGCGGGCCGCGACGCCATGCAGGAACGCCGCCGCCAGGGCGGCTCCGGCCGGGCCCAGCCCCTGTGCGAGCAGCGAGCCGGCCAGGCCGGACAGGACGTCACCGGTTCCGGCGGTCGCCAGCCAGGGCGTCCCGGTCGAGTTGACCAGGGCGGTCTGGCCGGGCGCACCGGCGACGCCGGACTCACCGGACTCGCCGGACTCGCCGGGCCCACTGGGCTGCCCGTTCGCTCCGGGCGGTGAGCAGATGACGGTCGTGGAGCCCTTGAGCAGGACCGTGACCCCGAGCTGGCGAGCCGCCGCGCGCGCGTGCCGAAGGCGCTGGGCCTCGATATCGCCCCGGTCGGCGCCGGTGAGGCGCGCGAGCTCACCCGCATGCGGCGTGATCAGCGTGGGCGCCGCACGCGGCAGCAGATCCAGGTGGGCCGCCAGCACGGTCAGGCCGTCCGCGTCGACCAGAACCGGCACGTCCGTCCGCAGCACCGCCCGGAGCAGCTCGGCGGCGTCATCGCCCGTGCCCATGCCGGGTCCGGCCACCCAGGCCTGCACGCGGCCGGCCGAGGCGAGAAAATCCTCCGCCGTGGTGCCGGCGAATCGGCTGCCGCCCCCGGCGGGTTCCGGCGGGAGGACGCTGATCACGGCCTCCGGCCACCACTGCCGGACGACGTCGGCCGCGGGCTGGGCGGAGATGAACCGGACCATCCCGGCGCCGCCCCGGATCGCGCCGCCGACCGACAGCACGGCCGCGCCGGTGAACTGCTCGCTGCCGGACACGACACCGATCACGCCCCGGCGGTACTTGTCGGAGTCCGCCGTGGGCGACGGCAGCATCGCGGCGATGTCCGCAGCCTGTGCGGAGACGACGTCGGGCGGGCCCAGGTATGGTCCCAGGCCGATGTCGACCAGCTCGACCACACCGGCGCGGGCGGCGCCGGGATCGATGAGCAGGCCCGGCTTCCACGTGCCGAAGGTAACGGTGATGTCCGCACGGACGGCGGGGCCGTCGACCGCACCCGTATCGGCGTCGATGCCGCTGGGCAGATCGACCGCGACCACGGTTGCGGCGGATCGCGCGGCCAGGCCGGCCAGGGTCGCGTACGGCTCCCGCAGGCCGCCCTGGCCGCCGATGCCGAGCATCCCGTCCAAAATGAGGCCGGCCCGGATAATCGCGGGCTCGACGGCCGGATCGGAGCTGGCGACGACGCGGCCGCCGGAAGCCCGCAGCGCGGCCGCGCCGCCCTCGTGGACCCGCGGCCCCGCGGCGACCGCGATCACCCCGGCGCCGCGCCGGGCCAGGTGCGCGGCGGCGTAAAGCGCGTCCCCGCCGTTATCCCCGCTGCCGGCCAGCACGATGACCCGCGATCCGTAGACCCGCCCGAGGAGCGTCGCGCACACCGAGGCCAGCCCCGCCGCCGCACGCTGCATGAGAGCGCCCGCGGGCAGTTTGGCCATCAGTTCGCCTTCGGCCACCCGAACCGTGGATACCTCGTGAGCCAGGCGCATATGAGTAAGGTACTGGGCCCAAGCTCGCGCCGGTTATGCGAGGTACTAACCGGCCCATGCGCAGGTTACGGCAAAGCGATCGTTACCGGCCCAGCGAGTCCCGGGCTTGAGCCCGGTGAGCGGCCGGTGTGTCGGCGAAGTACCCCAGCCGGGTACGGCGAGGCGATCGTTACCGGCCCAGCGACCCCGGTCCGAAGGTCCGGGTGAGCGGCCGGCGTGCCCGGCGAGGTACCACCGCGCGGGCGCGAAGCGCATGCGGGGGGTTCCGGGGGGTCGCCCCCCCCGGGCTACACAGCTTGCTGGATGGTGTCGGCTACGCGGCGGGCTACTGACTCGGCCTGGTGGGGGTCGACGGCTTCGACCATGACGCGGATTTTAGGCTCGGTGCCGCTGGGGCGGACCAGGATGCGGCCGGTGGAGCCGAGTTCGGAACGGGCGGCTTCGATGGCGCTGGCCACCTCGGGCGAGGCGGACGCGCGGGCCTTGTCGCCCGGCACGTTGATCAGCACCTGCGGGTACCTGGTCATGACCTTGACCGCCTCGGCCAGCGTCACGCCGCGGCGGGCCAGCACCGCGAGCAGGTGCAGGCCGGTGAGGATCCCGTCCCCAGTCGTCGCGTGGTCGGCGAGGATGATGTGCCCCGACTGCTCGCCGCCCAGCACGTGGTGCCCGGCCAGCATGGCCTCCAGCACGTACCGGTCACCGACCGGTGTCTCGACGACGTGGATGCCGGCGTCGTCCATGGCCAGGCGGAAGCCCAGGTTGGACATGACGGTCACGACGACCGTGTCCCCGGCGAGCCGGCCTTCCTCCTTCAGGCTGGTGGCGAGGACCGCGAGTATCTGGTCGCCGTCCACCACCTGGCCTTCGGCGTCGACGGCCAGGCACCGGTCAGCGTCCCCGTCGTGCGCGATGCCAGCGTCGGCCCCCTGGGCCAGCACGGCGGCGGACACGGCCTCCAGGCATGTCGATCCACAGCCCTGATTGATGTTGTGACCGTCAGGTTCCACGCCGATCGCGATGACCTCGGCGCCGGCTCGGCGCAGCGCCTCCGGCGCGATCGCGTAGGCGGCCCCGTGCGCGCAGTCGACGACAACGCGCAGGCCGGTCAGCGGTGGCCGGTGCGGGTCACCGTTCAGCGAGTTCAGCAGGTGGTCCAGATACCGTTCCTGATCCGCCTGCGCGTCCACGACCCGGCCGAACCCGGCCGCGGGTAGCTCCGCCGGACGGCCCGCCTCGAGCAGGCCCTCGATCCGGTCCTCCACGGCGTCCGGCAGCTTCCGCCCGCCGCGCGCGAAAAACTTGATCCCGTTGTCCGGAGCCGGATTATGGCTGGCCGACAGGACCACGCCGAAGTCGGCGTCCAGCGCCTTGGTCAGATAGGCCACGGCGGGTGTGGGGATGACGCCCAGGCGGAATACGTCCACCCCGGAACTGGCCAGCCCGGCCACGACGGCCGCCTCGAGAAACTCACCGGAGGCCCGGGGATCCCGGCCCACCACGGCGCGCGGCCGGCCTGATGGGCCGGCCACGCGGGAAAACCCGAGTTCGTGCGCGGCGGCCACGGAGAGATCGAGAGCTAGCCGCGCGGTCAGATCACTACCAGCGACGCCCCGAACACCGTCAGTACCGAAGAGCCGGCCCATAAAGTTATGCTCCCGCCCTGCGAGGTTCCGGTTACCTAAAGAAGCGTTAAGTCACCACTTAAGGTAACCGAATAATTACCGCTTGGAGTACTGAGGTGCCTTACGGGCCTTCTTCAGGCCGTACTTCTTGCGCTCCTTGACCCGTGCGTCGCGGGTCAGGAAACCCGCCTTCTTCAGCGGCGGGCGGTTCTCCTCATCGATCAGGATGAGCGACCGCGCGATGCCGAGACGCAGGGCGCCGGCCTGACCGGTGACGCCGCCGCCACTGATGCGGGCGATCACGTCGAACTGGCCCTCCGCGCCCAGCGTCACCAGCGGCTCAGCGACGATCTGCTGGTGCACCTTGTTGGGGAAATACCCCTCCAGCGTCCGGCCGTTGATCTGCCACTGCCCCGTGCCAGGGACGATGCGAACCCGCGCGATCGCTTCCTTGCGGCGTCCGGTCCCGGCGCTCTGGCCGGTCGTCACCGGGCGGCGCCCGGCCTGACCGGGTGCGTCCGCGGGCGTCTCGCTGGTGTACTCGGAGGGAACAGCGTCTCCTTCGAGCTCCCCGAAGTCCACGCCTGCGTCTTCGACGGGCGTCTCTACCCCTGTGGGCTCAGCCACGGTTACTTCCTCTTACTTCCTGGCCTGGAGCTATCGTCTGCTCGGCGGTAGTGTTATCGAAGATCATCTGCGCGCTACGGGACCGCACCTGCGGCACCCGCCCGCTCGGTGGGCTGATTACTGCGGAACCTGGGTGATCTCGAAGGGCACGGGCTGCTGGGCCTGGTGCGGGTGGTCCGGCCCGGCGTACACCTTTAGCTTGCGTAGCGTCTTCCGGCCGAGCGAGTTCTTCGGCAGCATGCCCCGGACCGCCTTCTCGACGGCACGCTCGGGGTGCTTCTCCATCAGTTCGCCGTAGCTGACGGCATGCAGGCCGCCCGGGTAACCGGAGTGCCGGTACGCCTGCTTCTGCTCCAGCTTGTTGCCGCTGAGGGCGACCTTGTCCGCGTTGATGACGATCACGAAATCGCCGGTGTCCACGTGCGGGGCGAAGATCGGCTTGTGCTTGCCGCGCAGCAGCACGGCCGCCTGGCTGGCCAGCCGGCCGAGAACGACACCGGACGCGTCAATAACGTGCCACTGCCGCGTGATGTCACTGTCCTTCGGACTGAACGTGCGCACAGTCGAGCCTTTCGCATGTGGGACTGAAGATCAGAAACCCGTGCCGCGGCGACCACCTGAAAGGGAAGCCCACCACACTGCACTGGTTGAACTGGCCGCACCCGCAGGCAGAACCGCCTGTCCGGGCACCACGTGCATGCTCACAACACATGGACGCGAATGCAAAGGATACTCGCTGTCCAGCGTGCTTGGCAAAGCAAGTGGATTACGGCGCTATTGCCCTGGCCGGAAGCCGTCCGGAGGTCCGCGGCAGCGCCCCGCCAGAGGCAGCTGTGGCTGGAGACCACCGGAGAGCGTCCAGTGCCTAACAGTAGCGGAAAAATATCAGGACCACCTTGCCCAGCCAGGACAGGACGATAATCTCATTTTTATGGGATACCGGGGCACTGAAGGCTCCCGCACGTCAGCCGACTGGCACGGCCAGCGGTCCGGGCGGCCTCGGTCATATTCGGCCCGCGCGGCGATAGAGCCGGCGGATGGCGGCTCCGGTAGGCCCGGAGGCCCCGGCGCCGCCCCCGACGATGGCACGAGTGACGACGCGGGGTACGGCACCGGCGAATGGGCCGCGGGTCACCGGGAAGCCGCCTACGGTGGCGATGTCACACACGGTGATGGCCCGGCTTCGCGCGGTCCCGCACGTGGGTTTCCGCCGGCGCCCGGGCAGCCCGATCCGGTCTACCCACCCGACGGCTACGACGCCTGGAGCGACAGCACCGGCGCGCCGGGCGCGCCCGGCGACCACACCGGCGCCTACCAGGGCCATCAGGAGCAGTGGGACTCCCCGGCCGCAGGCGCAGCGTGGGACTCCCCGGCCGCAGGCGCAGCGTGGGACTCCCCGGCCGCGGGCGAGTACGGGGACGTCCCGGCCGCGGGCGAGTACGGGGACGTCCCGGCCGCGGGCGGCCACTGGGACGCCGCTCCCGTCAGCCAGTGGGAGCCGACCGGCGATCAGGGCGAGCAATGGGATCGAGGCGGCGAGCGCCGCTACCAGGACGAGCGCTGGGACGGCGAAGAGGGCAACTCGCAGCCCTGGGGCGAGGGCAGCGGGCACTGGGACGCGCCGTACGGGCAGTGGGACGAGAACGGCGAGTGGCACAGCCCCGGTGACCATGAAAGCAAGGACGGCAGCGCCCAGGTGGGGAACGGCCACCGCGCGGGCCGCTACGACCGCGCCGACTTCGCCATCTCCGGCCGTGACGCAGACCAGCACGTGAGCCAGGACGCGGGCCAGTACACGGGCCCGTGGGAATCGGCCGATTACCCGGCCTACGGCGGCTACCCCGGCGAGCCGGAGCCCGCCGGAGAAGAAGACACCGGCCGCAGGAGCCGTGGCCACCGTGGTGGCCACGGACGGAAGGCCATGGCCACTCCGGCAGCGGACGCTGGGCCCAGCAGATCCGCCGTTCCGGGCCGCGGCCGCGCCGCGGCCCGCAGGCCAGCCCGCGGTTCCCGGGCCCGGACCATCGGCCTGACCTCGGCGGCCGTGGTGGTGGTCGCCGCTCTCGCGGTCGCCGCTTATACCCTGGTGAGCGGTCATGCCCGCCAGTCCGGCGCGACCGCGGGGTCCGTGCCCAGGCTGCCGACCCCCACCACCTCGGGCTCGCTGGGCACGTCAGGCGCATCGAAGCTCGGTAAGTGGGGCTACATCACCAGCCGCGCCACGGATGCGGCGCCGTTGACCGTGGCCGAGCTGTATCCCGCCCAGTTCCTGATCAACGGCAGCTCGTTCGTCCGGACCACGGACCGGGCGGACACCGACTGCAATCAGGCGCTGTTCGGCACCCAGCTGCAGAACGCGGTCAAGGTCTACGGCTGCTCACAGGTGGTGCGGGCGAGCTACATCTCCAGCAGCCAGACCATGATGGGCACCATTGGCGTGGTGAACCTGTCCAGCGCCAACGATGCCGCCAAGGCCGGGAACGCCTCCGGCGCGAATGACTTCGTCACCCCGCTGAACGGCAAGACCGGGCCGACCCGCAATCTGAGCCAGGGCACCGGGGTCGTGCAGGCCGAGTTCAAGGGCCACTACCTGATCCTGATCTGGGCGGAGTTCGCGAACCTGAAGGCACCGTCGACCACGGCCCAGCGGACTCAGCTGGAGCAGTTCGCGTCCGGCATCATTTCCGGCAGCGCCAACATCGCGCTCAGCAACCGCATGGTGAGCGGCCATCCGGAGGTCACCGGAACTCCGTAGGCACGGATTTTGCAGGCACCGGCCGCACCCGGCGCGTCGCGCTCGCGCGCGCGGCGAGCTCGCCGGGGGGCGGATAGCGGACCTCGGCCAGGCACAGGCCGTGCGGCGGCAGGACGTGCACCGCGTGATCCCGGACCGCGGCCGCGAGCACCTGGCGCGGCCAGCCCAGATCCCGGCGGTCCTCGCCCACCGCGAGCAGCGCGCCGATGAGCGCCCGCACCATGTTGTGGCAAAAGGCGTCGGCCACCACGGTCGCCACCGCCACCCCGTCGCCGTCCCGCGCCCAGTCGAGCCGCAGCAACCGCCGGACCGTGGTCGCTCCCTCGCGGCGGCGGCAGAAGGCGGCGAAATCGTGCTCACCGAGCAGCGCGGCGGCCGCGGAATTCATCCGGTCCACGCTGAGGCGGCGCGGATACCAGAGCGTCTCGTTCCGGCGCAGCGGGTCCGCCGTCGCGGGCTCGTCGCTGACCCGGTAGGAGTACCGGCGCCAGAGCGCGGAGAATCGCGCGTCGAATCCGTCCGGGGCGGGCGCCAGGCCACGCAGGCGCACGTCCGGTGGCAGGACGCCGGCCAGCGCGCGGACCGCGCGGGCCGGTCCGCGTACCTGCCCGCGTACCTGCCCGCGTACTTCCGCGGTGAGCCAGGCGCCCGCGGGCACGTCGGCGTGCGCCACCTGCCCCCGCGCGTGCACGCCCGCATCTGTCCGGCCCGCGACCGTCAGCCGTGGGGCCGCGGGCAGCCGCAGCACCCGGCCGAGCGCTTCCTCGGTGACCGCCTGTACCGTCCGCCGCCCGGGCTGGCTGGCCCACCCCGAGAACCCGGAACCGTCGTAGGCCAGGTCCAGCCGCAGCCGCACGAGGGGCGTGCCGGGCGGGGCAAGCGGCCCGGCGGGATCGCGAACCGGCCCGGCCACGGCTGGTCCGGGCCCGGCCTCCCCCTCGTCCTTCCCCTCGTCTGTGCTCACTTCGCTGTGCTCATTCTGGAGACTGGACTCATTCCGGAGACTGGGCTCATTCCGGAGACGCAGCGACGGGCTGCCCCAGTTGTTGTGGGACAGCCCGTCGGGTGCGATCTGCGGTGTGATCTATTCGGCAGACTCTTCGTCGTCGGCCTCGGCGGCCGTCTCCGGCTCCTCGGCGGCCGGTGCGGCCGTCTCGGTGCTGGCGGCGGGCGCTTCGCCATCCTCAGTGGGCGCTGTCCCGGCGCTGGCGGTTTCCGCCGTTCCGGTTTCATCGGTGCTGGTTTCAGCCGGGGCGGCCGCAGCAGCGGGAGCCTCGTCCCGTGGCCGGCGGATCCGGCGGCGCGGACGCGACGTGACCTCGTCCCGGACCAGCTCGATCACGGCCATCGGCGCGTTGTCACCCTTGCGCGGACCGATCTTGGTGATCCGGGTGTAGCCGCCGTGACGCTCAGAGAACCCGGGCCCGATCTCGGTGAAGAGCGAGTGCACGATTCCCTTATCGGACACGACCGTGAGCACCTGCCGCCGCGCGTGCAGGTCGCCCCGCTTGGCGAAGGTGATCAGGCGTTCGGCCACCGGGCGCAGCCGGCGTGCCTTGGCCTCGGTCGTGGTGATCCGCCCATGCTCGAAGAGCGCTGTGGCCAGGTTCGAAAGAATATGCCGCTGATGAGCCGAGCTTCCGCCCAGCCGCGGCCCTTTCGTGGGCGCGGGCATTCGATTCCTCTTCTCGGTTTCCTATTGGCTTGCTATGCGGTACGTCAGTACTGCTCGGTCTCGACGTAGCTGTCGTCCTCGTCGGGCGCGTAGTTGTCCACCGCGCTGCTCGGGTCGAACCCGGGCGGGGAGTCCTTGAGCGCCAGACCCATGTCGATCAGCTTCTGCTTGACCTCCTCGATGGACTTCGCACCGAAGTTGCGGATGTCGAGGAGATCCTGCTCACTGCGCGACACGAGCTCGCCAACCGTGTGGATGCCCTCGCGCTTGAGGCAGTTGTACGAGCGAACGGTGAGGTTCAGGTCCTCGATCGGCAGCGCCAGGTCCGCGGCCAGGGCCGCGTCCGTGGGCGACGGGCCCACATCGATGCCCTCGGCGTCGACGTTGAGCTCACGCGCGAGCCCGAACAGCTCGACGAGCGTCTTGCCGGCGCTCGCCACCGCGTCCCGCGGCCGGATGGAGGACTTGGTCTCTACGTCGAGGATCAGCCGGTCGAAGTCGGTCCGCTGCTCGACACGGGTGGCCTCGACCTTGTAGCTGACCCGGGTTACCGGGGAGTAGATCGAGTCGATGGGCACCCGGCCGATCTCCTGGCCGGGCTGCTTGTTCTGGGTGGCCGAGACGTAACCGCGACCGCGCTCGACGGTCAGTTCCATCTCGAGCTTGCCCTTGCCGTTCAGGGTGGCGATGTGCAGTTCGGGGTTGTAGACCTCCACCCCGGCCGGCGGGGTGATGTCCGCGGCGGTGACCACGCCCGGACCCTGCTTGCGCAGGTACATCACCACGGGCTCGTCGTGCTCGGAGGAGACGACCAGGCCCTTGAGGTTGAGGATGAGGTCGGTGACGTCCTCCTTCACACCCGGCACGGTGGAGAACTCGTGCAGGACTCCCTCGATCCGGATGCTGGTGACGGCCGCCCCGGGGATGGATGACAGGAGCGTCCGGCGGAGCGAGTTACCGATCGTGTACCCGAAACCCGGCTCCAGTGGCTCGATGACGAACCTGGACCGGGCGTCACCTATCGGCTCTTCCGTCAGGGTGGGGCGCTGAGCGATAAGCATGGTGCCTTCCTTCCCGTGACGCCCGCTATTTGACGTCACGATCTCGTCCCGTGACGCCCGCTATTTGACGTCACGGTCTTGCTGGCGACCGTGTGGCCGCCGGTTCCGCCCGGCGCTGGGGACCGGGCGAACTAGTTACTTCGAGTAAAGCTCAACAATGAGCTGTTCCTGAACCTGCGTGTCAATCTGCGCACGAACCGGAAGCGCGTGCACGAGGACGCGCATCTGGTCCGGGACGACCTCGAGCCACGCCGGAACCTGGCGCTCGCCCGCCTCGGCCTGCGCCACGACGAACGGCGTCATGTCGCGTGACTTCTGCCGGACCTCGACGATGTCGTTCTCGGACACCCGGTAGGACGGGATGTCCACCTTGCGGCCGTTGACCGTGAGGTGCCCGTGCGTGACAAGCTGACGGGCCATGTCACGGCTCTTGGCGAAGCCGGCCCGGTATACGACGTTGTCCAGGCGGCTCTCCAGGATCTGGAGCAGGTTGTCGCCGGTCCGGCCGTGCCGGCGCGTCGCCTCTTCGTAGTAGTTGTGGAACTGCCGCTCCAGCACGCCGTACATGCGGCGGGCCTTCTGCTTCTCGCGGATCTGAAGGAGGTACTCGCTCTCCTTGGGGCGGTTCCTGCCGTGCTCGCCCGGCGGGTAAGGCCGGATCTCGATCGGGCACTTCGGCGAGTCGCACTTGGCGCCCTTCAGGAACAGCTTCATCTTCTCGCGGCGGCAGCGCTTGCAGTCCGCGCCCGTGTCTCGAGCCATCTGCTCTTTAACTCCCTCAGACCCGGCGCCGCTTAGGCGGGCGGCAGCCATTGTGCGGAACCGGGGTGACGTCCTGGATCGAGCCGACCTCCAGGCCGGTCGCCTGCAGCGACCGGATGGCAGTCTCCCGCCCCGAACCGGGACCCTTAACGAAAACGTCGACCTTGCGCATGCCGTGCTCCATCGCCCGGCGTGCGGCGGCCTCGGCGGCCATTTGCGCGGCGAACGGCGTCGACTTGCGCGAACCCTTGAAACCGACCTGGCCGGAGGACGCCCATGCGATGACGTTCCCGGTCGGGTCGGTGATTGAGACGATCGTGTTGTTGAACGTGCTCCTGATGTGGGCGTGCCCGTGAGCGACGTTCTTCCGCTCCTTGCGGCGCACCTTCTTGGCGCCCGCGTTGCGGCTCCTCGGCGGCATCTGCTCTTAACTCCTGAGGTGATCGGTCGTGAACACTGGCCCAGGGCCAGCGCCCGCTGACTACTTCTTGCCGGCCTTCTTCTTGCCGGCCACCGTCTTCTTCTTGCCCTTGCGGGTGCGCGCATTGGTCTGCGTGCGCTGACCATGCACGGGCAGGCCCCGGCGGTGCCGGATCCCCTGGTAGCAGCCGATCTCGATCTTGCGCCGGATGTCGGCCTGAACCTCACGGCGCAGGTCGCCCTCGACCCGGTAGGTCGCGTCGATCCAGTCACGCAGACGGACCAGCTCGTCTTCGCCGAGCTCGCTGACCCGGGCGTCAGGGCTGACGCCGGTCGCCTGCAGCGTCTCCAGGGCCCGGGTCCGGCCGATGCCGTAAACATAGGTGAGCGCGACCTCCATCCGCTTCTCGCGGGGGAGGTCAACGCCAACAAGGCGTGCCATGGGCGGGCAGTTCTCCTTCGGTCGGTGGGAGGTCCTTCGCGCCGCTCCTGACCCTGCCCGAGCCAGCCCCGGCCTCCCCCGGGGGTTGCTCCGTGACCGGCCGGCCACGGAGCTTGCGGTACGCGTTTTCAGTTGTGATGTAGGCGGGGCCCACACCGGGGGGTTCCGGGGGGTCGCCCCCCCGGGCTAGCACGACAGCGTGGGCCGCGGCGAAGGTGGTCGCAGACCACCGGGCAGCCTTGGCCCGTCCAGGCTGTCAGCCCTGGCGCTGCTTGTGCCGCGGATCTGAGCAGATGACCATCACCCGGCCGTGCCGGCGGATAATCCGGCATTTGCTGCAGATCTTCTTGACACTCGGCTTGACCTTCACGGCCTGCGTCTCCTCATGGGGCCGCCGCGCGGGCGGCCCTGCGACTGTGCTGTTACTGCCCGGCTTACTTGTACCGGTACACGATCCGCCCGCGGCTCAGGTCGTAGGGACTGAGCTCGACCACGACCCGGTCGTCGGGCAGGATGCGGATATAGTGCATCCGCATTTTCCCGCTGATATGAGCGAGAACCTGGTGCCCGTTGTCTAGCTCCACCTTGAAGAAGGCGTTTGGCAGGGACTCGACAACTGTGCCTTCAATCTCGATGGCGCCGTCTTTCTTGGGCATGTCCTCCGCGTTTCGCTCTCCGGCTCGGCCGCGCGCACAGCGTACGGCGTTGCCTTGGTACGTATCCTGAGTGAGCTGCCCGGCTGGGCACAGCAGGTCTTCACCTGGCCGGTCCCGGCCGGGCCCATCGGCGGCGGGATCCGCCTCGACGGGATCGGTACGGCCGAGCAGACGTTGCTTCGCGGTAAGGATACGCGAGAAGAACAGCCCACAGGCCGTGTGCGAGTTTACGCGATACGCGGCATCAATGCGAACTCGTCGGCTCGCACCATTCCCGCGACAGCGTACCGGGCCCGTCAGCGCGAGCGCTGGCGGCTCAGGGCACCCGTCCTCAGCGGTGTACAAGCGAACCGGCCCCGGTTTTATGCCCGCGCCGGGCGCCACCCCGACAGCGCCACCCCGACGGGGGCAGCCCGATCGCACGGCCTCCGGCTGGCTCACGGCCGCCGGCCCGGCCAGTCCGCCGGGAGCAGGCCCTGCGCGGGCGGGCGGTGCAGCGAAGCATCCGGGAGCGAGTACCGGCGCACGTCGACGTGCGGCAGGTCGGCCAGCAGGTCATCGAGCTCGCCGAGGGTCCGGGCGCACAGCGCCGCCTCCATCCGCTCGGCGAATTCCTCGGCGGTCAGCCGCCCGGCCGCGTGATGCTCCTGCAGGAGCGAGGCAACATGGTCCCGGTCGGCGTCCGAAGCACGGAACTGTGGTTCCGACGGCACCAGCGTCCTCCTCACCTATCGCCCCGGGGGGCAGGCGGGCCCCGTGCTAGCCGCGGAGCCTCTCCTCTGAGAGTGCATCCTGAGGTACCGTTCCGGCAACTGACGGCTCGCCGATCGCCGCGAATCCGGCCGCGCCACCGTCCAGCGCGGTCAGCACCCACGGGCCGTCCGGAGTGATCGCGACGGTGTGCTCGTAGTGCGCCGCATGGCTCGCGTCGGCGCTGACGACGGTCCACCCGTCCTCCAGCACCTTCGTCTCGGCGCGCCCGAGGACGATCATCGGCTCGACGGCGATGGCCATACCGTCCCGCAGCCGCGGGCCGCGGCCCGGCCGGCCGTAGTTCGGCACCGGCGGCTCCATATGCATAGCGGTGCCGATGCCGTGCCCGACGTACTCTTCGATGATCCCGTACGATCCCGCGGCCCGCACGGACGCCTCCACCGCGTGGGATACGTCGGTCAGCCGGTGGCCGGGCTGCGCCTGGGCCAGGCCCCGCCAGAGCGCGGTCTCGCACACGTCGAGCAGCCGGCCCAGCTCGGGAGCGATCTCCCCCACGCCGACGGTGAGGGCCGCGTCCCCGTGCCAGCCGTCCACGATGGCGCCGCAGTCGATGGAGATGATGTCCCCCTCGCCCAGCACGGTGTCCGGACGGGGGATCCCATGCACGATGACCTGGTTGACCGACGTGCAGATTGACGCCGGGTACCCGTGGTAGCCCTTGAACGAAGGGGTGGCACCGGCCCCCCGGATCTCGCGCTCGGCCAGCTCGTCCAGGTCGGCGGTGCTGACGCCGGGTCTGACCGCCGCCCGCAGCACCTCGAGGGTGCGCGCGACGACCAGGCCCGCCTCGCGCATAGACAGGATCTGCTCGGGGGACTTGATCTCTATCCCCGGCTTCGACCGCATCGGCGTCCCCATCTGGTCCGTGGCCAATCTCGTATATGGGCAGCTCAGCGGGCAAACGGCCGCAAGGCGGCCAGTGCCCGTTCGGTGATCTCCTCCACCGGCCCGGTCGCGTCGATCCCGATCAGGATGCCCTCGTCGGCGTAGTAGGCGACCAGCGGCGCGGTCTGCTTGGTGTACACCTCGAGACGGTGCCGCACCGTCTCCTCGCGGTCGTCGTCACGCTGGAAGAGCTCGCCCCCGCAGGCGTCACAGATCCCGTCCCGGGTGGGCGGGTCGAAGAGGATGTGCCACACGCGCTCGCACCGCCGGCACGTCCGGCGGCCGGACAGCCGGCGGACCACCTCATCCTCGTCCACCACCAGTTCGAGGACGACGGTGAGCCGGGTGCCCCAGTCGGTCAGCAGTTTCTTCAGCGTCTCGGCCTGCGGCACGTTCCGGGGGAAGCCGTCCAGCAGGAAACCGGCCTGTGCGTCGTCCTCACCCAGCCGGTCACGGACCATGGCGATGGTGACCTCGTCGGGCACCAGGTCACCACGGTTCATATACTCCTTGGCCTGACGGCCCAGAGGCGTCCCGTTGGTGACGTTGTGCCGGAAGATGTCACCTGTCGATATCTTCGGGATCGCCAGGTGTGAGGCTATGAATTGGGCTTGTGTCCCCTTGCCCGCTCCGGGGGGCCCAACGAGGACGATACGCACTATCGGAGGAAACCCTCATAGTTGCGCTGCTGCAACTGGCTCTCGATCTGCTTCACCGTGTCCAGGCCGACACCGACCATGATCAGCAGGCTCGTGCCGCCGAACGGTATCTGATTACTCACGCCCATCAGCGCGAACGCCACCGCCGGGATCAGGCCGATGACCGCGAGGTACAGCGAACCCGGCGCGGTCAGGCGCGTGAGCACGTAGTTCAGGTACTCGGCGGTGGGCCGGCCGGGCCGGATACCGGGGATAAAGCCGCCGTACTTCTTCATGTTGTCGGCGACTTCGGTCGGGTTGAAGGTGATCGACACGTAGAAGTACGTGAAGCCGATGATCAGCACGAAGAACAAGGCCAGGTAGGGGGCCTGGTCCTTGAGGGTCGTGCTCGTCTGCGTGAGATATTTGTCGATCCATCCCACCCAGCCCTGCGGCTTGTTCGCGTTCCCGAACAGCGACGCCGCCAGCTGCGGGATATACAGCAGCGACGAGGCGAAGATAACCGGGATGACACCCGCCTGGTTGACCTTCAGCGGTATGTAGGTGGACGTCCCGCCGTACATGCGCCGCCCGACCATGCGCTTGGCGTACTGCACGGGGATCCGCCGCTGCGCCTGCTCCATGTACACGACGAACGCGACGATCGCGACCAGCACGACCACGGTGATCCCGGTGATGAACGCCGACTTGGTGCGGTAGATCTCCAGCAGGCCGCCGGGGATGACCGCGATGACCTGGGTGAAGATCAGGACCGACATACCGTTACCGACGCCGCGGTCGGTGATCAGCTCGCCCATCCACATGATGACGGCGGTGCCGGACACCATGGTGACCACCATGGTGGCAATCGTGAAGATCGACGAGTTGGGGATCAGGTTCTCGCTGCAGCTCGGGTACAGGCGGCCCGACCGGGCCAGCTCCACGTAGCCGGTGGACTGCAGCACGCCCAGCCCGATGGTGAGATACCGGGTGTACTGAGTGATCTTGGCCGTGCCCGCCTGGCCCTCGTTCTTCAGCGCCTCGAGCCGCGGGATGACCACGGTGAGCAACTGCAGGATGATGCTGGCGGTGATGTACGGCATGATGCCGAGGGCGAACACCGACATGCGGAGCAGCGCGTTCCCGCTCAGCAGGTTGACGAGCTGGTAGACACCCTGCGCGGTCCCGTTGCTGGATTCGACGCCGGCGCAGAAGGTGATGGCCTTCTCCGAGATGCCGGGGGTCGGTACCGCGGCCCCGAACCGGAACAGCGCGATGATGCCGATCGTGAAGAGCAGCTTCTTGCGCAGGTCTGGCGTCCGGAAGGCGCGGAGGAACGCGGTCAGCATGCGCAGTCCTCGGTTCGATTGATCAATGTCTCCCAGCCGTGCGGCTTCCGTATCCTACCCGGCAGTTCCGGCATTACTAAGGCGAACGGTGGTCGGCTCAGAGCTGCGTGACGGACCCGCCCGCGCCGGTGATGCGCTCGCGGGCGGACGCGGAGAACGCGTGCGCGCTCACCCGCAGCGCCACCGAGATCTCGCCATCGGCGAGCACCTTGACGCGCTCACCCTTGCGGATGGCGCCCTTGGCCACGAGGTCGTCCGGGGTCACGTCGCCGCCCGTGGGGTACAGCTCCGCGAGGCGCCCGGTGTTCACCACCTGGTAGGTGGTGCCGAACCCGGCGTTGGAGAAGCCCTTGAGCTTCGGCACGCGCCGGTACAGCGGCATCTGGCCACCCTCGAAGCCCAGGCGCATCGTCGTCCGCGCCCCGGTGCCCTTGGTACCGCGCCCCGCGGTCTTGCCCTTCGACGCCTCACCCCGGCCGACCCGGGTCTTCGCGGTCCGCGACCCGGGCGCCGGCCGGAGGTGGTGAAGCTTCAGGCCACGGCCCGAAGCAGCGGCAGGCTCCGCCGCGGGCTTACTGGCGCCCCTGGGCTTACGAGTGGCCTTCGGAGCGTCCTCCGCGTTCGCAGTGTCGTCCACGTTCGCAGTGCCGTCCGCTGGCGCCTTCGCTGGCTTGGCCGGCATATCAGTCCACCTCCTCCACGCTTACCAGGTGGCGTACGGCCTGAATCATGCCGCGGAACTCGGGCTTGTCCGGCTTGACGACAACCTGCCCGATCCGCTTCAGCCCGAGCGAGCGCAGCGAGTCACGCTGCGGCCGCGTACCACCGATCTCTGACTTGATCTGGGTGACCTTCAACTGTGCCATGGTGCTGCTCCCGCCTAGCTGGACGCGCCCGCGCGCGCCCGGAGCATCGCCGCCGGAGCGACGTCCTCGATGGGCAGGCCACGCTTGGCCGCGATTTCCTCCGGCCGGCTCAGGCCCTTCAGCGCGGCCACCGTCGCGTGCACGACGTTGATCGGATTGGAGGAGCCGAGCGAGCGGGAGAGCACGTCATGGATGCCCGCGCACTCGAGCACGGCGCGCACCGGGCCGCCGGCGATCACGCCGGTTCCCGGGCTGGCCGGCTTCAGCAGCACGACGCCGGCCGCGTCTTCGCCCTGCACGGTGTGCGGGATGGTGCCGGCGATGCGCGGCACCCGGAAGAAGTGCTTCTTGGCCTCCTCGACACCCTTGGCGATCGCCGCGGGCACCTCCTTGGCCTTGCCGTATCCGACGCCGACCATGCCGTTGGCGTCGCCCACCACGACGAGCGCGGTGAAGCTGAACCGGCGGCCGCCCTTGACCACCTTGGCCACGCGGTTGATGGTGACCACGCGCTCGAGGTAGGCCGGCGACTTGTCGGCGCCGCCTCCGCGTCGGTCGTCACGGCGTTCGCGCCGCTCGCCACCGGGGCCGCGCCGCGGAGCTCCTGGCATTAGCTTTTCCTCATCTCAGGTATTGCTGTCATGCGGGCCATCAGAAATCCAGCCCGCCTTCCCGGGCGGCATCAGCCAGCGCCGCCAGCCGGCCGTGGTAGGCGTAGCCACCCCGGTCGAACACCACGGCGGTGACGCCTGCCTCAGTCGCCCGGCGGGCCAGCAGTTCGCCGACGCGGGCGGCCCTGGCCTTCTTGTCGCCGTCCGCGCCGCGGATGTCCGCGTCCAGCGAGGACGCGGACGCCAGCGTCCGGCCTGCGGTGTCGTCGACGATCTGCGCGAACATGTGCCGCGCGGAGCGGTTGACAACCAGCCGGGGCCGCTGCGGGCTGCCGGTGACCTTCTTGCGCACCCGCAGGTGCCGCTTGGCCTGCGATGCGGCGCGGGCGCTCAGCCGCCGCCCGCTGCGCGCACGCGACCTGGTCTTCGTGCTAGCCATCGCTACTTCCCAGCCTTCCCGACCTTGCGGCGAACCTGCTCGCCCTGGTAACGCACGCCCTTGCCCTTGTACGGGTCGGGCTTACGCAGCTTGTGGATCTTCGCCGCGATCTCGCCCACCTGCTGCTTGTCGATGCCCTCGACGACGAACCGGGTGGGCGCCTCGACGCGGAACGTGATGCCCTCGGGGGGCGCCACGGTCACCGGGTGGCTGTAGCCGAGCGCGAACTCCAGGTTCTGCCCCCGGGCCTGCACGCGGTAGCCGACGCCGACGATCTCCAGCGTCTTGCGGTAACCATCGGTGACACCGGTCACCATGTTGGCGATCAGCGTGCGCGACAAACCGTGCAGCGCACGGACCTTGCCCTCGTCGTTCGGCCGGGTGACCTTGACCGTGCCGTCCTCGCGGACGACGGTCAGTGGCTCCGGCACGCTGTAGCTCAGCGTCCCCTTGGGCCCGGTGACGGTCACATCGCGCCCGTCGATGGCGACGTCAACGCCGCTGGGCACCTCAATGGGGAGCCGTCCGATCCTTGACATAGCCGACTCCCCTCTTACCAGACGTAGGCGAGGACTTCCCCGCCCACGCCACGCTTGTGTGCCTGCTTGTCGGTCATCAGGCCGTTGGACGTCGAGATGATCGCGACACCCAGGCCGCCCAGGACCTTCGGCAGGTTGTCCTTGTTCGCGTACACCCGCAAGCCGGGCTTGGATACCCGCTTGATGCCGGCGATCGAGCGCTCGCGCGAGTTGCCGTACTTGAGGCTGACCACGAGCTTCCTGCCCACCTCGGCGCTCTCGACCGACCAGCCGGCGATATAGCCCTGCTGCTGGAGGATCTCGGCGATGTGGGACTTGATCTTCGAGTACGGCATAGCCGCCGTGTCGTGGTACGCGGCGTTCGCGTTGCGCAGACGGGTCAGCATGTCTGCGATCGGGTCGGTCATCGTCATGGCCTGATGGGCCCTCCTCACCGTGGTTTCCGTCCCCGCCCGGGCTGCCTGCCCGGGCGGTGCGGGACCTTCGGTGGTCGTTGAGTGCGCGGCGCGCACCCGGGTCGGTCTTATTTGCTCGTGGTGTTTGCTTATTGGGTTTGCTCATTGGTGGCCGCCGAGGTACGGCGGCCACCCGTGGGTTACCAGCTGGACTTGGTGATGCCCGGCAGCTCACCGCGGTGCGCCATCGAGCGGAAGCAAATGCGGCAGAGGCCGAACTTGCGGTACACGGCCCGGGGGCGCCCGCAGCGCGTGCAGCGCGTGTACGCGCGCACGGCAAACTTCGGCTTCCGGTTGGCCTTGACGACCAGCGCCTTCTTCGCCACTATCAACCCTCCCTGAAGGGGAAACCGAGGCGCCGCAGCAGCGAGCGGCCCTCATCGTCATTGGTCGCGCTCGTGACGAAGGTGATGTCCATCCCCCGCTGCCGGTCTACCCGGTCCGGGTCGATCTCGTGGAACATCAGCTGCTCAGTCAGGCCGAACGTGTAGTTGCCGCGGCCGTCGAACTGACGGGGCGACAGACCGCGGAAGTCACGGATCCGCGGCAGTGCGATCGTGAGCAGCCGGTCGGCGAACTCCCACATCCGGGTGCCCCGGAGCGTCACGTGCGCCCCGATCGGCATGCCCTCGCGCAGCTTGAACTGGGCGATGGACTTCTTCGCCCGGGCCACGGCCGGCTTCTGCCCGGTGATGAGGGAAAGGTCACGGACCGCCCCCTCGATGAGCTTGGCGTCGCGGGCCGCCTCACCGACGCCCATGTTGACCACGATCTTGGCCAGCCCGGGCACCTGCATGACGTTGCCGTACCCGAACTCCTCACGGAGCGCGGGCGCGATCTCGCTGAGGTAGCGCTCCTTGAGACGGGGCGCGTCCGCCGGCGGAGCCGCCGTGGCCGCTTCTCTCGTCGCTGCTGGCATCAGATTTCCTTACCGCTCGGCCGGGCAACCCGGACCTTCTTGCCGTCCTCGTCCACCCGGTAGCCGACACGGGCCGGCTTCTTCGTGTCCGGGTCGACGATCTGCACGTTGCTCACGTGGATCGGCGCTTCGGCGTGGACGATGCCACCCTCCTTGGCCCCCCGTATGCCCTGGGTGACCTTGGTGTTCTTCTTCACCATGTTCACGCCCTGGACGAGCACCTTCTGGCGTTCGGGGTAGGCGGCGATGACCGTGCCCTCGCGGCCGCGGTCACGGCCCGCCACGACGATCACGCGATCGCCTTTCTTGATCTTCACTAGAGCACCTCCGGCGCGAGCGAGATGATCCGCATGAACCGCTTCTCGCGCAGTTCGCGGCCGACCGGGCCGAAGATACGGGTACCGCGGGGGTCCCCGCCGTCCCTGATCAGGACCGCGGCGTTCTCATCGAAGCGGATATAGGAGCCGTCACCGCGGCGGCGCTCCTTGCGGGTGCGCACAACGACGGCCTTGACGACGTCGCCCTTCTTCACGCCGGCACCGGGAAGTGCGTCCTTCACGGTTGCCACGATGACGTCGCCGATGCCCGCGTATCGCCGGCCTGAGCCGCCGAGCACACGGATGCAGAGGATCTCCTTGGCACCCGTGTTGTCGGCGACCTTGAGCCGCGACTCCTGCTGGATCACGTCAACTCCTGCTTCCTCACGCCGGGCATCGTGGCCGGCGGTTACCTGCTTGTGGCTTACTTGGCCTTTTCGAGAATCTCGGCCACGCGCCACCGCTTGGTGGCGGACAGCGGCCGGGTCTCCATCAGCAGCACGCGGTCGCCCACGCCACAGGCGTTGGCTTCATCGTGTGCCTGATACTTCTTGGTACGGCGGATGACCTTGCCGTACTTGGGGTGCTTGACGCGGTCCTCGACCTCGACCACGACGGTCTTGTCCATCTTGCTGCTGGTCACAAGGCCCTCACGGGCCTTGCGGTAACCGCGCGCCGCTTCCCGGCTGACCGCGGTTCCCGTGTTCTCACTCACTGGCGTCCGCCTCCTGGTTCCCGGCGTCTTCGGTCTCGTCCGGAAGCTCCACGACGATGCCAAGTTCCCGCTCCCGCATCACGGTGTAGATGCGGGCGATCTCCTTGCGGACGGCACGCAGCCGCCCGTGGTTCTCCAGCTGGCCGGTGGCGCCCTGGAAACGGAGGTTGAACAGCTCCTCCTTCGCCTCGGCCAGCTTGCTGCCCAGCTCGTCCTCGCTGGACGTGCGCAGCTCACCGGCGGTCAGGCCCGTTGCCATCACGCCTCACCGCCCTCTCGCGTAACGACCTTGCAGGTCTTCAGCAAGCACAGCATCGGGAGCTTGTGGTTGAACATCAAGCTTCACCGCCTTCTCGCGTTACGACCTTGCACTTCATCGGGAGCTTGTGGATCGCCCGGCGAAGGGCCTCCCGTGCGACCGGCTCGGCCACACCGGACAGCTCGAACATCACGCGGCCCGGCTTGACGTTGGCGACCCACCACTCGGGCGAGCCCTTGCCGGACCCCATCCGGGTCTCGGCCGGCTTCTTGGTCAGCGGCCGGTCCGGGAAAANNGATACGGGCCGCCTCGATCTGCCGGTTGGTCACGTACGAGTGCTCGAGCGCCTGGATGCCGAACTCGCCGAAGGCCACCGCCGTACCGCCCTTGGCCTTGCCGTGGCGGTCGGGCCGGTGCTGCTTACGGTGCTTGACTCTGCGTGGAACGAGCATGTCCTAGCCCTCCCCTCCAGTTGCGCCCGCCGAGCCAGCCGGCGCGGCGGCCGATGCCTCGGCCGGGGCAGACCCGACGGCGGCGGGAGCGGACGAGCCGCCCGGGCCACGGTCGGGCCGGTCCCCGCGGTCGCGGCGGTCCGGACGACCACCGCCACCGCCACCGCCACCGCCACC
>PLRW01000087.1 GCA_003164955.1 Actinomycetota bacterium
TGCTTGTCGAGCACGTCGCGGTCGGTGATCACCACGACCTTATGGAAGACGGGCTGGTTTCCGGCGTCGAACAGGTTGGACAGGCGGTGGCACAGCCAGGCGATCGTGTTGGACTTGCCCGACCCGGCCGAGTGCTGGACCAGATAGTTGTGTCCCGCCCCGTGGCCGCGGGCGTGTGTCACCATCTTCTGCACCGCGTCCCACTGGTGGTAGCGCGGGAAGATGCGCGGCGATGTGTGCGGGCTTTCCTTCACGCCCTTCTTGTCCGGCTCCTGGATGTGCACGAAGCGGTGCAGGATCTCCAGCCAGTTGTCGCGCTGCCAGATCTGCTCCCAGAGGTAGGCGACGCTGTACGAACCGGGCGCGGCCGGCGGATTCCCCGCCGCCCCGGCCACCCCCGGGCCATTGGACCCCACGTTGAACGGCACGAACCGGGTATCGCGGCCGCGCAGCCGGGTCGTGATGAACGCCCGGTCGGGATCGACCGCGAAATGGACGAGGGCCCGCTTGGCGAAGAACACCTCGTTCGGATCACGGCGCCGGTACTGCGCGATGGCGTGGTCGGCGTTCTGCCCGGTGTTCGGGTTCTTCAGCTCGACGGTGGCGACGGGCAGCCCGTTGAGGAACAGCGCCATGTCCACCGAGCTGCGCGGGTCGCGCACGCTGTAGTGCACCTGCCGCGCGACGGTCAGCACGTTCTCGCGGTACTCGGCCAGCGCGTCGGCGGCCAGCGTATGCCCCGGCCGGAAGTAGGCCAGGTCGATCTGCACCCCCCGGTCGCGTACCCCCTGGCGCAGCACGTCGAGCACTCCGCGCGCGTCGACCTCGGCCGCGACCCGCTGCCGGAAGTGCCGCTGCGCCGTCGCCTGATCGCCGCCGTACAGCTCGATGAGCCGTTCCCACTTCTTCACCTGCGTCGCCCCGATGAACCGGAACATGTCCCCGGTATCGAGACCCAGCCCAGCATCGAACGTCCCGGCCCCCGGCGACCACCCCTGAATGCGAAGCTCCTCCGCAACCCGATCCTCAAAGGCATGCTCGGTGCGCGCCCCGGGACTCATGCAGCACCTCCCGCCGAAGCCAGCCCGCCTGCGGTCGTCACGTCGATCTGCCCGGTAACGGCAGCTGTGATCAGAGCCTGCCGCCGTTCCGTTAGACGCTCGTTAAACCGCTTAACCTCTTCGCGGAGCGGACGGATTCTTGTGATTGAGTTTCCGATTTCATGCTGAGCTGCTGGTTCGACCTGCGGTATAGGAGCGCGACCAAAGATTTTCCAGTTTCGGAAGTCGACGGCGCGTTCCCGCGCGCTGCCGCCATAAAGCGCAAGATAGTCACTAAGTGATAGCAGTCGGAGGAGACGTCCATAGAAAGTAGAATTCCCGCCGTCTATCGGGATGCAAATGTGATAAACTGGACTGCAGTTTCCAGAAGCCTCTGAGTCGCCGATTGCCCCGGCAAAACCATCCAGCCCGTGAATGACAATATCGCCAACTTCAACGCCTTGACCTTGGATATCTGTGCTAGCCGACAGAGTATATCCTTCACTACGGCGAACGAAACGGGACGTAACTTGACCATCCCGAAATGCAGTTATTACTTCCTCTGTGGGCATAGTCGGTCGGTAAAGTTTTTGGACCACTCGTCGCATGGGGATGATCGGTGTTCCTTCTAGCCTGACAAGAAGGCTTTGCCCGATGATCTGGAGGATCTGCGCGTTGGCGCGCTCCTCAAGTAGATTCAGCACCTGAAGCTGAGAGCTCATTAGTCGGTCTACCCGACCGGTCTCGGCGTCGAGGAAGTCGGCGATGCGGCGCTGCTCGTCGAAGGGTGGGGCTGAAATATGAATGTTCGCGTAGCGCTCGGCGTTGAAGTTCTGGATCGTTGAGGTGACGGCATCAGCCATTACTGCCGCCTGAAATCCACTCGATGCCGCGACGTAGGACAAAAAACGTGGTTCAGTAGTTCGTAGTGGACGGAACCGCACGAGGTAGCCTGCATATGTACACGGCTCATCCGTGGCCCCAAGAAGCAACGCGCGCCCAACAGTTCCGCTTCGTGATAGCAGAAGATCTCCCCCTCTCACTCTATGGCGCGCATCCAGTGGGACATCAACAAAAACAGCGTTATCGCGTGAGCGCAGCCGCCCAGTTTCATCGATGTCCGATGTACGGATGAGCCGGTATCCATCCAGCGCGTAGTCCTGCGCAGAAATGTTGAGCCCATACTGCCCGGCGTCAACGCACAGGTCCTTGAGCCTCATAGAGTTCCAAGTCACCTCGTCACCTCGCCCAGGAGTTTTTGGATCTGGGCTTCCAGGTCGCGGAGTTCGGCATCGATTTCTGCCAGGGGACGCGGGGGAGTGTAGACGTAGAAGTGGCGGGTGAAGGGGATTTCGTAGCCGGTCTTGGTCTTGTCGTGGTCGATCCAGGCGTCCGGGACGTGCGGGGTGACCTCGCGGGCGAAGTAGGCGTCGATGTCCTCGTCGAGTGGCACGTTCTCATAGTCGCGCAGGTCCGGGTCCGGCAGGGGAGTGCCGTCCGGTGCCGTCTGAACCTCGCCTTCGGAGTCGGACACCGAGACGGCTCCCCAGAGGCCCTTCAGCACCGCCGCCGCGCTCGGCCACATTGCCCCGGCCGACGTGACCGCCGTACGCAGAGCGCTGGTGGCCTCCTTCTTAGTCCACCAGACCGAGCCCACCGAATCGCGCACCGCCTCGATGAGCGCCTCGCGGCCCTCCCACTTGGCCAGAGACTTGGCGGTTTCCAGGGCCGCGAGGGTGTCGTCGGTGATCTCGAAGCGGAGCCTGAGTGGGCGCTCGACCGTGATGCGGTGGTAGCCGAAGTCGCGGGTCTTGAAGACCTTTACCTTGCCGTGGTCCGGGTGTTCGGTATCCGCCGCGACCTCAAGGGCGTCCATGTACAGCTTGGTGATGTGCTCGATCTGCGCGTCGCTGATCTGCTTGCGTTTGTCGCCCAGGGACTTGCGCATCTTTTCCCACTGGTCGCGGGCGTCGAGCAGGATCACCTTGTTACGCAGCACCTTGGCCTTCCGGTTGGACAGGATCCAGAAGTACGTCGAGATGCCGGTGTTGTAGAAGAGCTGGTCAGGCAGAGCGACGATGCCCTCCAGCCAATCGTTCTCCAGGATCCACCGGCGGATGTTCGACTCGCCGGACTCAGCCCCGCCGGTGAACAGCGGCGAGCCGTTGAACACGATGGCCAGCCGGGCGCCCTTGCCCTCGACCGGCTCCATCTTCGAGATCATGTGCTGCAGGAACAGGAACGATCCGTCGTTGATCCGCGGGGTGCCAGCCCCGAACCGGCCGGCATAGCCAAGGTCGGCGTCTGCCTCGACTTCTTCCTTGACCTTCTTCCACTCCACCCCGAACGGCGGATTGGCCAGCATGTAATCGAACTTCCGGCCCGGGTAACCGTCGTTGCTGAAGGAGTTGCCGAAGTAGATCTGGCCGCGCTGGTTCCGCATCAGCATGTCCGACTGGCAAACCGACCACGATTCGGGGTTGACCTCCTGGCCGTACAGGTAGACCTCGGCCTTCGGGTTGATCGCCTTGATGCGATCCTCGGCCGTGGTCAGCATGCCGCCGGTCCCGCAGGCCGGGTCGAGGATGTTGATGACCTGGCCCTCACCGGCCACGGTCTCGGCGTCCGGGGCGATCAGCAGATCGACCATCAGCTTGATGACTTCGCGGGGCGTGAAGTGCTCACCGGCGGTCTCGTTGGAATCTTCGGCGAACTTCCGGATCAGGTGCTCGAAGACGTACCCCATGTCGTGGCTGGACAGCTTGTCGAGATCACGCATCTCCGCGAACCGGGCCACGACCCGGTACAGAAGCTTCGCGTTGGCCAGGCTGGTGATCTGATTGTCCAGGTTGAAGCGGGCCAGGATCTCGCGGACGTTGGCCGAGAAACCGTTGACGTAATCGCGCAGGTTCTTGGCTACCTGGGAGGCATCTGCCGTGACCGTCGCGAAGTCTTGCTGGGACGTGTTGTAGAAGGGCAGCTTGGCGGCGAGTTCCAGGAGACGCTGCTTGTTCTGGATGTCGAGCGCCGCATCGCGGGCCCGCACGGTCTCGCGCGTCGGGGCCATCACCGCGTCGAGGCGGCGCAGCAGCGTGAACGGCAGGATCACCTGACCGTACTCGTGGCGCTTGTAATCCCCGCGCAGCAGGTCGGCCACCGACCAGATGTCGCTCGCCATCTTCGAGTGCGTAGGCCCTGAGCTCACAGCTATCTTGTCTCCCCGTCAGATGCGTCGGCGTGGTCAACGGTGGTGGATCGCGGGAAATCCGGCGCCAGAGCGCCGGTGGTCAGGCCATGGATCGTCTGAGCGATCACGTTCGTGCTCACCGTGGCCAGGGCGTTCAGTGCGTCCTGCAGTTCCTGGAGGTGGCGGAATGCGTCGCCGTACCTACGCTGGTCGGCCAGGAGGAGCCGGGGAATCCGGCAGCGGCGCAGGTCCTCGCGGCTCAGGGCGCCGAGTGTATTGGCCACCGGCAGCGCGTTGGCGTCGGCGCGCAGGAATGTCGCGACGAAGTGCGCGTCGAGGCGGGTTTCGTCGATCTCGACGACCTGGGCGATACCGGTATCGTCGGCGGTCGTCCCGGTCGCGACGACCGGCGGGCGGCCGAGGGTCCGCACCAGCAGGTCACCCGGGCGCGGCGTGGCGTCGCGAGATTGAATCGTCAGTGCGCCCGCGCGCTCCAGCTCGCCGAGCGTGACGTATGAGTAACGGGGTTTGGCCGCCGGAGCCCCGAATCGCGGCAGGCCCCGGCCGATGCGCGCGTAGAGGGTCTCCAGCCGGCCGGTGACGCCGGCCAGATCCTCGGCGCTCGCCTCGGACCGCGCCTTGACGTAGCGGGAAGGCAGGAGATTGGCGTCGCTGTCGAGCAGTTCCAGGCGCGGGACGGCGCGGGAGATCGTCGGATCGGTGTGGCCCAGCAGCCGCTCCCACGCGGCGAACTCATGCGGGACGTCGGCCGCGTCGCCCAGACCTGAGAGATCCACCATGCGCACGGCCGTATGGTCCTGGGCGCCGTAGGGACGCTGCAGGACCCAGAGATACACGTCGGTGTCCGGCAGCGAGCCCATCCCCTTGGGCAGAGCGATGACATCGCGCAGCGCACCCGACCGGACCAATGCGCCCCGGATCTGCTCCCCGGAGGGCTGGACACAGGTTCGCGGCGACACGGCGACCACGGCCACGCCGCGCGGGCGCAGGTGCGCGTAACAGTGCTGCACCCAGGCCAGCTCACCATCGCGCGGCGCCGGGATGCCGAACTCCCAGCGCGGGTCGGTGGTCAGCTCGACCGAAGGCCACTGCGGCCGATCGAACGGCGGCTCGCAGACGACGGCTGCTGCCATCCCGAGGTACTGACTGAGCTGATTGTCCAGCAGCGAGTCACCGGTGTAAATCTCGCGCAGAACATCGTGGGCGTCACTGCGGAGGTTCACGGCGGCCGCCGAGGCGGCTTCCTCGTCAATCTCCTGTCCAGCGAGCCTGATGCGACTGCCGAACCGATCGGCGACCGCCATCAGCAGGGTCGCCTCGGAGCAGGCCGGGTCGAGCACGGTCGGTGCTTCGCCATCGGCATCCACTGGCTGCGCCGCGGCCGTCGAACGCGGCAGCAGGGAGGCCATGACCCTGGCCAGCAGTTGCCCCGCGGTGAGGTCGGCGATGGCCCGCTCAGCCTCTTCCGGGATAACGGCGTCCGTCGCCGGGTCGTACCAGCTCCCGGACGGACCTTCCGGCTCGCTGATTCGCTGGGTCCCGGTCTCGGTCCGGCCGGCCGTCGCCAGCTGGTCAGCCTTGCCGGTGGCCTTCAGCCAGGCCTCGACCTCGCTCCGGGAGAACGTCGGGCTGGTCGGGCTGCCCCCGGTCGGCTCGGGGAACTCCGGATAACGCCGTCGCCAGTTCGACACGGCGGCACGGCCGACACCGGCGAGCCGCGCGATCGCGGCGGCGGTGATCTGGTCGTGCTCGTCGATGGGCATGGGGTCACCTTACCGATGTACACAGACTTAAGCAAGCCGATGTGTACAGCGTTGCCCTTGTTCACAAACGCCGGCTATGGTAGTCGGAAGGCTCCACCATGGCCTTCTGTAGCCGACAGCGGCTACCTCTGAGCCGTGTCGATGAACTGTGAGTGATCGCATGGGAACGTTAATAACCATTGCTATATCGCAAGGGAAAGAGGTAGCATGGGTACCGGCAGGCAGGGTGATGACCACCCTGATGAGGACCGTGAGGAGACGGACCGCCCCGGGCGGGAGATCGGTAACGACCACCGCAGGGTCATCGAGTACCTGATCGACAACGAGGGCTGGACGTACAAGCTGCCGAAGGGCGGCGGCTACCCCCGGCTGTGCCCCGCTGATCGTAATCAGCCGGCGATCAGGGTGCCCAAGACCGGGAATACGCGCGGACGCGCCTTCAGTAACTGGATCGCGGAGGTGCGGCGGAAAGGCGGCCACTGGCCACCAGAGAGGAAGTAGGGCATGGGCAGCGATTGGTACAGCGTGCACACGGAAGCGCGAGCCTCGGCCAACGCCCAGGGCCTTACGGTCGATGAGGACGCCGCAGATGCCCTTATGGACCTGCTCGGACAGCATGACGGCGTCGTGTCGACGGGCACCGGAACCTGGGAGGCGACCATCAGCGTCGAGGCCTCCAATGCCTGGGAAGCGACCAGCTCCGGTTCTGATCTCATCGAGAAGCTGGCCGACAAGGCCGGGATGCCGGATTGGCCGGCCGTCCGGGTGGATGTTGTCCGCCAGGATGTGCTCGAGGCCGAGAACATGCGCCCGACGCTGCCGGAGCTGGTCTCTGGCCCCGAGGCGGCCGAGATCTTGGGTGTATCCCCGCAGCGGCTCCGGCAGCTTGCTGACGGGCACGCCTCATTTCCCGAGCCGATGTATGAACTGCGTGCGGGAAAGCTCTGGCTGAAAGACGCTATCGAGGCGTTCGATCGGCGATGGGACCGCAAGCCCGGCCGGCCGCGGAAGGCCGCCAGAACTACGGGTTAGAGCAGTTAGACCTCGCTATGTGTCAGGACTAGCCCGGAGCCGGCCCCCGCCCTGGCCGCCCGTTTAGCCGCCCGGCACACTAGCCGGCCCGGTGCAGGACGAGCACGAACTCGGCCGTTCCGTGGCTGGCGAGCGAGCCGATCGGGCCGTACCCCGTTGGCTGCTTGATGCCCCAGTTCCCGAACGTGACCGGGATCGTCCCCGCGGCCTGCAGCGCCGCCCCGTCCCGCCGCGCCGTCAGCGTCACCGTCACCGGGCGCGTGGTCCCGTGCAGGGTGAGCTCGGCCGGAGCCGTCATCGTCACCGTCCGGCCCGCCGCGAACGCCGCATTCAGCGGGACCGGCCGCGCGAGCGTGACCGTCGCGTCCGGATACCGCCCGGCGTCGAGGCTGGCGGCGAACTGCGGCTGCTTCTTCCCGCCGACAGTGATCATGGTGAGATTGATGCCGAACGAACCTGAGGTGACCCGGTTACCCGCGAGGGCGACGGCCCCGGTCACGGTGTTCGTGTTCCCGCCCACCTCGTTGCTCATCCCGATGATGGTCTCCTGGACCCGGAATCCCGCCATCGATCCCGCCGCGACCTGCCACCGGCCGGCCAGCGGGCCGGACGGGGCCGCCGGCGTCCCGGTGGGCAGGGCCAGCGGAGCCGGTGACGGCTGAAGCTTTACCGCGGCGGCGGCCCCCGCCACGATCAGTACCAGGAGCACGGCCACGCCCCCGAGAATCCATCGCCACCAGTGGTGACGCCGGGGCGATCCGCCAGGCGGCCGTGCGGTGGAGGCGAGCTGGGCTGGTCTGGTCATGATGACGAACCTTCCGTGCTGAGTATTGTCTGCTGGGCCCCGTGTGTCCCGGCCGGGACGACCCGGAACACGGGGTAGCGGGGGGCGATCGCGTCGAACGCGGCCAGGGCCGCGTCCCGGTGGACGGGGATATGCGGCCGGCCGCCCGGCACCCGGTCCAGGTAGCGCCGGATGATCGGACCGCGCTCACCGACCGGCACCTCGATAAGCCGGCACGGCCGGGCCCGCCCGTGCCGGACGATGGCGTGGCCGCCGGCGGCCCGGACGTTCTGCACCCAGTTGGACCGGTCGCCGAGCATCGGCACGAGGTACCACTCGCCGTTCCAATCGGCCATCCCGAGCGGGAACCGGGTCATCCGGCCCGAGCGGCGCCCGGGCACCTCGAGCGTGACCCAGCGCCGCGGCGCCAGCCCCAGGCCGAACACCGCCGCCCACAGCCGCGACAGCCGCCGCGCCGTGACGTTGGCCCGCCCGCCCCGGTACATGGCCCGCAGCCGTTCGCCGTACAACGAGCGCCCGCTCCCGCTTCCGGGTGTTCCGGGGCTCCCGTCTCCGGGTGTTCCGGGGCTGCCTTCCCCCGATGACCTGCTGCGCATCGGTTCCTCCCGTTCTGGCTTCCTTGCTTGTCGGGCACTAGAATTAGGGATACCGAACTTGAAACATAGTGTCTAAAGTCCCAAACAGGTACAGTGCCTGCGGAGGTGCGAGATGGCAACCGAGTTCCGTGCCCGCCCGGGCCGGGTGAGCCCGGTCCCCGCGGACGTCACCGGCCCGGCGGACGTCACCGGCCCGGCGGACCCGCTGGCCCCGACGGGCCTGACCCGCCGGGGCCGCCGCCTGTCCGACCGCGAGACCGAGCAGCGGATGCTTCAGGCGGCCGTGGCCATGGTGCACCGGACCGGGCTGACCGTGAGCCTGGACCACATCAGCTTCGAAGACGTCATCCGCGACGCGGACGTATCGCGCAGCGCGGTCTACCGCCGCTGGCCCTACAAGGACCTGTTCTTCAGTGCCCTGGTCAAGGAGCTGGCCAAGGACGCGACCCCGCCGGCCATCGTCAGCGACGAGGTGGACCTGATCCGGCAGATCGTGGCCGAGCGGCTGGACTGGCTGGGCACGCCCGGCGGGCGGCACCGCCTCATGCTGGAGCTGTTCCGCCAGCTGTCGCCGCTGGACTTCCAGGCGCTCTACCGGTCGCCGGAGTGGCGCACCTATCTCGCGCTGCACGCGACGTTCCTGAGCCTCGCCGACGGTGAGCTGCGGAACGAGGTACAGGCGATCCTGGCCCAGTCCGAGCGGGACCACATGGCCAACGTCGCGAAGGCCTGGGAGTACCTGGCGGCCCTGTTCGGCTACCGGCTGCGCCCGGGGGCCACGTTCGGCACCCTGGCCACACTGCTCAGCGCCACCATGCGCGGCCTCATCATCATGTCGCTGTCCCAGCCCGAGCTGGCCGGGCCGGGGGCCGCGGCGAACCCGTTCGGCGCGGACGGCATCTGGTCCCTGGACGCCGTCGGCCTGACCAGCACCGCGCTGGCCTTCCTGGAACCTGACCCGGCGATCGAGTGGGACCGCGACCGGCTCGCCGCCGTCCGCGACGCCCTCAGCACGCTGTCGCTGCCGGACGCCTAGCGAGCCGGACGCCTAGCGAGCCGGACGGCCTAGCGGGAAGGCCCAGGATCCCGCAGGAACCGCGTCAGCGCCTGATAGTACGGCTCGATCGTGGCGATGTCGGCGTACTCGTCGGCGCCGTGCTGGCCGTGCCCGCCCACGCCGAACGCCACCGCCGTGACGCCGGCCTCCCGGTAGAAGCGCCCGTCGCCGGTGCCGTGCTTGCGCAGGAAGTCCGGCTGGTAGCCCTGGGCGCGCGCCGCCTCGGCCAGCCGGGCGATCTCCGGCCGCCCGGCGTCGGCATTCTGCGGCGCGTCCAGGTGGTCGACCACGGCCGTGACGCCCGGCTCGCAGAAGCCCTGCAGGTACGCGGTGATCTCGGCGGCGGACCGGCCGGCCAGGTCGGTGTCCTCGGGCGGGAAGCGGATGTCCAGCCACGCCTCGGCCTCGGCCGGGATCTGGTTGCGGGCCTCGTTGGGCGTGTGCACCCGCGCCACGTTGACGGTGGTCCACCAGACTTCTTCAGTGGCGACGGGATAGCGGGCCAGCACGTTGTGCACGCTGCGGATCAGCGTGACCAGGGCGTTGTCGCCCAGCCACGGGTAGGCGCCGTGCGCGCCGCGGCCGCTGGCCCGCAGGGTGACGCCGAGCATGCCCTTGGACTCGGTGACGATCCGCAGGCCGCTGGTCTCCCCGATGACGACGAAGTCGCCGCGGACGCCGCGCTCGATCTGGTGCCGGGTCCCGTTCCGCCCGCCCACCTCCTCGTCCGTGACGAGCTGCAGTGCGAGCGGGTACCCCACCGAGCCGGCCAGCTCGCGGAAGGCCAGGGCCTCCGCCAGCGCCGACACCTTCATGTCCTGCGCGCCGCGCGCGTACAGGCGCATCCCGTCCCGGCGCGGCCGGAACTGCTCCGGCGGAGCCGGCACGACGTCCAGGTGAGCGTTGAGGATGACCCGGAAGTACGTCCGTTCAGAATCATCATCCTGGTCTTTGCGGTACACCAGCGCGTCCTTGCGGTACACCAGTGCGCTCGGCTTGCCGCCCGAGGCGAACCGCTCCACCGTGAAGCCCGGCCCGACGAAGTCGAGTACGTAGCCGAGTGCCCGCTCCAGTTCCGCGGGCCGGTCCGCCGTCGAGGGCACCGCGAGCAGCTCACCCGCCGCGGCCAGGAAGTCTTCCAGGTCCATGGCCCCATCCTGCCCGGCCGGGCACCCAGGGTTGAGGGCAGCCCAGGGCGGAGGGCAGCACAGGGTTGAGGGGAGCGCGGGGTTCAGGGCAGCACGGCCTCGATGAGGTGCGGGCCCGGTTCGGCCAGGGCCTGCCGCAGCCCGGCGGCGAGCTCGCCCGCCGTGGTGGCCCGGGACGCGGGCACCCCCAGGCCGGCCGCCAGGGCGGTGAAGTCCAGCGCGGGCCGGGACAGGTCCAGCAGGTTCCGCGCGGCATCCCCAGCCGAGCCCGCGCCGACGCGTTCCAGCTCCATGGCCAGGATCGCGTAGGAGCGGTTGCTGAAGATGACCGTGGTGACGTCGAGGCCTTCCCGTGCGTGCGTCCACAGCGCGGAGATCGTGTACATGGCGCTGCCGTCGGCTTCCAGCGCGATGACGGGCCGGTCCGGGCACGCGACGGCGGCCCCGGCGGCCAGCGGGAGCCCCTGCCCGATGGCGCCGCCGGTCAGCGTGAGCCAGTCGTGCGGCGGGGCCCCGGCCGTCGCGGAGCCCAGCCCCAGGCCGGACGTGTTCGACTCGTCGCTGACGATCGCCCCTTCCGGCAGCAGGGCGCCGATCACGGCCGAGGCCTTTTCCGCGGTGAGGGCGCCGTCCGGGAGCCCGGGCCGTCCCGCCGGCTGCCCTGTTGCCGGGGATTGTTCTGTTGCCCGGGACTGCCCTGTTGCGTCCGCCGCGACCAGGTCCGCGAGCGCGGCCAGCGCCCCCGGCCCATCCTCACCCCGGCCGGCCAGCGTGTGCACCTCGCAGCCCTCGGGGACCAGCGAGCTGGGCTGTCCCGGGTAGGCGAAGAACGAGACCGGTGCCTGGGCCCCGGCCAGGATCAGGTGCCGGGTGCCCGCGAGCTGGGGCGCCGCCATCTCGGCCAGGTACGCCAGCCGGGGCACCGGCGGGAGCCCGGCGCCGCGCTCCAGGCGGGCCGGGAACGTCTCACACAGCAGCTTCGCGCCGGTGGCCCCGGCGATCCGGCTGGCCGCCTCGAGGCCTGTCCGCCGCACCACCGTCCCGCCCAGCAGGATCAGGCACGGCTCGCCACTGCGCAGCGCCTTCGCCGCCGTGGTGATCACGTCCTCCGGGACCGGCGACGGCGAGCGGACCGGGAGGGCCGGAGCCGGTTCGGCCGGGCCCGACCAGGACACGTCGGCGGGCAGGATGAGCGTGGCGATCATGCCAGTCGACGCGGCCGCGACGGCCTCGGCCGCGTCGGCGGCCACGTCCGCGCTGCGCAGCGAGCGCCGGGTCCAGCCGGACACCGATCCGGCCAGCGCGTCGATGTCGGACTCCAGCGGCGCGTCGAAGCGCTTGTGGTAAGTCGCGTGGTCGCCGACCACGGTGACCAGGGGAGTGGCGGCGCGACGGGCGTTGTGCAGGTTGGCCAGCCCGTTGGCCAGGCCGGGCCCGAGGTGCAGCAGCGCCGCGGCCGGGCGTCCCGTCATCCGGCCGTACCCGTCCGCCGCGCCGGTCGCCGTCCCCTCGAACAGGCACAATATCCCGCGCATCTGCGGGACGCTGTCCAGCGCGGCCACGAAGTGCATCTCCGACGTGCCCGGATTGCTGAAGCACACCTCCACGCGCGCCCCGGTCAGCGTCCGGATCAGCGCCTGCGCACCGTTCATGCCGCTCATGCCCGTCATTATCTACCGGACGGGCGGGTAGACGCAGATTCATGAGCAGTGTCTACGTGGTCGGCACATTCGACACCAAAGGTGACGAGCTTCAGTACGTGGCCGCCCTCATCGCCGCCGAAGGCGTCCCCGTCACCACGGTCGACGTCGGCACGCACGGGCCCAGCGAGCAGAGCGAGCCCAGCGAGCCCAATGAGCAGAACGGACCCGGTGAGCAGAGCGAGCCCGGCGAGCCCAGCGGGGCTGGGGCCGCCGGGGACGTCGACGTTCCCGCCGCCAAGGTCGCGGCCTACCACCCGGACGGCCCGGCCGCGGTCTTCACCGGTGACCGGGGCAGCGCGGTGGCGGCGATGGCGGTGGCGCTGGAGCACTTCGCGCGCGCCCGGGCAGGCGACATCGCGGCCATCATAGGCCTGGGCGGGTCCGGCGGCACCGCGCTGATCACGCCCGCCATGCGGGCGCTCCCGATCGGGCTCCCCAAGGTCATGGTGTCCACGGTGGCGTCCGGTGACGTCGCGCCCTACGTGGGGCCGAGCGACATCGCCATGCTGTACTCGGTGACCGACGTGGCCGGCCTGAACCGGATCTCCCGCCAGGTGCTCGGCAACGCGGCGCACGCCGTCAGCGGCATGGCGGCCCACCCGGTGCCGCCCGCTCCCGAGACCAGGCCGGCGCTGGGCCTGACGATGTTCGGGGTCACGACGCCGTGCGTGACGCGCGTCAGCGAACTGCTCAGCGACGGCTACGACTGCCTCGTCTTCCACGCCACCGGCACCGGCGGCCAGTCGATGGAGAAGCTGGTCGACGACGGGCTGATCGCCGGCGTGCTGGATATCTCCACCACCGAGGTGTGCGACCTGCTGATGGGCGGCGTGATGAGCGCGGGGGAGGGCCGGCTCGACGCGATCGCCCGCACTCGGGTACCGTACGTCGGCTCGTGCGGCGCGCTGGACCGGCCTGCTCGCCTACGGCAACGCCAACGAGATCGTCGTCGAGATGGCCCGCGAGGTCCTGCCCGTCGTCCGGCACACCCCGGTGCTGGCCGGCGTCAACGGCACCGACCCGTTCATGCTCACGGACCATTTCCTGCGCGAACTTGCCGCGCTGGGCTTCGCCGGGGTGCAGAACTTCCCGACCGTCGGGCTCATCGACGGGACGTTCCGGGCCAACCTGGAAGAGACCGGGATGGGCTATGGCCTCGAGGTGGACATGATCAGGGCCGCCCGCGAACTGGACCTGCTCACCACGCCGTACGTCTTCTCCGCCGATGACGCGCGCGCGATGACCCGCGCCGGGGCCGACATCATCGTCTGCCACATGGGCCTGACCACCGGCGGGGCCATCGGCGCCGAGACGGCCAAGACCCTCGATGACTGCGTGGCCCTGATCGACGAGTGGTCGGCGGCCGCGGCGGACGTCCGCGACGACGTCATCGTGCTCTGTCACGGCGGCCCGATCTCCTCGCCGCAGGACGCCGCGTACGTGCTGCAGCGCACCGGCCACTGCCACGGTTTCTACGGTGCCAGCAGCATGGAGCGCCTCCCGGCCGAGCAAGCCCTCACCGGCCAGACCCGCGCCTTCAAGCACGTCACCTTCTGACCCGGCCGGCTGACCCAGCCGGGCCTCTCCCGCCCCCGCCCCCGACTCTGGATTCCTGCGATTCGGACAGCGTTCTCGGTCGTATTCGCCGAAAACGCTGCCGAAATCCCGGGCGGCTCCCGGGCTCGGCCGCACCCTGTGGCCCGCCCCCGGAGCGAGGGCTCCATCGGCTACGTCGGCTATCGCTGGCTCACCCGTGGCGAGCGCGGCAGCCGCCTGGAAGCCCTGGCCACCATCGTCGGCGGCGAGGGATAAGGGCGCACGAACCCCCTAAATTTCGGAACGGCGGCTGAATTTTCGGAACGGGCGGCTCTGGGAGCGATGCCCACTGCTGGGCTGGCGCAATCCCAGAAGGTGTGGCATTCTGTCGCTGTTGCGGTATGTTTCGTCCCTTAAAAGCCGTATCTGCCGCTATTCAACGTCAAGGTCGCGCAGGTCTCTCCTGCCACGACACCGCCCGATCGAGCGTTCTTACCCCCGTTGCCGCAGCCGCCGCGGCCGGGGGCCACTCGACGGCCGAGGCCATCCACCCGCTCAGCCGGGACCACCGAGCCAAGGGGATTCACCCATGGAAATCGGCCAACTGCCAGATGGAACCAATCAGGAACGCTCGACGCCCGAGGGCATCAACCATGACCGCCGCCGCTTCTTCGGCGCCGCGGGCCTAGCGGTCGCCGCCGCCCAGTTCGGGCTGATCGGCAGCACCCACGCTGCGGCCAGCACGGCCAGCACGGCCAGCACGACGAGACGGGCCGACGCGCCCGCGGCGACTCCCGCACCGAGCGCGTCCTTCGGCCCGGTGAAGCAGATCAACGCCGGCGTCCTGAACGTCGGATACGTCGAAGCCGGTCCCGCCGACGGCCAGCCGGTGGTTCTCATGCACGGCTTCCCCTACGACATCCACAGTTATGTCGAGGTCACGCCGCTGCTGGCGGCGGAGGGCTACCGGGTGATCGTCCCGTATTTCCGCGGCTACGGGACGACGACATTCCTTTCCCCCGCCACGCCCCGGAACGTCGATCAGGCGGCGTTCGCGCTCGACATCCTCGCCCTGATGGACGCGCTCAACATCGAGTCGGCGATCCTGGCCGGCTACGACTGGGGATCGCGGACGGGCGACATTATCGCGGCCCTGTGGCCGCACCGCTGCAAGGCCCTGGTCTCGGTGAGCGGCTACCTGATCACCAACCTGGCCGCCAACCTGATGCCGCTCGTGCCGAAAGCCGAAAACGACTGGTGGTACCAGTACTACTTCAGCACCGAACGAGGCGTGCGCGGCCTCACCGAATACCGTTACGAGCTGGGCGAGTTCGTCTGGACGTTCAACTCACCGGACTGGAACTACACCACCGCCACCTACAACCAGACGGCGCAGGCCTTCAACAACGACGACTACGTGCCGATCGTGATCGGCAACTACCGCTGGCGGCTCAGCCTGGCCCCGAGCGAGCCCGAGTACGCCGCCATCGAGAACCAGCTCCAGCAGGCACCCACCATCGCCGTGCCCACCATCACCATCGACGGTGCGCAGGACCCCTTCACCCCGGCCGGGAACGGCTCCTCCTACCGCGACAAGTTCACCGGCAAGTACGCCCACGAGACTCTGCAGGTCGGTCACAACGTGCCGCAGGAAGCCCCCCAGGCCTTCGCCGGCGCGGTCATTGAGGTCGACCACTTCTGAAGGGATTAACGGCGAGGCGTTCCGTCCAGCGCCGGGCCCGGCGGTCGGCCAGTACCTGGCGGACGACGTTGCGGCCCGGAATGCCGGTGACCCCGCCGCCGCCGTGGGTGGCCGAACCGGCCTGGTACAGCCCGTGCACCGGCGTGCGCAGGTCCGCGTAGCCGGCCGCGGGCCGGGCGTGGAACATCTGGCCAAGCGATAGCTCACCGTGGAAGATGTTCCCGCCGACCAGGCCGTACTCCTCCTGCATCTGGTGCGGGCCGATCACCTGGCGATGCAGCACCGAGCTGGTGAAGCCGGGCGCGACCGCCTCCACGCGCGCGATCACCCGGTCCGCGTACGCGGCCAGGTCGGCCTCGTGCGGCCCGGCCGCGTAGCACGAAGGCACCCACTGGGTGAACAGCGACATGATGTGCTGGCCGGCCGGTGCCAGCGAGTCGTCGAAGACGCTGGGGATGCAGATGTCGGCGAACGGCAGCGCGGACGGCTCGCCCGCCACCGCCTGCTGGAACGCGGTCTCGACGTCGTCCAGGCTCTCGGCCAGCACGATGGTTCCCCCGTGTACCTGCGGGTCGGACCCGGGGTGGCTGGCGAACACCGGCAGCCGGTCGAGCGCGAGGTTGATCTTCACGGTCCCGCTGCGGGTCTGCCAGCCGCGAATGTCCGCGACGAAGTCGGGCGGCAGATCGGCCGGATCGAGCAGGCGCAGGAACGAGATCTGCGGGTGCGCCGTGGTGACGACGACGTCAGCGCCGATCTCCTCGCCGCTGGCCAGCGTCACGCCGCAGGCCCGGCCCGCAGTCGTGCGGATGCGGGCGACCTCCGCGCCGGTCCGGATCTCTGCGCCGAACGACCGGGCCGCGGCGGCGATCGCCGTGCTGACCCCGCCCATCCCGCCGCGCGGGAACCCCCACGCGCCCGCCTGCCCGTCGGCCTCGCCGACGTGATGGTGCAGCATCACGTACGCGGTCCCGGCGGATCGCGGTCCCGCCCAGGTGCCGATGACGCCGGAGACCGAGAGGACCCCGCGCACCGCGTCGCTTTCGAAGTAACGGTCGAGCAGGTCGGCGATGCTCCCGGTGAGCAGGCGGGTCACATCCACCGAGCCGCGCTCGTCGACCCCGCGCAGCTGCGCCAGCAGCCGGGCCTGCGCCCACAGGTCCGCGGGCCGCCGGGAGCCGAGGTGCGGCGGGATCTGGTGCAGCAGCGGCCCCAGCAGCCGGCCGATCCGGGCCAGATGCGCCTCGTAGTCCCCGTACGCGTCAGCGTCCGCGCGGGAGAATTCAGCGATCGCGGCGTGCCGCTCAGCCGGGTCGTCCGGCAGCCGCAGATACCGTCCGTCCAGCCGCGGCGCGAAGTACGGCCCCTGCGGGTAGATGTGATAGCCGTGCTGCTCCAGCCGCAGGTCGCGGACGAGATCGGGCGGCAGCAGGGACACCACGTAGGACAGCGACGTGACCGTGTAGCCGGGGCCGAACGGATGCTCACTGACCGCGGCGCCGCCGGTCACCTCCCGGCGCTCGCACACCACGGTGTCCAGCCCGCTGCGGGCCAGGTAGGCCGCGGCGACCAGCCCGTTGTGGCCGCCGCCGACCACGACGGCATCCCTTCGCCTCGTCAACGCGTCTCCTCCCCGCATCACGTCCGTTCGGCGGCCACCGTCGGCTAGATCAGGTCGGAGAGGCGGCGGAGCATCTCGGCGCTCTGCTCGGGCGGCAGCGCCTCGGTGGCCACGCTGTTCAGGATGTTCCAGTAGGGGACCGTGTCGGCGGGCTTGTTGAGGTAGATCGCGCTGTCCAGCTGCTCCTGGTAGACGAGGTCGGGGAGCAGTCCCTCGGGGAAGCGCAGCATGATCATCTGGCTGCCCACGCCCGCGTGCCCGCCCGCGCTGAACGGCATGACCTGAATGGTGACGTGGGGCCGGCGCGACATCCTGATCAGGTGGTCAACCTGGGCCAGCATGACCGCCCGGCCGCCGATCGGGCGCCGCAGGGCCGCCTCGTCGATCACCACCCACAGGTGCGGCGGGCTGTCGCGGTGCAGCACCTGCTGCCGGCGCATCCGCAGCGTGACCAGCTGATGGACGTCGGCCTCCGAGGCGCCGTCCGCCAGCCGGGCCACCGCCGCCGCGTAGTCGGGCGTCTGCAGCAGGCCGGGGATGAACTGCACGTCGTAGCTGCGGATGATGACCGCCGCCTGCTCCAGGCCGAGGTACGACTCGAACCAGGTGGGCAGGACGTCGCCGTAGGAGTGCCACCAGCCGGCCGTGTTGGCCTGCCGGGCCAGGCTGAGCAGCACCGCGCGCTCGGCGTCGTCGCCCACCCCGTACAACGTGAGCAGTTCCGACACGTCGCGCTGCTTGAAGCCGGTCCGGCCCAGCTCGAGACGGCTGATCTTGGAGCCGGACGCGCGGATCGCGTTGCCCGCGCTGTCCCGGGTGACTCCCGCCGCCTGGCGGAGCCGGCGCAGCCGGGCCCCGAGGAGTATGCGGACAACCGTCGGGCCGGCCTCGCCGTAGTTGACGGCACCGGGGTCTTCCGGTCCCGGCGTCCCCTGCGTGGTGTTCAATGCCCTCGCTCTCGCGACGGTTCCGATGCGGCTGCTGTCCATGGTAGTCCGGACCTGCCCCCTAAGCTGGCCGGGTGAAAGCCAGAGTTGATCACACCGTGACGTCGGGAACGTTCTCGCTGGACGGGCAGACCTTTGACGTGGACAATAACGTCTGGGTCGCCGGAGATGGCACCGAATGCGTGGTGCTGGACGCGCCGCATGACGTGCCCGCGATCCTCGACGTCGTCGCCTCCCGGCGGGTCCGGGCCATCATCGCGACCCACGCGCACGACGACCATGTGCGGGTCGCGCCCGAACTCGCCGCGGCGACCGGCGCGCCGGTTCTGCTGCATCCCGCGGACCTTCCGGTGTGGCGGCTCACCCACCCCACCCTGGACCCCGACGGGGAACTCAGCGACGGGCAGGAGATCGCCGTCGGCGGGACCGTGCTCACCGTCCTGCACACGCCCGGGCACAGCCCCGGGTCGTGCTGCCTCTACGGCGCCGGGCTCGGCGCGGTCTTCACCGGGGACACGCTTTTCGCCGGGGGACCGGGGGCCACCGGCCGCTCGTTCAGTGACTTCGGCACGATCATCGCGTCCATCCGCGACCGCCTGCTGACCCTGCCGGACGACACGGTGGTGCACCCCGGCCACGGGGACAGCACCACGGTGGCCGCCGAAGCCCCGGCCCTGCCCGGCTGGATCGCCCGCGGCCATTAACGGCCAGCCTGCGGGAAGGACGTACAGTCATGATCTTGGTAACGGGAGCAGCCGCCCGCCTCCTGGGCCGGCCTCCCCGCACCTTCGGTGAGCGGTACACGCCCGGGCGGTCGACGGTCCCGCCGCCATCCTTCTCGGCTCGCATCGGGTCGTCCCGGGACTGAAAAGGGGTTTATGAGCCCGGCGTGATCATCAGTACCGCGCTTTCTGCGTGGCCGCGGCGGCCATGGGCCATGGCTTGCACGGCGCGATAGACCGGCAGGACGATGATCCGGTCGATGCGGTACTTGCGGGCCATGAGCCGTTGCGCGCGGGTTGCTCCGCTGCCCGACAGTATCCGTGCGCGGGCCGGCACCCGAGGGCCGCGCAAACGGTCCCCGCACCACCGAAACGCGCCCTTCAAGCACTCGCGGGAATCCCGCGTTACTGCCGGCGGCCGACGCCACCGAATCATGCCAGCAGCGGCAAGAGCGGACGGTCGGTTGAGCGCCCGGGTGCCGGACTAGCGGTCTGGGTCAAGCCGGCGGCGCGAAGAACTCGAGCGCAATTCCATCTGGGTCGCGGAAGGAGACGCCAGAGCCATAATGGGCGTCCTTGACTCCGCCGTGCGCAATGCCGAGCTCGTCCAGGCGCGCGGCCCAGGCCTGCAGCTCACCACGGTCACGGCAGGCGAAGGCCACATGATCGAGGCCGGTGCGATGCTCATCGAAGCCGCCACCTGCGCCATCGGGGTGGGTGTGCAAGCCGAGCAACTGCCCTCCATCGAGCGCGAACACCGTGTGGTGAAAACCGCCGGTCTGCTCGTCCTCGTCGAGCACGGGCCCGGCGCCCAGCAACTCGCTATACCAGCGAGTGCTTCGCTCCAGATCAGTCACGGTCACCGCGACGTGGGTGATCGATGGAAAATTAGCCACAGCAGCCTCCTGGCTGACGGTGATAACCCTGGAATGATTACGGATGTCCTGCGCCGGGCTCGTTGACCGCGGAAGGCCCAGCGTATCGACCTCACCCCCGCTTCCTGCCCGGTCGCTGACCCGATCAGATGCCGGCCTTCCCTTGACCACGATGGCCGCTTTTCCCCGGTCCCACAACGCATACGGGCGCTCCGCGGCAGAAGCGGAAGATCAGTCGAGCTCCGTTGTCGGTTCATCTACGGTGGCAGAGACTGGCCAACCTGGCGGTACGGGCCGGGTCGGGTTGTCCCCATGACAGATCAGGAAGCCAGGACGCAGACTCGCTAGCGGGGCCGACGGGGCCGACGGGGCCGACGTCTAGGCTGAGGGCGCGGACCGGCGCGGGCGGACGAACTCGGCGATCACTTCGCCGAGGCGGTCGCCGGCGTCTTCCTGGAGGAAATGGCCGGCTCCGGTGATGACGGGGTGCTCGCAGCCGGCCGCGCCGGGGATTTCGCGTTTCAGGACGGCGGCCATCGAGCCGGTGATGGGATCACGGTCACTGAACGCCACCAGGAAGGGCCGGTCCCACGTGCGCAGCCGTTTCCACGCGGCCCGGTTAGCCTCGGTGGCCGGATCGTCCGGCGCGGTCGGCACGATGGTCGGCATCGCGCGGGGCCCGGCCAGGTAGCGCTCGTCCGGGAACGGGGCCGCGTACGCCGCCCGCACCGGTGGCGGCAGTACCGTCTGGCAGCCGGCCTGCACGAGACGCGAGACGTCGAGGGTGGCGGCTCGCTCCACGACGCTGCGGAACTGCCACCACACCTCGGGCATCGGCTCATCACCCGTGGGCAGCCCGGTGTTGGCCGCCACCACGCGCGCGAACCGGTCCGGGTGCTCGGCGACCAGGCGGAGCCCGATCAGGCCGCCCCAGTCCTGCCCGACCAGAGTGACCCCGTGCAGGTCCAGCCGGTCGAAGGCGAGGGCGCGGACCCACTCCACGTGCCGCGCGTAGCTGTGATCTTCCGGCCGGCCGGGCTTGTCCGAGCGGCCGAAACCGATCAGGTCCGGGGCGATCGCCCGCAGCCCACGGGCGGCCAGCACGGCCATCACCGTGCGGTAGAGGAAGGACCAGCTGGGTTCGCCGTGCAGCAGCAGCACCGGCTCACCGTCCGGCGGCCCTGCCTCGACGTAGNNGGGGGCTGGCGAGGGCGGGCGGCCCCGCGCCTTAGGACACGTGCGCGTGGATCAGGTGGCCGACGCCGAACGTGACCGCCGCGGCGATCGCGCCCGCGACGACCTGGCGCAGGCCGGAGCGGATGACGCCGCGCCCGTTCAGCGCGCCGATGCTCGCCCCGACGGCGAACAGCGCGGCGACGACCAGCACGATCGCGGTCAGCAGGGCGGCCGTGCCGCTCCCGGCCAGGTAGGGGATCACCACGACGAACGCGCCGATGGCGAAGGCGAACAGGCTGGACAGCGCGGCGCCCCAGGGTGAGCCGAGGTCGTCGGGGTCGAGTCCGAGTTCTTCCCGGGCCAGGGTGTCCAGCGCCACCTCGCGGTCGGACATGATCCGGTCGGCGAGCTTCTCCGCCTCCGCGCGGGCCAGGCCCTTGGCGCGGTAGATGAGGACCAGCTCGGCGTGCTCCTCCTCCGGCTTCTCCTCCAGTTCGGCCTGTTCCAGCGAGATCTCCCGCTGGTACATCTCCCGCTGGCTCGACATGGACACGTACTCGCCCGCGGCCATCGAGAACGAGCCGGCCAGCAGGCCCGCGATCCCGGCCAGCAGCGTCACCGTGCGCGACGTCCCGGATCCGGCGAAGCCCATGACCAGGGCCGCGTTCGAGACCAGGCCGTCGCTGACGCCGAAGACGCCGGCCCGGAGCGTGCCGGACCGGTCACTGCGGTGCCACGATTCGCGCCGCCGGATCTGCGCCTGGGGGTCCGGGCGGCCGCCGTCCATCAGGTGCGCGAGGGTGCGGGCGTGCCCGCGCTCGTCGGCGGCCATCCCCGGGGCGGCGTCCGGGTCGTTGTCGTACATGCCGGCGTCGGCCTTTTCGGCCCGCTCGATCATCGGCAGGACGGTCTTCACCGACAGCCTGCTCGCGGCCGTGCCGATCAGGCGGGTGCGCAGGCTGGGGCCCCCGTGGGCGGGAATCTCGGCGCCCGCCTCGCGCAGCTTGCCCTCCCAGTGCGCGGCGTGCTTCAGCTCGATCGACGCGAGCTCGCGGAAGATATCCTGCCGCTCGCCGCTCTCCGCCTCCGCCAGCCGTGAGTACAGCGCGGCCGCGTCCCGCTCGCTGGCCAGCATCTCCCGCCAGCGCTTGACGGAGGACCTGGTGCCGTTGCCATGTTCAGAAGTCATCGGTCAGAAGTCATCGCCTTGTCATTCATCAGAAGCGGTCGTCATCCCGTAGATTGCCGGACTGCCGGGCGCCTCACGCAAGGGCGCCACACTGCGGGGGCACCATACTGCAGGGGCGCCAAAGTAGCGGGCCGGCCCGAAGGCCCGTGGCCCGTGGCTGCCGCGCCATCCTACGTAACCGCCCCGTTGGCTCCCTTATGCCGTCCCCGGGGTCCCCGCGCAGGGGCCGGACGCCGGGGCCCGGCGCACCCCCGGGCAGTCCGGACGGCGTCAGTCGGCGATGGCCTGATAGGTGGCGGTCCAGAAGTCCTGGAACAGGCGGGGCGGGATGGGTGAGGCCCACGCCTGCTGCGTCATGAGGATCATGGTGAGGTCCTCGGCCGGATCGTTGTACCAGGATGTGCCCATGCCGCCGTCCCAGCCGTAGGTGCCGACCGACTTGGCCACCTCGGTGCGCTCGGTGACCACCGCGACCCCGAACCCCCAGCCGTGCACGCGGAAGAAGCCGGGCACGAGCCCGGACGCGGCCTTCTGCTCCGGGGTGAGCTGGTCGCTCGTCATGAACTCCACCGAAGGACGGGACAGGATCCGCTCCCCGCGGCTGACCCCCTTGCCGCGCAGCATGTCGGCGAAGGCGAGGAAGTCGTCGACGGTGGAGACCAGCCCGCCGCCGCCCGACGGGAACGAGGGCAGTCGGCTCCACTGTCCCTGGTCCGGCTCGTCGTAGATGACCGCCGCACCGCTGCCGGGGTCGATCACGTAGGACGTCGCGAGCCGTCCGATCTGCTCCCACGGGACGCCGAAGGCGGTGTCGGTCATCCCGAGCGGGTCGAAGATCCGCTCCCTGAGGAACGTCTCGAACGGCTGCCCCGCGGCCCGCTCGATCAGTACGCCGAGGACGTCCGAGCCCGTGTTGTACATCCAGCGCTCGCCCGGCTGGTACATCAGGGGGAGGCTGCCGAGACGGCGAATCCATTCGTCCGGCGCCGGCGGCGTCTGCGGGCTCGGCATGCCCTGCCCGAGTTCCAATTCGGTCAGGGCGTCGGCGATCGGCACGGTACCCGGCGCGGCGGCGACGATACCCAGGCCCATGGTGAAGGTGAGCAGGTCCCGGACGGTGATCGGCCGGTACGCGGGCTCGGTGTCGTCCAGGTCAGCGTCGGGCCGCCGCAGGACCTGCCGGTCGGCCAGTTCGGGCAGCAGCCTGGTCACCGGTTCGTCCAGGCGGATGGCGCATTCCTCGATCAGGATCATGGCCGCGGCCGCGGTCACCGGCTTGGTCATCGAGGAGATGCGGAAGATCGTGTCGCGGCGCATCGGCTCCTCCGAGCCCGCGGCCATCGCGCCGACGGCGTCGATGTGGCCCTCGCCCCGGCGCGCGACGAGCGTCACGAGGCCGGGCACCTCACCCCGTTCGACATAGCCCGTCATCACGTCGTGCAGCCGCTTGAGCCGCTCGGCCGATAGTCCGCCGTCCCGCATGTTGGTCCCTTCAGATGTCTGCCCGGCCTACTCGTATCTTTACCGGTTACAGACCGTCCGAATGACCGGGATGCGCCGCCCGTGGCCGACGCGTTAGCTGCCGACTGCCTGGCTGCCTGTGCCGACTGCCTGGCTGGGCCGCAGGATGCCCGGCCGGGGGTACCCTACGGTGCGCCTACGGAAGGTGAGCGGGCAAGCCGAACGACGGGAAGAGCGCGGCGGTGTCGAGGAAGAACGTCATCCGCGCGATCCGGTCGCCCGTGATCTCCAGGACCTGCAAGGCCCAGGGCGCGAGACCCCCGTTGGGATCGGGCTTGTACTGCCCGAACGCCGGGCAGCCGTTGGCGCGTACCGGGATCAGGCGCGAGCCGCGGCAGGCGCTGGGGGCGGGCTGCACCATCCACGTGGTGACGTTCTCCGCGCCCTGGATCCATATCGCGTACGGCGGCATGGACTGCACGGCGTCCTCGTGCAGCAGCCCGATCAGCGCCGACATGTCGTACCGCTGGAAGGCGTCGACGTACCGGTCGAGCAGGCCGGCGTGATCGGCCTCCAGGTCCTCCGGCCGCGCGTCGTGCGGGACGGCGGCGAGCGTGGCGCGGGCGCGCTGCAGCGCGCTGTTGACCGCGGGCACGGTCGTGCCGAGCAACTCGGCCGCCTCGGTGGCCTGGAAGCGCAGCACCTCGCACAGGATCAGCGCCGCCCGCTGCCGCGGCGGCAGATGCTGCAGGGCGGTGATGAACGCCAGCCGGATGGTGTCCTTCGCCTCGACGATCTCGGCCGGGTCGGCGTCCACGGGCAGAATGCGCTCGTCCGCGATGGGGGAGACCCACATGTGCTCCGGCAGCATCTGGCCCAGCAGCGAGTCGTCCGGGGGCGACGGCGGCCCGAGCTCCATCGGCCGGGCCCGGCGCTGGCGCCCCCGGAGCATGTCGAGGCACACGTTGGTGGCGATGCGGTACAGCCAGGACCGTACGGAGGACCGGCCCTCGAACTGTCCCGACGACTTCCACGCACGCAGCATCGTTTCCTGCACCGCATCGTCGGCCTCGAAGCCCGAGCCGAGCATCCGGTAGCAGTAGCCGGTGAGCTCCCGGCGGTAGTCCTCCAGCGCCCCCGGCTCCCCGGCCAGGGTCCTGCCATCACTGCTTGGTGCCATATTCCGGACTCTACCGGGGGGCACCGACAGTCGGCCTGTCCTCAGTCGTCGTCTTCCTCGGTGGGGCCGCCGGTGCCGGGCTGCCAGGACCGGGACTGCCCGGCCGACCGGGGTGACCGGGGCGGGGCCATCGCGGATGTGCCGTCCGGGGCCCAGGACGGCTGCGGCGGCCTGGGCTTCCGCTCGCGCAGCGCGGTGGCCGCCTGCCGCATCGACTCCAGGGAGCTGTCCCGGCGGGCGTCGAACGCGTCCGGCTCCATCTCCCCGCGCCGCGCCCGGTCGTACGCCAGCGCCAGCTCGGTCGCGGTGAGCTGGTACCCGGCCATCACCTTGGCCCCGCGCAGGCCGCAATGCAGCCGGGCCCACTGCCGCGCGAGGTGCCGGTCCCGCAGGTCGGCCAGCATCTTCACGTCGTCCCCGGTCATCACGGCCGGGTCCGTGAAGCGGCTGAGGCACTCCATCATCAGCCCGACGATGCGGCGGCGGTCGCGGACCATCGCGACCATCAGCACCACGAACGCGGCCAGCAGGATCACGTACACGACGGCCGTCCGGCCCGCGCCCGCGCGCACCGAGTCGTCCCACAGCGTGTGCAGCAGGACGGCCAGCACCCAGCCCGCCAGCACGGCCCAGCGGCCGCGCCGCCACGGCTGCATGGCCGCGTAGGCGACGCCGACGCCGATCATCGAGGAGAACAGCGGATCCCACAGCGGCGTCAGCAGCCCGCGCTGGAAGAACGCCGAGACGAGCGCGCTCAGCCCGCTGCGCTCGGCCTGCACGTAGGCGAACAGGTTCGACACCAGCGCGAAGCCCAGGCCGACCGTGGCCCCGTACACCACGCCGTCGCTGGCCCCGTCCAGTTCGGCCCGCTGATACCGCAGCAGGCCGACCAGCACGCCGCCCTTGAGCGTCTCGGCGATCAGCGCCCCGACGAAGGCGGCCCCCAGCGACGTGGAGACCTGGCCGGCCTTCGGGCCCAGTTCGGGCGTGGTGAGAAGCGTGCTGCCCAGGGCGTGCCCGAGCAAGCCGAGCAGCGCGGCCAGGGCGGCGCCCGCACCGAACGTGATGGCCAGCAGCGCCGGCGGCTCCGGTTCGAGCCGGTCCAGGTACAGCACCCCGGCCATCACCAGCGGGACGGGCAGGATGGCCAGCGCGAGCCCGGCCGCGGTCGGTGCCGGGCCGCCGTGAATGGCGATGGCGAGCGCGATCACCGCGAGCAGGCAGAAGGCGGCCAGGCCCGCGAGAAGGCCGACGGGGACACGAGTCGGTGGCCGGGAATCGAAGGCCGGGTGGGGATTCGATGGGGCCATGCCAGGCAGCGTAACCGGCTGTACCCGTCCGTGCGCAACCCCGCAGTACAGGGATATACGCGGTCGTTATCCCGGCGCCCCGCGCGGGCCCGGTCCGGCCCGGGTGTGCGGTCCCGATCCCGGCGCCGGCCCGGCGCTACCCGGCGTCCCGATCCCGGCGCCACCCGGCGGCGCGATCCCGGTGCTACGGCCGCGCTACCCGGCGAGGAATTCCCGCAGCACCGGGGCCAGTACGGCCGGGTCAACGTCGTGCGTCTGGCCGGCCAGCGCGCGCAGCCGGGCGTGCGGCATGGCCGCGCTCAGCGTCTCCGCGGTCCCGCGCATGAACGGGAAGCTCGCGTCGCCGTACATGATCAGGGCGGGGACCGTGATCCGGGCGGCCCGGCCGGCCGGGACCGCCGCGGTTTCCCCCAGCAGGCCGGCGTGGTCGTAGGCGAGGGTCGGCGCGATCGCCTCCAGCGCCGGGAAGAACGGCGACTGGCGCAGGCCCGCGACCTGCTCGGCGGGCATCCCCACGTACGTCATGAACCGGGCCACGGCATCGCCCCGGCGGCCGGCGGCGAGCGTCGCGGCCAGGTCACCGAGGTAGGCCGTCCAGCGGCCCCGGGTGGCGGGGTCGTCGTCGTAGGGCGCCTCGTACAGCGCGATCTTCGGCACCGTGATCCCGGGCCCGGCGATCCCCGGCGCCCCCGTCCGGCCGGCCCGCAGGACCGTGTCCAGCACCAGCGCGCAGCCCGACGAGTGCCCGTACAGGAAGGCCGTCCCGCCGGCCGCCGCGATCACCGCCGCGAGGTCCTCGACCTCCCGGCCGACGGCGTACGGCTGGGTGTCCCCGCTGTCGCCGCGGCCCCGCCGGTCGTAGCGGAAGACCGTGAAATCCGGCTCGAGCGCCGCCGCCAGGCTCTCCTTGGCGCCGCGGGCGCACAGGGCGCCGTCCACGAGGATCAGCGCCGGGCCCCGCCCCTGCTCTTCGTAGGCGATCGGCGTCCCGTCGGCGGACGTGACTGTTTTCATGTGACTGCTCCTTACGGTTCCAGCGTGGCGAGATAGCCGGCGAACCGGTCCAGCGAGGACCGGAATCCCTCTTGCGCCCGGGGGCCGAGGAACGCGCTGGGCACGTTCCGCTGGTGGATGCGGACCTCGGTGCGTGAGCCGCCGAGGTCGGTGAACGTCGAGGTGGTGGTCACGCCGGTGCCGGGCTCGGTCCACACCAGCCGCTCCGGCGGCGTGACCTCCAGGTAGACCGCGTGCATCGTGTACCGGCTGCCGTCCGCGTCGCTGACCATCACGGTTTCGAAGACCCCGCCCGGCCGCACGTCGGCCGTGATGCCGCCCGCCGGCGCGTGCGTTCCGGCGGGCCCCAGAAGCGCGCGAGGTGCCCCGGATCGGTCATGCAGCGGAACACGAGTTCCCGGGGTGCGTCGAAGACCCGGGTGTAGGTCAGTTCGGCCGTTTCCGGCAGGGCTTTTTGCGGCAGGGCTTTTTCCGGCAGGGCTTTTTGCGGCAGGGCGTCACTCATCCTGGCCGTCCTCCATCCTGGGCGTCCTCCGGGGCCCCGCTGTCTGGCCGGGCCTGTTCCCGCGGTGACGGCCCGTCCTGCCGGAGGTCGCGCAGGTGCTCGTCCAGCCGGTCGAACCGCTCGCTCCACAGGCGGCAGTTCGTCTCGATCCAGTTCATCGCCGTCTCCAGCGCGTCGCCCTCCAGGTGGCACGGCCGGAACTGGGCGCGCCGCGTCCGCGAGATGAGCCCGCAGCGCTCGAGCACCTTCAGGTGCTTGGAGATGCCGGGCAGCGTCATGGCAAAGGGGGCGGCCAGTTCGTTCACCGTGGCGTCGCCCCGGGCCAGGTGCGCCACGATGGCCCGCCGGGTCGGGTCGGCCAGCGCGGTGAACGTGGCGTCAAGCCGTTCGTCGGTGCGGGACACCCCTGCCTCCGGGAGAGTGCGTGCTTCTGCGCTTACTTCACCACTAGGTTAGTTAACTGTCAAGTAAAATAACAGGTAACGGACCTCATGCGAGCCCGTTCGCCGGCGCGGGCACGTCGTGAGTGCGGCCCGGCACGCGCCCGTGCGTCGCGCCGGACGGATCGGAGTCGCGGGGCACCGGGTTATCTCGGCAGTCGGCCTCGATCGCGGACTCCGGGCCGCTCAGGGTGTCTGCGGTCAGGAAGCGGGTGGGTGCCGCGGCGCAGCGCCACCCAGCGGGAGGGTGAGGTTGCGCGGGCCGGGGCCCTCACGGCCCAAGATGTCATCGGGATTCATCAACTCGCATAGGTCGAGAGACAGGCAGCCGCACCCGATGCATCCGGTGAGTTTGTCGCGTAGTTGCGTAAGGCGGTTAATGCGCTCGTCGAGATCGCCGCGCCACGCGGTCGAGAGCCTCTCCCAGTCGCGACGCGTTGGCGTGCGGCTTTCCGGAAGAAGCTGGAGGGCCGCCTTGATCTGGCGCAGCGGGATGCCTACGCCATGCGAGGCGCGGATGAAGGCGATCCTGCGGAGGACGTCCCGTGAATAGCGGCGCTGGTTCCCCGCAGTCCGGCGGCTCTCGATCAGCCCCTCTGCCTCGTAGAAATGCAACGCGGAAACGCTGACGCCGCTGCGGGCGGCCGCTTGGCCGACTGACAGCTCTTCTGGGGTTCGGGCAGACGCAACCACTATATTGACCTCAATGTTACTTGAGGTTTTAGCCTTCAGGTTATGACTCTAACCGACGCTGAGCAGCGTTTCCTTGCCCGCCACGCACGCGGCCACCTGGCCACCGTCGGTCCTGACGGCCTCCCCCAGGTCAAGCCGCTCGGGTTCAGCTATAACACTGCCCTGGGAACGATCGATATCACCGGGTGGAACATGGCCAACAGCGCCAAGTACCGCAACGTCCGATCCAACCCTCGCGTGGCCTTCGTGGTGGACGAGGTAACCGCCCCGACCATGGAGGGGGCGCACTTCCTCGAGGTTCGCGGCGACGCCGAGACCGCTGTCGGCACCCATGACCTGGACGGCCATCTGGCGCCCGAGATCATCCGGATCCGTCCCCGCCGGGTCGTAAGCTTCAACGTCGATCCGGATCACCCCGGCTTCGAGGCCCGCGACATCGGGCCGGCCGATCGCGCAGAAGGCGCCTGACGGCGTGCGTGCCATCGAAGTGCGCGAGTTCGGCCCGCCGGACGTGCTTCAGCTTGCTGACCTGCCCGACCCCGCGCCGGGACCGGAACAAGTGCTGATCGCCGCCTCGGCCTGCGACGTCTTGTTCGTCGACACGATGATCCGGTCCGGCGCCGGCCGCGGCTACTTCCCCATCCGGCCCCCGTACGTTCCGGGTAACGGGGTAGGCGGGGAGGTCGTAGCGGTTGGCGAGGCGGTGAACCCGAATTGGCTCGGCCGGCAGGTGGCCGCCCACACCGGCGGCCCGGGAGGGACCGGCGGCTACGCCCAGCTCGCCGTGGCCGACCTCGAACACGCTGTCGTCGTGCCGGACGATGTCGACCTGCTCGACGCCACCGCAGTCCTGCACGACGGGACCACCGCCTTGCGAGTCCTTGAGGGCTGTGACATCCGGCCAGGCGAGTGGATCCTGGTCCTGGGAGCGGCCGGCGGCATGGGGAACCTTCTCGTCCAGTTGCTCACAGCCCAGGGCGCGCAGGTCATCGGGGCCGCCAGGGGAAGAACCAAGCTAGAAGTGGTCGCTGCCGCCGGAGCACTCACAACCGTCGACTACGGGCTGCCGGATTGGGCTGAAACCGTGCTTGCGGCCACGGGCGGCGGGCGCCCGGCCGTCGTTCTCGACGGCATCGGCGGCCCGATCGGTACCGCCGCCTTCGACATAGTGGCCGACGGCGGGCGGTTCTCGGCTCACGGGTCGCCCAGCGGTTCCTTCGCGGCCATCGACGCGGACACGGCCAGGCACCGGCAGGTCCGAGTGAGAACCATCGGCGACCTGCAGTTCGGGCCCGGCGACCGCTCCAGGCTCATGAAAGACGTCATCGAACAGCTAGCCGGGCGGCGGATCGCTCCTCGCATCGGCCAGACCTTCTCCCTCGCCGAAGCGAAAAAGGCGCATCAGGCCATGGAAACGCGCCAGACCGTGGCCAAGACCCTCCTGCTCAACCGCTGAGCTCAGCCGTCCTCGCCGCCGCCGGGGCCCGCCAGGCTGCCGTGCCATGCATATCCCGGCCGACAGGGAGATCCTTGTCCTGCACGAGAAGCACGCGCCTACCCCGGAAGCGCTCGACCTTGTGTATGCCCATTGCCTGATCGTGTGCGGGATAGCTGAGCAGCTTCTGGCCCGGTCCGGCCTGGGACTTGACGCGGACCTGGCGCGGGCCGGGTGCCTGCTTCACGACATCGGGGTCTACCGCCTGTATGACAGCGCCGGTGAGCTTGACCACGCGAATTACGTCCGGCACGGGATTCTCGGCTACGGGCTTCTGGCTGAGGAAGGGGTTCCCGAGGCGATCTGCCGGTTTGCCTCCCGCCACACGGGCGTCGGCCTCAGCCCCGCGGATGTGGTGAGCCAGGGGCTGCCCCTGCCGGTCGCCGATTACCGGGCGGAAACCGGCGAGGAACAGCTCGTGATGTACGCCGACAAGTTCCACACCAAGACGGATCCTCCCGCCTTCCTCACCGCCGCGTCGTACGCGCGGAAGATAGGGCTTTTCGGGCAGGACAAGGCGGCTGCGTTCGAGTCGATGCGGGAGCTGTTCGGCGAGCCGGACCTGGCGTCGTGCGGGTCGTGCCTTGGTGTGTCCCGAGCCGCGCCGCGTTCAGCTGCGGAACCGGATCCCGGCGGTGGCGTACTCGGCGAGCAGGGGTACCGGGGTGAACGCCGGATCACCGGTCGCGGCGTGCATCGCCTCCAGGACGCTGACGACGTGCGCGGGACCGGCGTCGTCGAGCATCTGCAGCGGTCCGCGGGGGTAACCGCAGCCGAGCATCATCGCGGTATCGATGTCGGCTGGACCGGCAAAGCCGTCCTGGAACATCCGGACCGCGTCGTTGAACTGCGCGTAGGCGAGTGCCGCGGCGAGGAATCCCGGCCGGTCCCGGGACGTGACGGCGTTCAGGCCGAGCGTGGCCGCGAGCGCGGTCGCCTTGGCGGCCGTGCCCGCCGCGGTCACGTCCGGTAGCACCAGCTCTGCGAGCCGGTGCTTGCCGTCACCGGTGTCGGTGAAGTGGATACCGGCCACATCGGCGGGGTGGCCCACGGCCAGGGCCGCGTCCAGAACCCGGTGCTTCGGGTCTGCCGCCACGATGACCAGGCCGGTGTCGGGTGATGGCTGCGGCACGACGCTGATGCCGGCCGCGGCGATATCGCTGGCCAGCTCGTCCAGCAGGCCGTCTAGGTCCCTGATGACCGCGACCTCGGCGGGAAGAGACGCAGCCGCCAGGTCGTGATCCCCGGTGGCGGCCGCGGGGGTGCCGTGCCGGTAGTCATAGAACCCGCGCCCGCTCTTGCGGCCGAACAGCCGGGCATCGCACAGCTTGCGCAGCAGAGGTGCGGGCACGTAGCGGGTGCCACCGAACTCAGCTTGGAGCACCTCGAGGACCGCCAGCGACGTGTCCAGGCCGATCAGGTCGAGCAGGGTCAGCGGCCCCATCGGCAAGCCAAGCCCGATAGTGGCCGCCTTGTCGATGTCCTCGCGCGTGGCCTGCGCTGTTTCCAGCAGCCGCACCGCGTGGTTGAGGTAGGGCACCAGCAGCGCATTGACGATGAATCCGGCCCGGTCGCTGACCTGGACGGGGGTCTTGCCCAGGTCACGGGACAGCAGAGTCAGAGTCTCCGCGGTCTCGGGGGAGGTGAGCACCGTGGAAATGACCTCGATGAGCTTCATGACCGGGGCGGGGTTGAAGAAGTGCAGTCCCGCTACCCGGGGCGGATACCGCGTGCCGCCCGCGATCTCCGTGATCGACAGCGAGGAGGTATTGGTGGCCAGGATCGCATCGGCCCGGCAGGCCTGGTCCAGCTGGGCGAATAGGACGCTCTTGAGTTCCATGCGTTCCGGTATGGCCTCGATCACCAGGTCGGCGTCGGCCACTCCGGCCGGGATGTCGGCCGTGGGCCGGATCCGGGCGAGGATCTCGTCCCGCGCGGTGCCGGTGAGCTTGCCCCGGCTGACCGCCTTGTCCAGGGAGGCGCTCAGCCGGGCCATGCCCTGGTCCAGGAAGGTCTGGTTAATCTCGATCGCGGCGACGCGGCGGCCGCTGCGGGCGACCAGCTCGGCGATGCCCGCGCCCATGAGGCCGAGCCCGATCACCGCGACCTGGCGGATATCGGCTGGCTGCTTCACGCTACTGGTCATGTTGCTGGGCCTTTCGTTTTAGCATTGCTGGGCCTTTCGTTTTAGCATTGCTGGGCCACGGGATGTCCTGATGCGCTCACGACCAGGCTCTTCTGACGCGCGACTGGGCAGAGCCGGGGCACCGGCGCTGCGGACCGGTCGTTGCGCTCGGCGTCTGGGTCATGGCGGCGTGAGCTTGATCGCGACCGCGGCAGGTAGAACGGCTCGTCGTCCACGTAGAGCTTGAGGATTGTCGTGTCGGGCACGTTCACGATCGTCTGACCGGTCCGCGCCAGCGCGGGCGCGCCCTCGGCGTGCGCAATCGGCCATATCTCGTGGAAGCCGTTGCTAAACGTCCCGGGCACCAGGGCCGGGCGCCCCTCCTCGAAGCTGCCGCGCTTGAGCACGATCTGACCGTAATCCCGCGAGCGCGATACCGATAGATGGCGCCCACTGCGATCACCGCCATCGTCCGTCCTTCCGGTCCATCCCGCCGCCGCAAGAACACCAGACGACACGATCCGGGCCGGGAAACCATACTCGAGACCAGCCGCTGCCAGGTCGGCGACGACATGCTCATGCCTGCCCGGAACGCAACCACGGGCAAGAGCACGCCGGCCGAACCGCCGCGCCGATCCGCGAGTGCTGACGATCGGCCCGCACGATAGACGGGACTAGGACTCTGGGCCTATCCAGGGCCGGGGAGCCGACGTAGGGTCACTGGGGAAGTACCTATGAGGACCCAAGGTGGCCTGGCGATGCATACCACACCGAGCGTGCCGCGCGACGCGGTGATACCCGGACTGGACGAGCTGCACACACGGCCGACGAGCGATTCCCCGCCTGGGCGGGCGGGCGGCCCGGCGGAGGTGGTCTTGCACCTGGTGCACAACCGCGACCGCATCACCGGGGACATGGACGATACGGCCGTGCAACGGCTGTTTTCCGCGGGGCTCGCGCTCCAAACGGCGCTGGGGCTGATGAGCGGCCATCCTGGAGCCGCGAAGGTCCAGGAAGCCATCGGCAAGCTGGACCGGGTGATCCGGGACTTCAGGGATTTACTGTTCGAACACCATCAGCCTGATTCGCCCTCCGCCGGGCAGCCGGGCCACGTGTTGGGCATGGGAGACGGATCACCGCTCGCCTTAGTACGGTAGCCACGGCGGCGGCCGCCCGGTGCACAGTCCCCCGGCCAGCGGTCCACCGCAGGACCGAAGACCTCCTCCGCACCGGGCCACGTCCGATCGGACGTGGCCCGGGCGGGATGACCGGTGAGGTGCTATCAGCCCCGGGAACCGGACGCGTAGTCCGCGGCCAGCTTGCCGAAGTCCGGGTAGCCGAGGCCGCTGCCCGGGTTGTACGGCTGGCCCGGGTTGCCGGTGTAGTAGAGGTTGTCGCTGCCCGTCCCGGCCTGCTCGATCGGGGTGAACGGCGAGCCGGGGCCGGTCGCGAAGGCGTAGATGGCCGGGTTCCAGAAGCCGACCCGGTGCCGGAGAAGTGAGTCGATGACCGCGGTGGACCCGCTGAACTGCGGGGCCACGAAGCTGGTCCCGCCCCAGCCACCTTCCAGCAGCGGGTGCCCGACGTCGCCGAAGGAGGGCGCGTAGATCAGGTAACCGCTGTACGGGTCCGCGTCCGCGGACACGTCCGGCACCGCGCGCCCGGACGCCGGGTCCTCGGTCACGGTGGGCGCGGCGCTGAAGTTCCACTGGTTCGGCTCCGTCAGGCTGGTCTTGCCCACGAGCTGCTCGTTTTCCGGGATCAGGTACTCCACCGCGTGGTAAGTGTGCGTGCCCGGCACGTCCTGCTGGTAGGCGGGGGAGGGCTCGATCGCGCTGAAGCCGCCCCCGGTGCCGCCTATGTTGCCGCCCGCCGCGGCCGGGAGCGGTATCCCGGCGACCGTCGAGATGGCGCCCCACAGGTAGTCCCAGCCCCACGTCCGCTGGGCGGGCACGGTCACGGTCGCCGTGCCGCCGGGCCCGCTGAGCTGACCGGACCACGGCAGGGTGGTGCCGCCGGCCGCCGTGATGTAGGGGCTGTCCCCGGACGCGTCGACCGACAGGTTCGTGGTGCCCAGGTCGGCGCTGGCGGCGTAGGCCGCCTGGTCGCCCGCGGGGGCAAAGCCCGACTGGCCCTGCGCGGCCATCTCCAGGAACGCCTCGTCGAACGCGGGCTCATAGCTGGCGGACTCGGCGCCGGCCGCGATCAGCGCCTGCAGGTAGGTCTCCGACTCCAGCCAGCTGGTCGAGACCGCGTCGGCGGTGTTCTGGCTGGCCGCGTAGAAGAAGGCGTCGGCGAAGCCGGAGTCACTGTTCGGGGCCTGGTAGACGATCACGTTGGCGCCCGGGGCCAGCGCGCCGGCCTGTTCGGTGTCCAGGTCGGTCTCCGCGCTGTTCGAGGCGTAGCTGGGCGCGCCGGGGCCGCCGTCGACGTTGATCACGTTCACTGTGCGGCTGCTGGCCGGGGTGTGCGCCACGTTCTGCCAGAAGTACTGCGGCGCACCCGGGTCCAGCGCGGCCAGCGTGACGATGGCTTCGGTCCGGCCCGCCCCGGTGGCGCCCTTCGCGTACAGGGCGGAGAGGCCGTACGTGCTGGCGTAGTCGGACGGGAGGTGGCACGCGCCGGGCAGCCCGGTCAGGGCCAGGCAGCCGTTCGTGCTCCCGGCCTGCGGCGCGACGATGCTCGCGTCCACGTGCACGGCCTGGCTGCCGAACGGCCCGTAGTTGGTGAGCCCCAGGACCGACAGCACGCTCCGCGCGATGTGGAACGGCAGCAGCGGCGACTGGGCCGTGCCGTGCACGTTCTGTGCGGGAATCGCGGCCGTCCCGTCCTTCCCGTGCTGCTCGGGCACGTGGTACTGCTTCTGCTGAACCGACAGCGCGGCGTCGAACTCGGCGGCCGTGCCGGTGGCCACCACGTCCACGTCGTCCGGGTAGACCTGGGTGCTGATCCCGTACGCCGCCAGGTAGCTGGTGAGCTGGCCGATGCTGTCCGGGCTCTGCCCGTAGCCGCGGGCGAACTCGCTGACCGAGAGATAGTCGCGGACGCCGTGCTCGACGGCCCGCTCCAGTTGCGGCAGGTTCTGCTCGCGCAGTACGAACGAGACCGTCTCCGGGGTGCTGGGCGGGGTGGTCCCGAACGGCACCGCCCCGGGCAGTGCCGCCGCGCTGATCCCCGGCTGCACCGCGGTCGGCGCGTCGGCTCCCGGGACCGGGACGCCCGTGGTGGTGGCCTGGCTGGGTCCTGCGGCGAAAGCGGTCGCGATCGCCGTCGCGCCCAGCGCCAGACCGGCGGAAAGCCGCCCGGACAGGCGGAAATGGATAGGACGGCTCATGACCGGATGCCCCCTTCTGGCGCTACTGACCGCTACGAGCGCTTCACCAGCGTTGGGCAGTTTGGCACAACGAGACCGGCCGACCGGGAATGGCGCCGCAGGTGGTGAGAAATTGTGATAAAAGGTGCCGCTCGTTCAGCGGAGCACGCTCTAACGCAACCTCGCCGAGCCGCCGGAGGAGGGCGGTGAGGGCCGGGCCGAGCGGGGCGTCGATGATGGCGATCGCCTGGTCGTCGCCGCGGGTCTGGCCCTGGTTCATGATCACCACGGGGATCTGGAGCTTCGCCGCCTGCCGGACGAAGCGGTAGCCCGACATCACGGTCAGCGAGGAGCCCAGCACGACCAGGGCCCGGGCCCGCCCGACCAGGGCGTAACAGTCGTCCACCCGGGGCCGCGGCACGTTCTCGCCGAAGAACACCACGTCGGGCTTGAGCAGCCCGCCGCACTGCCGGCAATCCACGACGCGGAAGCGCTCGACCGCCGGATCGGCCAGCACCGCGTCGCCGTCCGGGTTGATCGCGGCGGCCTCGCCGTCCGCGTAGCCCAGCCAGCCGGGGTTGGCCGCGCGCAGCCGCTCGTCCAGCTCGCCGCGGGCCGTGCGCTGCCCGCAGGACAGGCAGAGCACGCGATTCAGGCTGCCGTGCAGCTCGATTACCTGCCGCGCGCCGGCCGCCTGATGCAGGCCGTCCACGTTCTGCGTGATGATCCCGGCCACCAGGCCGCGCCGCTCCAGTTCGGCGACCGCGTGGTGCCCGGCGTTCGGCGCGGCCCGCGCCACGTGCCGCCACCCGACGTGGCTGCGCGCCCAGTACCGCCGCCGGGCCTCCGCCCCGCCCGCGAACGTCTGGCCCACGAACGTCTGGTAGGTCATCGGCTCGGCCCGCCGCGCCCGCCCGGTCGGCCCGCGGTAGTCGGGAATGCCCGACTCGGTCGACAGCCCAGCGCCGCTCAGCAGCACGGCCCCGCCGTTACGGACAAGATCAACCACCATGCCGAACGGACCTGGGTACGCGCCGTCCGCGCCCGCCGGCTCCGCCGGCCCGAACCGCCCCGGCTGCGCGCCGGCCCCGTGCGGGCCATCCACCAGCTGCGTCACCCTCCCATGCTGCCCGACGTGCGGGGGTGCCGCGCACGGCCCCTCACCCAGGCGCGCGTTCTCACCTGGGCGGGGGCCTGTCCGCCGGGGCTTACTTACTGGGCTGGGGCACCTTGCACACGACCTTCGGGTTGACGCCGAAGTAGTTGAGCGGGCCGGCCAGGATCGTCACCACGATGGTGCTCGCCTTGGTGCAGCTGCCGATCGTCCCGTTGTAGTACCCGCGCTGCCCGGCGGCGATGGCGCCGATGATGAGCCAGATAATGAGAAGAACCGATCCGATACGCATAGGAACTCCGCTGGACCCATCTGTGTGAAGAGCACGAAGTGACGGGCAGCCACCGTTGCCTGCCGTCAGTTTGGTCCGGCCTAATATTCCACTAATCGGGAGGTCCTAACACGCGTTGCCGATTCGGGATGCTTTCGTTTCTTTGCCGCGCTCTAGCTCTTTGTTCGCGAATTCGGGGCTTCAGCAGATTCCGGGCCGGCCGCCCCTCGGGCCGGCGGTACCGTGATCGGGTGCCGTCCGCCCCGCGGAACTCCTACCGTGGCCTTGACCTGGCCGCGGCGCGTACACGCACAATCCCGGACGTGCTGCCCGCGCCGGGCCAGCCGTTCCGCGTCCTGTTCTGCGGCATCAACCCCGGCCTCTACTCGGCGGCGACCGGCCATCACTTCGCGCGGCCCGGCAACCGGTTCTGGCCCGCGCTGTACGCCTCGGGCTTCACCCCCCGGCTGCTGGCCCCGGGGGAGCAGGACCTGCTGGTCGCCTCCGGGCTGGGCATCACCAACCTGGTCGCCCGGGCCACCGCGCAGGCTTCCGAACTCAGCCGCGAAGAGCTCCAGGCCGGCGGCGCCCGGCTCGCGGAACTGGTCGCCGCGCACCCGCCACGTGTCGTCGCCGTGGCCGGGGTAACCGCCTACCGAAGTGCGTTCGGCAATAAGAATGCCCAGGTCGGGCCGCAGACCGAGACGATCGGTGCCACCCGGCTGTGGGTCGTGCCCAATCCCAGCGGCCTGAACGCACATTGGCCACTGGCGGCTATTACTGCCGAATTCGGTCGCCTGCGGGCCGCCGTAGGAGGAATATAGTCTTGTGAAATCGATTGTTGTGGGCTGGAAAGCCGCGGCGTGACGGGCAGCCCGCCCACCGGCCAGGGCCCCCAGCCGGAGGAAACCCAGCCTGGAGAAACGCAGCCGGGGGAAACACAGCCTGGCGAGACATGGCCCACGGAACCGCCGCTGCCGTCCCGGCGCGACTTTGACACCACGGTGGCGCACCCGGCCCGGGTCTGGGACTACTGGCTCGGCGGCAAGGACAATTTCGCCGCCGACCGTGCCGTCGCCGAACAGGTCCTGGAGGTCATGCCGGCCATGGGACCGATCGCCCGCGCGGGGCGCGCGTTCCTGGCCACGGCGGTGCACTATCTCGCCGCCACGGTGGGCATCCGGCAGTTCCTCGATATCGGGACCGGCCTGCCCACCGCGAACAACACGCACGAGGTGGCGCAGCAGGCCGCCCCGGAGGCGCGCATCGTCTACGTCGACAACGACCCGATCGTGCTCACCCACGCCCGGGCCCTGCTGACCAGCGATACGGAGGGCACGACCGCCTATATCGACGCCGACCTGCGCGACACCGGGAAGATCCTGGCCGAGGCGCGCAGCACGCTGGACTTCAGCCAGCCGGTGGCCGTCATGCTGCTGGCGATCCTCCATTTCATCCCCGATGAAGAAGACCCGTACGGGATCGTGGCCAGGCTGATGGAGCCGATGGCGCCCGGCAGCTATCTGGTTCTGTCGCACGCCTCCAGCGACATCGAGGCCGGGGGGCTGGTCGCGGCCGTCCAGCGCTACAACAAGTCGTCGGCCGTCCAGGCGTACATGCGGTCCAGGGAAGAGGTCACCCGCTTGTTCGACGGCCTGGAGATCATCGAGCCGGGCGTCGTCCCGCTCGGTCTGTGGCAGCCGGGTCTCCCTGCCGACGGAGCCCGGAAGAGAGGCTTGCCGACCTACACCGCCGTGGCCCGAAAGCCCTGATGCGCTGCTAACTCGTTCTCCTGCTAGCCGCCCGCCCGCGCCTGCCCGGAGGGTACTGGGCGGCCCTGCCCGGAGGGCGCCGGCTGGCCCTGCCCAGGGGGGGCCGACTGAGCCGGCACGACGGCCGGGGGAGCGGCCGACGGCTGGCGGGGGCGGCTGGACTCGCGCAGCACCAGGCTGCACGGCAGCAGGTGCAGGCCCGCGCTGGGGTGGCCCTCGATGGCGGCCAGCAGTTTCTCGCCCGCGGCCCGGCCCAGCTCGCGCAGGTTCATGTCCACCGTGGTGAGCGGCGGCCGGCTCGAAGCCGCGATGACCTCCCAGTTGTCGAAGCCGACCAGGGCCACGTCCTCGGGGACGCGCAGCCCGGCCTCGCGCACCGCGTCGGCGACGCCCCGGGCGATCTGGTCGTTGCCGCAGAAGATCGCGTCCAGCCCGGGGGCCGAGCGCAGTAGTGCGTCGGTCGCCTGCCGCCCCCACTCCTCGGTCCACTCGCCGAACAGCGGCTCCCCGCCGGCCAGCTCCAGGCCCGCCGCGGCCAGCGCCTTCTCCGCGCCCCGGGCCCGCAGCAGCGCGGCCTTGAACCGGCGCGGGCCGGTGACGTGGCCGATGCTGCTCCGGCCGGTGCTCAGCAGGTGGCGGACGGCCAGCGCGCCGCCCTCCTCGTCGTCGGGGATCAGCGACAGGTCTGCTGGGTCGGTCGAATGAGTCATCGCGTACACGACCGGCACCGGCAGGTCCCGGCCGATCGGCTCGCGCGGGTCCTGGCGGCGCCCGGTCACGATGATCCCGTCCACCCGGCGTTCCAGCAGCGTCCGCAGGTAGTGCTGCTCGCGGATCCGGTCGTCGCGGCTGTCGCACAGGAAGACCGAGATGAGGCCGGGGCCCAGTGCGTCCTCGGCGCCCTGCATGACGGGGATGCTGAACCGGCCGAAGCTGTCGGTCGTGATCAGCCCGACCGTGAAGCTGCGCCCGGTCAGCAGGCCCCGGGCGAGGGCGTTCGGCTGGTAGCCGAGCCGTTCCGCGGCCTGGCGCACCCGGTCCGCCGTGTCGGCGCTGATGCCGCCGCGGCCGTTGAGCGCTTTGGACGCCGTGCCGGGAGAGACGCCAGCGAGACGGGCCACATCCGTGATCGTCACCGGGCTCCGGCTGATGGGACTCGCGGCCGCCTCCCCTCGTCGCCAGATCTAGTTAGCCCGGACCTAGTTAGCCCAGACCTACTAGCACTGTCCGTGCCAGGAGTATAGGCGGCACATCACCGAAAAGCTATGTAATCATTGTTTCCCATTACTCTCCGGTAGGTCTCATTACGGTCATGTTAATGCGAAAAATGCCTGGATGTATTGACCCTCAGGTCCCGGAGTCCTAGCATCGCCGGTACGAAAACCTTTGCGGTACAGTCGACGATCGCGCGAGCCACGTCTCATTGGGGAGGCTGCTTCGAATGGGTGTCTGCACGCAGAGCGGTTCGGCGCTGCAGTGGCAGGGCGGCCACGAGATCGTGCGGATCGAGCCCTGGGGCACCAATAGCTTGCGGGTGCGGGGCACGGTCTGGCAGGAGATCCGCGACGGCCTGCCCGGGGCACTCCTCGACCAGCCGCCGGCCTCCGGCGCGGACGCCGGGCAGCCCGGCTCTGGGACCGCCGGGAGCCCCGGGGACGGCGCCATCAAGATCGGCGCGGAATCCTCCCGGATCACCAACGGCGGCCTCACCGCCGAGGTCTCGGCCGGCGGCCAGCTGCGCTTCCTCGGCGCGGACGGCCGCGAGCTGCTGTCCGAGACCACCCCGCACTTCACCGGTCCGCCGACCCGCCGGTACAAGGCCACCGGGGGCGGTACCCACCATTTCGAGGTGCTGTTCAACGCCCACGACGATGAGCGCTTCTACGGCCTGGGCCAGCACCAGCACGGCCGGCTCAACCAGAAGGGCGCGGTCGTCGAGCTGATCCAGCGGAACACCGAGGTGTCCATCCCGTTCCTGGTCTCCAGCCGCGGCTACGGCCTGCTGTGGAACCACCCGGGCGTCGGCCGGGTCGAGCTGGGCGCCACCGTCACCCGCTGGGTGTCCGAGGCCACCCGCCAGTGGGACTACTGGGTCACGGCCGCCGACGACCCCGCGGGCCTGCTGCGCCAGTACGGTGCGGCCGCCGGGCGCGCGCCCCTGTTCCCGGAGTGGGCGTCCGGTTTCTGGCAGTGCAAGCTGCGCTATAAGACCCAGGACGAGCTGCTCGGCATCGCGCGCGAGTACAAGCGCCGCGGGCTGCCGCTGTCCGTCATCGTGGTGGACTACTTCCACTGGACCCTGCAGGGGGAGTGGAAGTTCGAGCCGTCCGAGTGGCCGGATCCGGAGGCCATGGTCAAGGAGCTGGACCAGCTCGGCGTGAAGCTCATGGTGTCGGTCTGGCCCAACGTCAACCCGGCCAGCGAGAACTACGCCGAGATGAAGGACCTCGGCCTGCTGGTCGACAACGAGCACGGCCTCGACTTCCAGCTCGCCTTCTGGGACCGGAACTCGGCCAGCCGGGTCCCGATGACCTTCTACGACTCGACCAACCCGCGGGCCCGGGAGTACATCTGGTCCAAGGTCAAGCAGAACTACTACGACTACGGCATCCGGACCTGGTGGCTGGACGCCTGCGAGCCCGAGCTGGTGCCCGAGGCCCCGGACAACCTGCGGTACCACCTGGGCCCCGGTGCCGAGGTGACCAACATCTACCCGATGCTGCACGCGCGCGGCTTCTACGAGGGCATGCGGGCCGAGGGGGAGGAGGAGATCCTGTCCCTGTGCCGGTCCGCCTGGGCCGGCAGTCAGCGCTGGGGCGCCCTGGTCTGGTCGGGTGACATCGAGTCGACGTTCGAGGACCTGCGCCGCCAGATCTGCGGCGGCCTGAACATCGGCCTGTCCGGCATCCCCTGGTGGACCACCGACATCGGCGGGTTCAAGAACGGCAACATCAACGATCCGTCGTTCCGTGAGCTGATCGTCCGCTGGTTCCAGTTCGGCGTGTTCTGCCCGGTCTTCCGGCTGCACGGGGTCCGCCAGCCGGGGACCATGATCGGCTCGCAGCAGACCGGCTCGGACAACGAGATCTGGTCCTTCGGTGACGAGCAGTACGAGATCATCCGGCGGCTGCTGTTCCTGCGGGAACGGCTCCGCCCCTACGTCATGGCCCAGATGCGGGTGGCCCACGAGACCGGCCTGCCGCCGATGCGGCCGCTGTTCCTGGACTTCCCGGGCGACCCGGTGAGCTGGGAGGTGGAGGACCAGTTCCTCTTCGGCGGCGACGTGCTGGTCGCGCCGGTCTGCACCGAGGGGGCCCGGGAACGCCGGGTGTACCTGCCCGCGGGGCCGGCCGGGACTACTGTCTGGCGGGACGCCTGGTCCGGCGCCGAGCACGAGGGCGGCCAGTGGATCACCGCGCCGGCCCCGCTGGAGCTCATCCCCGTCTACCTGCGGGCGGGCGGCGCGGTGGAGCCGTTCGGGTCCTTCGCCGATCTCGCCCCGGCCGACCCGCCCGCGTCCTTGCCCGCGTCCTCAGCCGACGGCAGCACGGGGGAGTGACCCGGCGTGGCTAGAACCGCGGCTCCGGCCCAGAAGGCCCCAGGCCGCCGCTCCCAGCGGCCGGACCGGGCGATCGCCGAGGTCAGCCGGGCCTCGACCTGGGCCCGCTGGGCCCGGCTGACCTTCCTCGTGCCGGCCGTGCTCTACGTGCTGTTCGCGTTCCTGATCCCGATCGTCTACAACCTGATCCTGAGCTTCGAGCAGACGTCCCCGGCCACGATCTCCAGCCTGTTCGCGCCGTTCGCCGGCATCGCCAACTACAAGAACGCCCTGGTCCAGGCGGTGACGCAGAGCGCCATCATCCGCACGTTCACGTTCACGTTCCTGTCCCTGCTGTTCCAGTTCGTGATCGGCTTCGGCCTGGCGCTGCTGTTCAACCTGAACTTCCCGCTCCGCCGGGTCGCCCGCTCGCTGGTCATCATCCCGTGGCTGCTGCCCCTGCTGATCACCGGCTTCATCTTCAAGTTCCTGTTCCAGACCGAGGCCGGTGCGGTCAACCAGATCCTCGCCGATATGCACCTGGTCAGTCACCCGATCGGCTTCCTCACCTCACCCGGGTGGGCGTACCTGACCGTGCTGATCGCGAACGTCTGGATCGGCATCCCGTTCTTCGCCGTGCTGCTCTACAGCGCGCTGCAGGACGTCCCGCTGGAACTGAAGGAAGCGGCCATGCTGGACGGCGCCAATGCCTGGCAGCGGCTGATCCGGGTCACCCTGCCGGTCATCCGCCCGGTCATCGAGGTCGTGTTCGTGCTCGGCTTCGTGTTCACGATCAAGGTCTTCGACGTCGTGATCGGGCTCACCCAGGGCGGCCCGGCCAACTCCACCGAGATCCTCGCCCCGTGGGCCTACAACCTGACCTTCCAGCAGTTCGAATACGGCCAGGGCGCGGCCATCAACACCATCCTGCTGCTCATCGCCCTGTTCGCGGCGCCCGTGTACATCTGGCTCAACCGAGAATCCCTCCGGAGGGCATGACATGACGCGGCGAATCCCCGGGACGGCGTGAGATGACGCGACAGCGCAAATTCACCGCCGCGCTGGCGGCGCTCGGTGCCCTCGTCACACTGGTCATCCTGCTGTTCCCGCTGTACGCGGTCATCGTCGGCTCGTTGGAGACCAACAACCAGCTGCTGGGCACGCACTACAACTTCCTGCCGCCCACGCCCAAGTTCTCTAACTACAGCGCGGTCATCTCCAGCCAGGGCGGCCACATCGTCAGCACGCTGATCATCGGCGTGTTCACGGCCCTGCTGGTCCTGGCCATCGCGGTGCCCGCCGCGCACGCGCTCGCGCGCTACCGGTTCCGGGTCACCGCGATGCTCGTCGGTGGCCTGCTGATCGCGCAGATCCTGCCCGCGATCGTCATCGCCAACTCGCTGTTCCTCATCTACCACAAGCTGCACCTGCTCAACAGCTACCCGGGCCTGATCCTGGCCGACGCGAGCTACGGTGTCCCGTTCAGCATCCTGGTGCTGCGCGCGTTCATGCTCGGCCTGCCGAACGACGTGCTGCAGGCGGCCCGGGTGGACGGCGCGTCCGAATGGCGGACGTTCGTCCGCGTCGTGCTGCCGATGAGCCGGTCGGCCGTCATCACGGTGGCCGTGTTCGCGTTCCTGAACGGCTGGGGTGACTTCATCTTCGCGCTGACCCTGCTGTCCGGGAGCAGCTTCCAGCCCATCACCCTCAGCGTCTACTCCTACATCGGTGAGTTCACGTCCAACATCGGTGAGGCCCTGGCGCTGTGCGTGATCGGCATTCTGCCCGCGGCCATGCTCCTCATCGCCGCGCAGCGGTACATCGCGGCCGGTCTCACGGTCGGCTCGGTCAAGGGTTAAGCCGCCGGCCTTGGGCGGTCACTCACATTGGGAAATTCCGGGTGTATGTCCGGCCCGGTAAGAAATTAGGAGGCACCATGCAGACGGCAAAGTGGCCGTACCAGCGGGAAGGAAGACCCGGTGGGGGCGTCAGCCGTCGCTGGCGGTTCATGGCGATCGGCGCGGTCGTGGCCGCGCTGGCCGCGGCGGGCTGTAGTTCCTCCGGCTCCAGCTCCGGCAGCGGCAGCGGTGGCAAGACCACCATCACCGAGCTGGACTACTTCACGACCGGCGGCAGCAACACCGCCGTGAACTGGTACAACCAGCAGTTCGAGAAGGCCCACCCCGGGGTCACGGTCAAGCGCGAAGTCGTGCCCTTCGCCAACCTGATCACCAAGGTGCTGCAGGAAGCCAGCGCCGGCGACCTGCCCAACGTGGTCATGCTCGACAACCCGAACGTGCCCCAGGTCGCGGCCAGCGGCCAGCTCAAGCCGCTGAACAGCGAGCCGGGCTTCACCACCAGCGGGTACGTCCCCGGCGCGATCTCCGAGTGTACCTACCAGGGCAAGCAGTACTGCTACCCGATCGGCACCAACACCATCGGCATCTTCTACAACAAGGCCATGCTCGCAGCCGCGCACTTGTCCCCGCCCACCACCTGGGCCCAGCTCCAGTCCGACGCCAAGGCCTTGACCAAGGGCAACACCTACGGCATCGCCTTCGACGCCACGGCCGACGAGCAGTCCACCTGGCAGCTCGAGCCGTTCTTCTGGAGCCAGGGCGGCAACCTGGACGACGTGAGCACCCCCGCCTTCCAGAACTCCCTCCAGCTCTGGGTCAACATGGTCAAGGACGGCTCCGCGTCCAAGTCGGTGCTGCAGTGGGGCCAGTCCCCGGATCTGGTCCAGCAGTTCGTGAACAAGACCGCGGCCATGATCGAGGACGGCCCGTGGATCTTCCCCAACCTGAACGCGGCCGGCTGGAAGTACAACCAGCAGTACGGCATCGTCCCGATCCCGACCAAGACGGCCGGCAGTACGGTGGTCACCCCGCTCGGCGGGGAGACCTGGAACCTGGGTAACTCCGGGAGTGCCCAGCAGCAGTCGCTGGCCTGGGACTGGATCAACGGCACGCAGACCTCGGCGACCATGCAGCACTTCACGTCGCTGATGTACTACCTGCCCACCAAGCCGTCCGTCATCGCCGAGTACCTGAAGGGCGGCCCGCAGTACACCGTGTTCGCGAAGGAGACCGAGACGTCCCGGTCCCGTACCGCCGAGTACGGCGCCAACTACCCGAAGGTATCCCAGGCGATGTGGACCGCGATCCAGTCCGCGATCACCGGCACGTCGTCGGTGAGCTCGGCCCTGAGTCAGGCCCAGTCCACGATTTCCGGGATCTCGAAGGTGAGCGGCTGACGCTTACCTGTCGCTGTACGGGCCCGCGGCCTTGGTGAGGACCTCCGCCAAGCACGCGGGCCCGTGCTGCGCCTACGGGGTCACGGCCGGTCGGACCGGAGGTCCGACCGGCCGTGACCCCGGGCCCCGCGCCCGGCTGACCGCCCGATGTGTCGGCGATGTACCACCGCGCGGGCGCGGAGCGCGTGCGGGGGGTCCGGGGGGTCGCCCCCCGGGCCAGCACAGCCCCCCCGGGTTAAACAGCGGGCGGCGTGCCATCGCCGAACGGACGTCCGCCGAGGCCTTCGCGGCCGTGCGGCGTCAGCCAGTTGGACAGGTCCGGGCCCACCGGGACGATCCCGGTCGGGTTGATCGACCGGTGCACCTCGTAGTAGTGCTCCTTGATCTGGACGAAGTCGATCGTGTCCCCGAATCCCGGCGTCTGGAACAGGTCGCGCGCGTAGGCCCACAGCACAGGCATCTCCGACAGTTTGGACCGGTTGCACTTGAAGTGGCCGTGGTAGACGGCATCGAACCGGGCCAGCGTGGTGAACAGCCGGATGTCGGCCTCGGTGATCGTGTCCCCGACCAGGTAGCGCTGGGCGGCCAGCCGCTCGCTCAGCCAGTCCAGCCGCTTGAACAGCCGCCGGTAGGCCGCCTCGTACGCGCGCTGAGAGCTCGCGAAGCCGGCCTGGTACACGCTGTTGTTCACGTCCTTGTAGACGAGCGAGGCCACCTCATCGATCTCGTCCCGGCGCTTCTCCGGGTACAGGTCGGGGGCGCCGCGGCGCTGGTAGGCCGTCCATTCGGTCTCCAGGTCCAGCGTGATCTGCGGGTAATCGTTGGTTACCACGGCGCCGGTCGGCACGTCGACGATGGCCGGGACCGTGACGCCGCGGTCGTAACCGGGCTGCGCCTTCTCGTACGCCTCGGCGAGCCGCTCGATGCCGAGCACCGGATCCCGGCCGCCCGGGTCCAGGTCGAAGGTCCAGCTCCGCTCGTCGTGCACGGGCCCCGCCATCGCCATCGAGATCACGGGCTCCAGGCCCAGCAGTCGCCGCACGATGATGGCCCGGTTGGCCCATGGGCACGCCCGCGCCACCGCCAGCCGGTACCGCCCCGGCTCTACCGGCCAGCCGTCCCGGCCGTCCGCCGTGATCCGCGCGTTCAGGTACCGGGTATCGCGTACGAACGTTCCGTCATCGCCCACAGACCGACAGTACCTCCGGTAACCTCGGCCACCCAGTAGCATGCGCCTGCCGGGCCGTCTCGCCCCGGCTCGACCCCGGTGACCGCCTGGTCGGCACAGGAAGCCGGGGAGGCGGCAGTGGACATGAGCCGGGAGGCCCCGGCCGATCAGGTGACGCCGGACGACTTCTTCCGCACCGACGTCCGGGTCGGCAAGGTCGTCGCCGCCGAGGAGTTTCCCGGCGCCCGCAAGCCCGCCTACAAGCTGCGCATCGACTTCGGCCCGCTGGGGGAGAAGCGGTCCAGCGCCCAGATCACCGCGCGCTACACACCGGAAGAGCTCGTCGGGCGCCTCGTCATCGCGGTGACCAACTTCCCGCCCCGGCAGATCGCGACCTTCCTGTCCGAGGTCCTCGTCCTGGGGGTACCGGACGCCGCCGGCGACGTCATCCTTCTCGCCCCCGACGCCGAGGTGGCCCCCGGAACGCGCGTCTTCTAGCCGGCGGGCCTAGCTGGCCGTGCCTAGCTGGCCGGAACCGTGAGGACCGCCTTACCGCGGAACTCGCGCCGGCTCATGGCGGCGAACGCGTCCGCGGTCCGCGTCCAGTCACCCGTCCACCCGATCCGCGGCACGAGCCGGCCGTCGGCGATCAGACCAGCCAGGATGGCCAGGGACCGCCAGCACGAGCTCGCCCGGCGCCGGGTCCGGCTCCGGCAGGTCGCTGGCTAGCCGCAGGCCCCCCGGGGCCCCGGGGTCGGTGATGATGCCGCGCATCAGCTCCCCTGTCCGCTCGCACGAGGTGTCGACCGGCGGTAACTATCCCGCGCGGGAACGCATTCCGGGGAGGCGTCCTCCAGCAGCTTTGCGCGGGTGGCGTCCTAAGCGGAAGGGTCAATGACGTACACACCCCGCCCGGGGACGGTGCGGACCAGACCCTCATCACGGAGGACCTGAACAGCCTTCTTCACGGTGCCGTCTGACACGCCGTAGGTCTGCTGAAGGTGGCGGATGGACGGGATTGGACGCCGGGGCTGAAGTTCGCCCGTAGCGATCTGCCGCCGCAGCAGATCAGCCAACTGCACGTAAACGGGCACGTCAGACATAGGGTCCACCATGACCTGACCGTATCTGGCCAGGTCAGACAGTCATGGTGCGGGCTGGGCACACCTGGCATACTTGGGTATACCCAGGTTACCTGGGTACTTTCTGATTGCGGCTCCGCAGGAAGTGATGAAGATGACAGAAATCCCCGAAGGTGACGACCAGATCCACCGGCTGAACCGGTTCCGTGAGAAGCACCCCGAGATACAGGTGGTCGCCCCGCCGGTAAACCCTGGCCTGCCTCTGTCGTGGATGGCGAAGCGGGATAACCGGCTGCTCGGCTGCGGGCATGACCTGGAAATGCTGCTGGACTCCCTGGAGGCGATGGAGCTGTGAATCACCCTGACACTTACGGCCGGTACGGGCCATCTGCGGGTCACCCGGACCGGCGGGCCAGACCGGCCTGGTGTAGGCGGACTCGGTCTGGAATGACAAGCCGGGACCGCCGTGCCCGGGCCATCCGTCTGGCCCCGGCCACCCCAGATGGCCCCGGCCCTCCGCCGGGAGGCTTGCCGACCACGGGTGCCTCTGGTCGGATATATCAGGAGAACGTCATCCTCGTCGCCTTGCCAACGTATCCAGCGGAGGGCCAAATGACCGGCCGTACCAAGATCACGCTCGATGAGTCGGAACTCCCCCGGCAGTGGTACAACGTCATCCCCGACCTTCCCTCGCCGCCGCCCCCTCCGCTGCATCCCGGCACGCTCCAGCCGGTCGGGCCCGAAGACCTGGCGCCGCTGTTCCCGATGGCGCTGATCGCCCAGGAGGTCACGGCGGACTCGTACGTGCCGATCCCCGAAGAGGTGCTGGACGTCTACCGGCTCTGGCGGCCCACCCCGCTGTACCGGGCCCATCGCCTGGAAAGGGCGCTGAACACCCCCGCCCGCATCTACTACAAGTACGAGGGCGTGTCCCCGGCCGGGTCCCACAAGCCGAACACCGCCGTCCCGCAGGCGTACTACAACGCGGCCGAAGGCACCCGGCGGATCGCCACCGAGACCGGAGCCGGCCAGTGGGGGAGCGCGCTGGCCTTCTCGTGCGCCCAGTTCGGCCTGGACTGCGAGATCTGGATGGTCCGGGCCTCCTACGATCAGAAGCCCTACCGCCGGACGCTCATGGAGACGTGGGGGGCCACCGTGCATCCCAGTCCTTCCCCGGAGACGACCGCCGGCGCCAAGGTGCTGGCGGACGACCCGGACTCACCAGGCAGCCTTGGCATCGCGATCAGCGAGGCCGTCGAGGTCGCCGGGGGCAGCGCGGACACCCGGTACGCGCTGGGCAGCGTGCTCAACCACGTCCTGCTGCACCAGACGGTCATCGGTGAAGAGGCCATCAAGCAGTTCCAGGCGGCCGGCGAGGAGGCCGGGCCCGACCTGATCGTTGGCTGCACGGGCGGCGGGTCCAACTTCGCCGGACTTGTCTTCCCGTTCCTCCGGGAGAAGCTGGCCGGGCGCATCAATCCCGTCTTCCGGGCCGTCGAGCCCGCCGCGTCCCCGTCGTTCACCCGTGGCCGCTACGCCTACGACTTCGGCGACACCGCGGGGTTCACCCCGCTGCTGAAGATGCACACGCTGGGCCACGACTTTATCCCGGACCCGATCCACGCGGGCGGTCTCCGCTACCACGGCATGTCGCCGTTGCTGTCACACGCCTACGAACTGGGCCTGTTCGAGGCGGTCGCCAAGCCGCAGCGGGAATGCTTCGCGGCGGGCGTGACCTTCGCGCGCAGCGAGGGAATCGTGCCCGCGCCGGAGCCGACCCACGCCCTCGCCGAGGTCATCTCGGAGGCCAAGCGGTGCGCGGAGACCGGCGAGGAGAAGGTCATCCTCACCGCGCTGTGCGGCCACGGTCATTTCGACATGTCCGCCTACCAGCGCTACCTGTCCGGCGAGATGGACGACTTCGAACTCCCGCAGGACCGGATCGACGCCGCCCTGACCAGGCTGCCGGCGCTGACGCGGTAACCCGGGCCCGCCGGCCGAACGGAGGGGCCCGGGCCGCGCATGCCGCCCCGGGCCCCCACGTCACACCGCTCCGGGACCCTGCACCGCCCCGGGGCCCTGCACCGCGCCGGGCACCTTGGCGGCCGGGGCCGCATCCCCCGGCCCGACGTCGAACAGCAGCATCCATGCGACGTTCACGCCCAGGAATACCAGCGCGCACAGCAGCACCGCTTCGACCCGGACCGGCGCGGCCGCGAGCCCGATGTCCCGGACCAGGTGCGGCACGATCGCCACGATCCCGACGATCAGGTAAAGGACGATCGCGCCGGCGTACGCCGCCTTACCGAAAGCGTCCGGCGCCGCGCCGCGGACCGCGACGAGGACGAGGGTGCCGCCGAGCGCGACGATGGCGTACGACGTACGCCACAGCGCGGGACTCTGCGGGTCGACCAGGGCCACCAGGGTCATGATCCCGGGGAGCGAAAAGTGCAGGGCGATCCCGAATGACCGCCGTTTCAGGGCCTGGTCACCCGCCCACCGGCTGAACCGCTGCTGAACGACCACCAGCCAGAGCCCGAGGATCGTGAAGCACAGAGCCGAAAAAGAAATATAGAAGTCCGTTAGCATGATCCCCCCAGATCCTCTTATGACACGATACGCAGGTACGCGCACCGTTTCCTGCATGATCGGCCGCTATGTCGCCGGGCGCCACCCCTCGCCTCGGATTTTCATGGCGGACCGGGCCCACGTTTTATGGCGGACCGGGATCACGCCGTGACGTTACAGACGCTGTTTCCGTTCCGGTTTGGTGCCGGGCTCGTTTTCGGTCACGGACAACCGGGCAGGACCGGATCAAGGTCGGTTTCCGGCCGGCGGTACTCGGCGGTAACAGGGCAGCGCAAAGGCGGCGTGAATGCAGCATGAAGGGTGACCGGGTTGAGATCGTGATCGACGCGGGTGAGGGCGCACGGACCTACGAGGTGACCGCGACCAAAGCCGGGCGCCGGGTGGACATCGCCAACCGGCGCGGCGTCGTGGAGGTCAGCGAGGTGACCCGCAGTGGCACGCCGGTGCGGACGGCCCGGTTCATGGCCAGCCGCATTCTGGCCCTGGTGGAGCACCCCGCCGCCGACCAGGAGGAGCCGCCCGCCAAGCCGCCCCCGGCCAAGGTGCCCCTAGCCAAGCCGCCCCCGGCCAAGCCGCCCACAGCCAGAACGACGTCCGCCAAACCGCCGCCTGGCGAAACGCAGGGGTGACCGTGGACCTGGCCGATTTCGACGCGCTGAGCTTCGACTGCTACGGGACCCTTATCGACTGGGAGGCCGGGATTGCAGCCGTGCTGGGGCCGTGGGCCCAGTCCCGGGGGCTCGACATCACCGATGAGGCGCTGCTGACCGCCTACTCCGGCCACGAAGCCCGCGCCGAAGCCGAACATCCCGCCGATCGTTACCCGCTCATCCTCGCTCGCAGTTTCCGTGACCTTGGCCGCGAGCTTGGCATCGAGGTCACCGACGAGGATGCGGAGCGGCTGAGCCGGTCCGTGCCGGACTGGCCGGCGTTCGGCGACTCTCACGACGCGCTCACCGCGCTGGGCGAGCGCTACCGGCTCATCATCCTGTCCAACGTGGACCGGGACTCGTTCGCGGCGAGCAACCGCCGGCTCGGGGTGACGTTCACCAGCGTCCTGACCGCTCAGGACGTTGGCTCCTACAAGCCCTCACCGCGTAACTTCGCGGCCCTGCTGGCCGAGGCGAAACGGCTCGGGATCGCCGACGGCCGGCTGCTGCACGTCGCTCAGAGCCTTTTCCATGATCATGTTCCGGCGCAGCAGGCGGGCCTGCCCACCGTCTGGATCAACCGCCGCCACGACCGGCCCGGCTGGGGCGCCACCCCGGCGCCACCCGCCAACGTCACTCCGGCCTGGGAGTTCCCGTCCATGCGCGCCTTCACCGCCGGCGCCGCCGGCAATGGCGGCAGTGCCACCAGTACCGGCACCGCCGCTGGCCCTAGCTGACCGCGCTCACGATGTCGTCCAGCACCCGGGCGGCCTCGGCGCGGAACCCCGAGTCGTTGACCAGGCCGTCCGGCCCCACCGCCTGCCGGGGCAGCGTGATCCGGCGGCACGCCTTCTCGATGATGGCCGCCCCGACGTAACGGAGCACGCTGGCCAGCGAGTCTTCGGCGCCCGCACCCCGCCCGGGGGCGGCCACGTTGATCCACGCGGTTGGCTTGCCGTACATCTCGCCGCCGCCGACGGTCCAGTCGAGCAGGTTCTTGAAGCTGCCGGGCAGGCTGCCGGCGTACTCGGGCGTGCAGAACACCACGGCCTCGGAGGCCGCGATCAGCCGCCGAAGTTCCCCGGCAGCTGGGGGCAGCGGCTCCCGGTCGTCGTCGGGGTTGAACGCGGGCAGGCTGCTCAGCCCCTCGTAGAGGACCGCGGTCACCGGCCGGACCGCGACGGCGCTCATGGTGCGCAGCGCCGTCGTGTTCGCCGACCCGCCGCGCGTGCTGCCCGACACGAGCAGGATCCGCGTCCGTGCCGCCACCAATGCCCCATCCTCCGCTTCCGGCTGCTCCGGTCCCCGCCCCTCCGGACAGTTGCCCGCACCGGCCCACTATGCCCGAAGCCGGGATGTTCCGGACCCGCCGCCGATAAGTGGCGGGCGGTCCGGGGGCGCACATGGTAACCGCCGCCCCATCGGCCGGCCCAGTCATTCAGCCGCCCGCGAAGAGAGCCGTCCGGGGGCCGGCACAGAGCCGTACAAGAGCGAAACTGGCAGCACGTCACGCCGAACTGGACAGGGGCACCACATGAGCGGCCACGACCAGACTCCGAGCATGCCGCACACCACCGAGCGGGGGCGACTGGCGCAGGTCATCGCCACCCGAGGCGGCCTGGCCCCGCCTGAAGCGCCGTTCGTGATCGAGCACCGCGAGGCGCTGATCTACATGCTCTGCGAAGCCGCCGAACTGGAGCACGGCATCATGTGCCAGTACCTGTTCGCGGCGTTCACCCTCAAGCAGAACGAGGGCGAGGACCTCACCGCCGACGAACTGGCCGCTACCCGGCGCTGGCGCACGGTCATCTCGCACGTCGCCACGCAGGAGATGCTGCATCTGGCGCTGGTGCAGAACCTGCTGTCCGCGGTTGGCGCCGCCCCGCACCTGTCCCGGCCGAACTTCCCTCACCCGGCGAGCCACTATCCCGCAGGAGTTCACCTGGCCCTGCTGCCGTTCGGGGAGCAGGCGCTGCGGCATTTCATGTTCCTCGAGCGGCCCGAGGGCATGGACCTGCACGACGGCGAGGGGCTCGCTGCGGTCGGCCGCGCGGTGCCGCACATGATGGCCAGCGACATCGTGCCGCGCGGGCAGGACTTCGCGACCGTCGGGCACATGTACCGCTCGATCGAGGCGGGTTTCGCGCACCTGGCCGCGAAGTACGGCGAGAAGTGGCTGTTCGTCGGGCCGCCGCGGGCCCAGGCGACGCAGGAGTACTTCGGCTGGCGTGAGCTGATCCCGGTGACCGACCTGGCCTCCGCGCAGCGGGCGATCGACGAGATCCTTGAGCAGGGGGAGGGACCGCGCGGGCACTGGGAAGACGCCCACTTCGGTCAGTTCGTCGAGGTCCTGGACGAGTTCGAGCGGGCCCGCGAGGCGAACCGCGGCCTGATGCCGGCCCGCCCGGTGCTCCCGGTCAACGTCCGGCCGTGCGACCGCGACGTCGACGTCCCGCTGGCCGACGATCCGGTCACCGCCAAGGTCATGGACCTGTTCAATGTGGCCTACGAGATCCTGCTGCAGATCTTCGAGCGCTTCTTCGCGCACACCGATGAGACCGACGCCCAACTGAAGGCGCTCGCGGACGCGACGATGAACCTGATGTTCCAGGTGATCAAGCCGCTCGGCGATCTGATCACCACCCTCCCGGCGGGCCCCAGCTACCCGGGCGTGAACGCCGGGCCGAGCTTCGAGCTGTTTTACGAGAGCGACTACCTGCTGCCGCACCGGCACGCGGCATGGGCGCTGCTGACCGAGCGCCTGGAGGTGGCCGCCGAATTCTGCCAGCAGATCCTGACCGGCCAGGCCGGTCGGAGCCGGCCCAGTGAAGGCCGGCCCAGTGAAGCGCGCCAGGCCCCGGACCTTTCCGCACCCTTGGAACCGGTGGGCGCCGCGCTGGCCGGCATCGCGCGGGCGCTGTCCGCGCATCTCCCCGTGTCCGATCCGCGCTCCCGCCCCGGGGCCGGCGCCGTGGCCGGCCCGGCCGAGGCCGAGGCGCTGCTGGCTCGCACGCGCGACTTCGGCCGGACGAGACGCGCGGCGAGCCTGCAGGCCGATGCGGACCGGGGCGTTGCCGACGTGTTCGATCTGACACAGGTAATCGTCGAGCGGCTGCTCCGTTCGGCATCGCCTGGGCCGGGGCTGGGCGGAGCGGCGCCGCGGCTGGTCGGCAGCGTGCTGCGGCCGCTGGCCGGCATCCTCCGCCGCGCGGCCCCCGGCGAAACCGATCTCACCCCACTCGCCCAGGCCACCCCATCCGCTGATCCCGCCCCGGACACCCCCTCCGCCACGGACACCCCGGAGACGCCGGACACCCCGGAGACCCCCTCCACCCTTTCCGCGCTAGAAACCCCATTCGCCCCGGGCACCTCACCTACCCTGCGTACCCCATACGCCCCAGAGGCGCCGGACGACACATCGACGGGCGACCTGCTCTGGCGGGCGACGCTGGCGGCCACCACGCTCCGCGTCCGGCTGCACGGCTCCGGCGGTGCGCCGCCCGAACTGGCCGAAGCCGTCGCCGCGCTCCAGGACATCGCGTGCGCGGCCGCCCCGGCCGCGGACCGCGTGCCGGAGCGGCGGCATCGACTGCGAGATCTCCAGGCGGCCCTGCCCGTGAGCATCCAGACCATGCACAACGGGCCCTACCTGGTCACCAACGTGCCGAACATCGTCACCCACCTCGGCCAGCCGCTCCCGGCCCCGCCCCAGGTGGCCCTCTGCCGCTGCGGCAATTCAGCCCGCAAGCCGTTCTGTGACGGCTCGCACGCCGATGGGTTCACCGACGGCAAGGACCCCAACCGGGTCCCCGACCGGCGCGACACCTACCACGGCGAGCAGGTCACGATCTTCGACAACCGCGGCATCTGCCAGCACTCGGGCTTGTGCACCGACCGGCTGAGCACGGTGTTCCGGACCAGCCAGGAGCCGTTCGTCGCGCCGAGCGGCGGGCGGATGGACGAGATCATCCGGGCCGTGCGCGATTGCCCATCCGGCGCGCTGAGCATCGCCTTCGCCGAGCCCAGCCCGCCCAGCCCGCCCGGCACGCCCGGCGGGGCCAACGGGGCCAACGGGGCCAACGGGCCGGAGGAGCGCGACCTGACCGACTGGCACGGGCGCCGCGAGCCGGCCATCGAGATCACCCGGGACGGCCCGTACCGGATCACCGGGCGGATCACGCTCACCGGCGACGCCGGCCGTGACGCCGGAGGTGACGTCACCCGCGCCGAAGGTTCCTCCCGCGAGCACTACGCGCTCTGCCGGTGCGGCCACTCCCAAAACAAGCCGTTCTGCAGCGGAATGCACTGGTACATCGGCTTCACCGATCCGGCGCGCGCGGACGGCCGCGAGCCGAGCCTGTTCGAATGGGCCGGCGGCCTGCCCGCGCTGACCCGGATGACGCGGCGGCTGTACGAGAAGCTCGTGCCCGCCGACGCGCTGCTGGCGCCCTTGTTCGCGGACATTCCGCCGGGTTACCCGCAGCGCGAGGCGGCGCGGATCGGCGCGGCGTTCGGCGGCCCGCTCGCCGCGGGAGCCGGTGCCGCCCCCGGAGCCGGTGAGAGCCCCGGAGCCGGTGAGCCCGCGGCGACGAAGTCCGCGGCGACGAAGCCCGCGGCAACGAAGCCCGCGGCGCCGGAGTTCAGCGGGGAACAGTGCGCCCGGTGGATCACGCTGGCCAGCCAGGCCGCGGGCGAAGCCGGGCTGCCAGCCGACGCCGAGTTCCGCGCCGCGCTGGCCGGGTTTCTCGCCTGGGACGCCCCGGCCGCTCTCGCCCGCCCCGCCGGAGGCGGTCGGGGGGATACGGCCGGAGGCGGTCGGGGGGATAGGGCCGGAGGCGGTCAGGGGGACACCGCCGGAGGGGCCTCGGGAAACGGAGAGCCACCGTCCTGGGACTGGACCCCGGCCGGGGCGCCCAGCACGCCGCCGGTGGCCGCCGCCACGGACACCGAACCCGCGCCGCCGCTCAGCCTCCCGGGGCCGGGCGAGCCGGTCAGCTTCGCCGCGCACATCAAGCCGATGTTCCGGGCCAAAGACCGGCAATCCATGCGATTCGCGTTCGACCTGTGGTCCCATGACGACGTGCGGGCGCACGCGGCCGGCATCCTCGCCCGGCTCGGTGACGGCACGATGCCCTGCGACGGGGTATGGCCCGGGGCGCAGGTCGAGGTGTTCCGGCGCTGGACCGAATCCGGGCACGCCGCGTGACCGCAGCCAGGCACGACCGGAGGACCCTGCGGCGGAGCCCGCCGTGACCCCCGAGGATCCGCCGTGACCCCCGAGGAGGAGTCCATGAATTTTCTGGTCATCTGCCGCCGAACGTCGGGCGGCGACACCGACGCCTTCGCGCGCCTGGTCGCCGACGAGGGCGCCGTGCTGCGAAAACTCCAGGCCGACGGCATCCTCGCCCATGCGTGGAGCCCCGGCGGCCCGGGCGCGGTGCTGATGCTCGACCTTCCCGATCAGGCCGCCGCCGAGCGCATCACGAGCGAGTTGCCGCTCGCCGCGGCCGGGCTCATCACGACCGAAGTGATCCCGCTGCATCCGCTGAATTTCTGACCGCGCACACTGAAAGCCGTGACCACGCGGATCCTGGGCGCCTGCCCGTTCACCATCGACCGGCCGATCATGCGGCAGCGGTGGGAGCGGCTGACGTTCCTGCACTGGCCGTTCGAGCCCGCCAACGTGCAGCGCCTGCTGCCGGATGGGCTCACGGCGGAGACCTTCGACGGCGCCGCGTGGGTCGGGCTCGTCCCGTTCTTCATGCGGGTGGCCACGCCGGGCGGCCGCCGCGTGCCGTGGGTGTCGAACTTCTGCGAGACGAACGTGCGCACCTACGTACGCGACGGCGACGGCCGGTCCGGCATCTGGTTCTTCTCTCTGGACGCGGCGCGTCTGGGCGCGGTCGTCG
>PLRW01000081.1 GCA_003164955.1 Actinomycetota bacterium
GCTCCAGGCGGGACAGCTCCGGACGGGACAGTTCCGGGCGAGACAGCTCCGGGTGCGAGCACGCCCACCGCAGCGGGGCCGCCCGGGGCAGCGGTCACCGAAGGCGTGGACGTCGCGTCGGCCCAGCATCCAGGGGGTGCCCCCATCGACTGGACGGAGGTGGCGGCGGCCGGTTACACCTTCGCGGCGATCAAATCCACCGAGGGCGACTACTACACCAACCCTTACGGCGCCGCCGACCTGGCGGGCGCGAAGGCCGCCGGGTTGTACGTGACCGCGTACCACTTCGCGATCCCGAACGTCAGCGGCGGCGCCGCCCAGGCGGACTTCGCCGTGAGCCACGGTGCCTACGCGGCCGGCGGCCGGGCGTCGCGACTCGAGCTGGACATCGAGTATGACCCGTACACCGGCACCGATCACACCAACGCGTGCTACGGGCTGTCCCCGGCGCAGATGGTGTCCTGGATCAGTGCGTTCGGGACGGAAGCGCAGCGGCTCACTGGGCAGCGTCCGGTCATCTACACCACGGCCGCCTGGTGGGCTACCTGCACGGGCGACAGCACCGCCTTCGGCGCCGACCCGCTCTGGGTGGCCGCGCCCAGCCCGGCGGCACCGGCCGACACGGCGGCACCGGCCGACACGGCGGGCCCGGCAGCACCGGCCGGGTGGACTAGCTGGGCGCTCTGGCAGTTCACCAGCGGCGCGACCGTTCCCGGAATCCGTTCGGCCGGGAACACCGACGTGAGCGACGCGGACGCCAGCCGGCTCACGCTGCTCGAACCCGGTACGCGGCCCGGTGCCACGGGTGCCGCGGTGCCGGCGCCTTCCGCCGCGGCGCCGGCGCCTCCCGCTGGGACGTCAGGCGGGGCGGTAGCGCCCACGGGCAGTTAGCCGGGGACTAGCCGCAAGGCCGCGCAGGTGCTGGGTCAGCGAGTGCTGTCGCCCTCGGCGGCGGACGGCACGGGACCGCCGGTCCGGTCGACCAGCCGGGACATCACGATGACACTTCTGGTGCGCGTGGTGAACGGCTCGGCGCGGATGCGCTCGACGACCTGCTCGAAGTGGCCCACGTCGGCGGCCTGGATATGCAGCAGGGCGTCCGCTTCGCCGGTGACCGTACACGCCCCCACGACCTCGGGATACCGGCGGACCGCGGCCCTGATATCGGCCGGTGAGGTCAGCGCGCGGCAGAACAGCTCGACGTAGGCCTCCGTCGTCCAGCCGAGCGCCGCCGGGTCGACCCGCGCCGTGTACCCCCTGATCGCGCCGGATTCCTGCAGGCGGTCCACCCGGCGCTTGACCGCGGGCGCAGACAGCCCAACGAGGGCGCCGATGGTCGCGTAACTGGCCCGCGCGTCCTCGATCAAGGCACCCACGATCCGTTCGTCAATCTTGTCTAGGCTCATGGACGGCTACTCCGGGGAGGCGAACCCGAGGCCGCGGCGGATGCCACCGGCACGCGGAAATCGTTACGTGTCACAACGTCCGATCATGGCACTCCGCGACCGGCATGGGTCTCACCTGGACTGCGCTCACCGGGTCCGGGCCTACCGGGGGGCTGGCCGGCCCGGATCGGTCCGGACATACGCACGGGCCCGCAACCGCCGCTAATGCGGCCGTTGCGGGCCCGTGGCCCCGCTCAGGGCTCCGGCCTTCCGGCTGGGAATTCCCGCCGGTGGCCGGTCGTAAAAGAGGCCCGACGTCCCGCTTTCGCCGGGCCTCATAAGTGTGACGCCGCCCCTCCGCAGGTGGTTTACGCGTCCGCCAGCTAACTTTCCGGACGGGTCGAAAAAGTTGTTATCCGCTGCATTTCCCCAGGTCAGGTCAGTTAATGGCCCGGGCCCCGGGCCCCGGGCCCCGGGAGGCGAGGAGGCGAGGAGGCGAGGAGGCGGGGACGCGGCGTCCAGGGGTGCGGGTAAGACGCCCCGGGATGCGGGCGGAACCTCCAGAGTGCGGGTGAGACGTCCCGATGAGCTCCAATCGGCGCGGGCGAGCCCGGAGACGCCCCTCCATTCGGCGCCGGCGAGCGCGGAGACGACCCTGCAATCGGCCCCGGCGGCCGCGGAGACAACCCTCCATTCGGCGCCGGCGAAACAGGCGGCTAGCCTCAGCTCTAAAATTGTGTGCGCTTTCCGGAGAAGCCGTTAATTTTTTATGAGCACGCGCAGTTCTCCGTTATTTCCGCAGTCTTCCGGCCGCAATCATGGAAATGGTCCGGCGTGGCCGGGAACAGGCGGCAGAGGCGTGTCAGGGAGCCTGCTAGAAGGTTACGGCGTCAAGGAATGCGCGGTCCCACTCGATCACCATGGACTCAGAAATGGGCCGCGAGCCAGGCGTGCACCTCGCCGATCCGGCGATCAGAAGAATGTCCGGACGGCCTCGGTGACGGTGTAGTCGTCGTCGACCAGGTACAGGGTGCGCCACTTGTCGAACGTCGTGCACGGGTGCGACGGGCCCAGGGCCACCAGGTCGCCGACCTCCACGCCGTGGCCCGGGGGGACGGCCATGTGCGCGTGCTGGTCGCTGACGGCAGCCATCCGCCAGCCCGCGCCCGGCAGCGAACGGCGCTCCGCCGAACCGCGGCGGACGTGCGCCAGCGCCACCGGGTTCCCGGCGTCCTGGCCAAAGTCGCGCCGCCCGGCCGACAGGATGACCAGTTCCGGCTCCGGGACGGAGAGCACCTGAGCCCACACCTCGATCGCGGGCTCCAGGGCGGGCTCGGCTGATCCGGTGCGCGCGTGCACATCGGCCAGGGCCTCCCGGTACAGGCCCCAGTCCTCGGACAGGTAGCAGCCGCTGCGCAGCACGACCCGGGCCGGGCGCCGCAGCCGCGCCGCGGTCAGTTCCTCCACGACCAGGTCGAAGAAGCTGCTGCCGCCCGCGGTCAGCAGGACCTCGCCGGTGTCGAACAGGTCCCGCTCGTCCAGCGCCGCGGCGATGCCGGTCAGGAACCGGAGGAACTCGCGGACCACCGGCTCGCGGTGGCCGTCGCCCCGGGGCCGCGCCAGCCCTTCGAAGCCCTCGACACCCACCAGCGCCAGGTGCGCGCCCGCGGCGCGGACCGCCTCGGCCACACCCACGGCCGCCGGCAGGTCCCGGACGCCGCACCGGCCGCCCGCCAGGCCGCCCTCGACCAGCACGTTGACGCGGCGCCCCGGCCGGGCCGCCGCGACCCGGTCGGCTAGCAGCCGGACACCCGCCACCGAGTCGACCAGGCAGTAGAACTCGAAGCCGGGATCGCGGCGCAGTTCGTCGCACACATAACGGATATCCGCGGCGCCGGTGAGCTGGTTGGCGTAGAAGATGCGCCGCACGCCATGCGCACGCGCCACCCGCACCTGAGGACCGGTCGCGAAGGTCAGCCCCCAGGCCCCGGCGGCCAGCTGGCGGCCGAACAGGGCCGGGCTCATCGTCGTCTTGGCGTGCGGGCAGAGCAGCACGCCCGCGTCTTCGCTGAAGCGCTGGAACCGGGCCAGGTTGCGCTCCAGGGCCGTCGCGCGCAGGACGCACACCGGCAGCGGGAGATCCTCGCGCAGCACATTCGATCCGGCCACGTCCGCGGGACCGTCCGCGGTCCTGGCCAGCGTCGTCTCCCAGTACCCGAGCTTGCGTGAGTTGGGTGCCTCATCCGCCACAAATGCGAACGCTACTCCCGGCGGAGTACACCGAGGGGCGTGGACCGCCGCGCCGGCTGCCTCCCGGTGCCGGACGACAGTGCGCGCCGGGATCGGGAGTATCGGTAGTGACCTTGTCCGGCCGCCCTAGGAGACGTCAGATGCGGCACCCACCCAGCCCTCCCCGCCCCGGAATGCTCGGCCGTACCGGGCGCGCCTGCTACCGGCATCGCTGGCTCACCCTCGCCGCGTGGATCGTCGGCACGGCCTGCCTGATCACGCTGTGGATGCAGTTCGGTGCGGCCGCCAACAACAACCTGGCCGGTAACGACACCGGCCAGACGGTCCTCAATCAGCACTTCCCGCGCCAGTCCGGGGACACGCTGACCCTGGCGATCCGGTCCACGGAGCCCATCACGTCGGCCGGCGTCAAGACCCGGGTCACCGGGGCACTCGGGCCTTTCCGCCGCACCGCGCACGTGACGGCGGTGTCCGACCCGTACACCACGCCGGGCCAGATCTCCCGGAACGGCCACATCGCATTCGCCTCGGTGCAGTTCAGCGTCACGCAGACCGGCATCCCCAGCAGCGAGGCCAGCGCCCTGATGAACGACGCGCGCGCGGCCTCGGGGCACGGCGTGACGTTCAGCCTGGGCGGCGACGTGGTGGACCAGGCGGAGACGCCCTACGGCGGCTCCTCGGACGGGATCGGCATCGGGGCCGCCGCGATCGTCCTGCTCATCGCGTTCGGGTCGCTGCTGGCCATGGGCCTGCCGATCGTGACCGCGGTCTTCGGCATCGGATGTGGCCTGGCGCTGATCGCACTGCTCGGCCACATCTTCCCCGCCCCGTCGTTCTCCCCGATCGTCGCGTCCATGATCGGCCTAGGCGTCGGCGTCGACTATGCGCTATTCATAGTGACGCGTTTCCGTGAAGCCCTGCGGGAGATGCCCCCAGGCCAGCACAGTTACGGCGAGACGCTCGTTACCGGCCCAGCGACCCGGGCCTCCGGCCCGGTGAGCGGCCGGTGTGTCGGCGATGTACCACCGCGCGGGCGCGGAGCGCATGCGGGGGGTTCCGGGGGGTCGTCACCCCGGGCTAGCACAGCGGAAGACGCCACCGTACAGGCGATGCGCACCGCGGGGCGTTCGGTTCTGGTGGCCGGCACCACCGTCGTGATCGGCATGATGGGCCTGCTGGTGCTGCGCGAATCGCTGATGAACGGGGTCGCGGTGGCCGCCGCGGCGACCGTCGCGATGACCGTCCTCGGCTCGCTGACCCTGCTGCCGGCGCTGCTCGGCTTCACCGGGACACGCCTGGCCAGGCCGTCCCGGATCCGGCTCCCGGGGCGGAAGAGTCGCGGGGCCGCCAGTGGGGCCACCGATGTCCGTTCGGCAGAATCATCGTCACCGTGGGCGGAACGCTGGGCCGCGGTCATCAGCCGGCATCCGGTCGTATCCGCCGTGCTGGCCACCGTCACCATCCTCATCCTCGCCGTTCCGGTGCTCAGCATGAAGCTGAGCTTCCCCGACGAGTCCGCACAGGCGTCCGGGACCATGGGCCGGGCCAGCTACCTGACGATGGCGGATGGCTTCGGCCCCGGGTTCGACGCGCCGCTGATCGTCGCGGCCACGCTGCCCGGCAGCGGGGACACCGCAGTTAACAGCACCGCCACCGCCCGGCTGGCCCGCTCGATCGGCGGCACACCCGGGATCGCGCGGGTCACCCCGCCGATCACCAGCCCGGACGGGAAGGCGGTCATGCTCGTCGCCTACCCCGCCACGGGGGAGCAGGACCCGGCCACCGACACCCTTGTCAACCGGATCAACAACACCGTCCTGCCGCGCGCCACCGCTGGCACCGGCCTGCATGCCTACCTCACCGGCCCCAACGTGGGCAACGTCGCCTTCGCCAACATGGTCGGCCAGCGGCTGCCGTGGCTGATCGCGGTCGTCATCGTGCTGTCGATGCTGCTGCTCACGGTGGTGTTCCGGTCGGTGGTCATCGCGGTGAAGGCGGCCGTGATGAACCTGCTGTCCATTACCGCCGCCTACGGCGTGCTGGTGGCCGTCAGCCAGTGGGGCTGGGGCCACCAGCTGTTCGGATTCCCCGAGAAGGTGCCGGTCACGACCTGGGTGCCGATGTTCCTGTTCGTGATCCTGTTCGGCCTGTCGATGGACTATGAGGTGTTCCTGCTGTCGCGGATCCGCGAGGAATACGACCGGACCGGGGACAACACCGCCGCCGTGGCGCGGGGGCTGGCCCGGACCGCGCGGGTCATCACCGCCGCCGCCACGATCATGGTGGTCGTGTTCCTCTCCTTCGTGCTCGGGGCGGACGTCTCGGTCAAGCAGATCGGCCTCGGCCTGGCCGTCGCCGTGCTGGTCGACGCCACGATCGTGCGGCTCGTGCTGGTGCCCGCGGTGATGGAACTGCTCGGCCGGGCCAACTGGTGGCTGCCGCGGCCACTGGCCCGCATCCTGCCGGCGCCGGCGCCAGAACCGGCGGACGACGCTCCGGTGGTGCCGGTGAGCGAGCCTCTCGTGACCGGCCACTGACGCTCCGGCTTGTCCGCTCCCCCTGTCCGCTCCCCTGGCCGGGCCTTCCGGCGGGGGAGCGGACGCGTTGAGCGGCGGGCAACGGCGGCCGGGACGGCGCGGGCCCCCGACTCCTCGGCGTAGCCCCATCCTTTTATGGGGAGGGCGGGCTCAGGCTGGGCGGCGCTCGGTGGCCCGGGGCGCGGGGCCGGGGGGGCGCGGGCCCGGGCGCGGCATGGGCCTGGGGTAACGGGGCCGGATAGGCCTGATATGGATCTCATGACGAACAAATTCGTCTCATCTATAGTCGTTAACATGCTCGACGTCACCAGGCTGCGCGTCCTGGTGGCGGTGGCCAGGCACGGATCCGTGACCGCCGCCGCCCGGGAACTGAACTACGCGCAGCCGTCGGTGAGCCACCACCTGGCGCGCCTCGAAGCCGAGACCGGCGTCCGGCTGATCCAGCGAGCCGGGCGGGGCATCCGGCTCACCGAAGCCGGGCGCCTGCTCGCCGACCGGGCGGCCGAGATCCTGGGCCGCCTGGACGCCGCGGAAAACGAACTGGCCGCGCACGCGGGACTGAGCGCGGGACGCGTCCGGCTCGCGGCGTTCCCCTCGGCGCTCGGTACCATTGTCCCGGCCGCGGCCGCGATGCTCCGGACGGAGTACCCGGGGATGGACGTCCGGCTGACCGAAGCGGAACCGCCCGAGGCCCTGCGCATGCTGCGGGCCGGCTACATCGACGTCGCTCTCGTCTTCCGGCACGTGCAAGGGGCCGTCCCCGGGGGCCCAGAAGCGCCCGAAGGCAGCGGGATGCGGGGACGGCTCGTACTGGACGAGCCCGTTCACCTCGTGACCCGCGCGCGCTCCTCGGCGGAGGGTGACCACGCCGTGGGCCCGGCCGACGGCCCGGCCGGGGGTCCGGCCGCTGGCCAGGAGGTCGCCGACCTGGCCCGGTACGCCGGTCGCCGGTGGATCGCGGGCTGCGACCGGTGCCGCGTGCACCTCATCACGCAGTGCTCACTGGCCGGCTTCAGCCCGAAGATCGCCTTCACCACGGACGACTACGTGGCGGTGCAGGCGCTCGTCGCGTCCGGGCTCGGGGTGGCCACGCTGCCCGACCTGGCGCTGCGGGCGGCCCGGCACCCGGCGATCCGCACCGCCGAACTGCCCGGTGCGCGGCGGCACGTGTTCGCCCTGCAGTATGGCGAGCCACCCGACTCCCCCGCCACGATCCGGCTCATCGACGCGCTCTGCTCCGCGGCGGCCACGCTGACGATGACGATCGCCCGGCCGGACCGGGTGGCCCCGGCCGCAGGCGCACCGGAGGTGGTCGGGCCCTGACGGCGGATGCGCGGGCCCGGGCACCTCGGCTACAGTCACGCCCGTGACACCGGGCGCTGTTCCGCCGCCGCGAGGGCAGGCCGCGCTGCCCGGCCTGACGCCCGACCCGGACCCGGCGGACGGGCAGCGGCCCCTGCCCGGGATGGCCGGCCTGGCCGGTGCCCAGCACGCCGCGCCCGGCCTGATCACCGTCGCCGGGCCCACCGCCCCGGACACGGACACCGAACTCGGGCTCGTCGCGGCCGAACTGCTCGCCACCGACCCGGACGGCTCGCGGATCGGGGCCGCCGTGCGCAGCGCCCTCGACATGCTGCTGGACGGCCAGCACACCGGGCGTTACCGCTGGGACCAGCTCTGCAAGACCGAGAAGACGCACGCCGGGACGCTGGTGGAGATCGGGATCCAGCGGCGGCTGGCACTCGCCGATGGCGGCGCGCTGGACTACTCGATCGCGGGCACCGACGTGGACTGCAAGTTCTCCCACCGGATGGGCCGCTGGATGATCCCGCCGGAGGCCGTCGGCCATCTCGTCCTGCTCGTCCAGGCCAGTGACGCCGAGGGCACCTGGTCGGCTGGCCTGCTGCGGGCGGACGCCGGCGCACTGCACGACGCGAGCAACCGCGACCTCAAACGGAACCTCAGTGAGCGCGGCCGCAGCGCCGTCCACTGGCTGTTCTCCCGCTCTCCGCTGCAGGAAAATGCGCTGGTCCGGATGGCCGAACGGGACGTGGCCGCGGTATTCGCCCCGCGCTCGGGCCAGCAGCGGGTCAATGAGCTCTTCCGCCGGGCCCAGGGCAAGCGGGTGAGCCGCACCGTGGTCGCCACCGTCGCCCAGCAGGACGACTACATGAAACGGGTGCGCGCCGGCGGCGGCGCCCGGGACCAGTTGCGCGACGAGGGCATCGTGATCTTCGGGGACTACGCCGGCGACCAGACCCTGGCGGCCGCGCTCGGGCTGCCGCGGCCCGGCCCCGGGGAGTTCGTCAGCGCCCGGCTCACCCGCCGGGGGGACCGGAACGCTGGCGTCTGGCCCGCCCCCGGCGGCCGCCGCACCGTCCGCCTGGACGGCGCCGACTGGGCCCTCGCGGAGCCGTCCGATCCGCCGATGCCTGGCCCCCGCCTGCCCCGTGCCCGGCACGGGAATCAGGGAGTGAGCTGGTCTCCGGGGTGAGCTGGTCTCCGGGGTGATAGGGCATCCACTCGACCATGACGATGGCCGAGTGGACGGACACCCGGCCGCGCTGGTAGCCGACAATCGCGCGGTTCAGCTGGCGCGGCGTCCCCGGCGCGGCGTCCCCGGCGCGGCGTCCCCGGCGCGGGCATCGGGTCGTCGCTGCACATGCCAGCGGATGTGTGACGATTTTTCCGCAGCATGTGCGGAAAGGTCGTCACACATGCCGGAACTCTCCCCCGGGTAGGGCATCGGTGGGGTGCCTGCGTCTCATGGGACTCCGAATCCGGGGCGACGGAGGATTGGACGTCGCCGCGGCGGGGCCCGGATGCCCCGAGGCGGACGCGATCTGGTCAGATGGGCCTATGGCGCACACCACGCGGCACGCGGGGCGATGGACCCTCGAGGATCAGTTCACCTCGCCGTGGCATTACCTTCCCGTCGACGTCACACCGGGCGCGCGGGCCATCCGGGTGCAGCTCAGTTACGACCGGAAGGCCGGGGTCCTGGACCTCGGCTGCCTCGGGCCGGGCGGCTTCCGCGGCTGGTCCGGAGGGTCGCGGGACGGCTACGTCATCGCCGCCGGCGAGGCCACGCCCGGGTACCTTCCGGGTGAGCCGGAACCCGGGTTGTGGCAGGTGATCATCGGCCTCTACCGCCTTCCACCCGGCGGCGTCGGCTTCGAGCTGACGGCGGAGGTCATCGAGACCACGGGCGCGCGGCCCGGGCCGCTGGAGCCGGCCCCTCCCCCGGCGCCCCCGGCGCTCGGCGCGGCAGAACGTCCGCCGCGCCGGAGTCTCCCGGCCGGGGACGGCCGCCGCTGGCTGGCCGGGGACCTGCACACGCACACGGTGCATTCCGATGGCGCGCTCACCGTGGACGAGCTGGCTCGTTTCGCGGCGGAAAGCGGGCTGGACTTCATCGCCGTCACCGATCACAACACGATCAGCCACCACCGGGAGCTTCCCCGGGCGGCCCGGCGTTACGGCGTCACCCTGATCCCCGGCCAGGAGGTGACCACGAGCGAGGGACACGCCAACGCGCTGGGGGACATCGGCTGGGTGGACTTCCGCCGGCCGGCACCCGAGTGGCTGAAGGTCACCCGGGATCGCGGCGGCCTGCTGTCCGTCAACCACCCGATCGCGGGCCCGGTGAGCTGGATGCATGCGATGCCGGAGCGCCCCCCGCTGGTCGAGGTGTGGCACTGGAGCTGGCTCGACCTGAGCTGGACGACGCCGCTGTCCTGGTGGCAGGCGTGGGATCCGTCCGCCATCCCGGTCGGCGGCAGCGACTGGCACCGGACCGGGTCGGACGCGCCACCGGGAACCCCCACCACCTGGGTGGAATCCGCCACCGATGAACCGGCCGGCATCGTGGCGAGCATCGCGGCCGGCCGCGTCGCGATCTCCGCGCACCGGAACGGCCCCGTGCTGCTGCGCACCGGCGGCGAGATCGTCGCGGTGGATGCCGACGGGACGACACTCGCCGGGCCGGAGGGGCCCTGCGCGCGGGTGCGAGGCGACCTCGCGCGGTTCGGCGGCACGGCCGGCCATCACCGGCTGCTGAGCGAGACCGGGGCGACCGTGGCCCTGACCCCCTGACCCCCTGACCCGGCCGTCAGCCGGCGGCCTCCACCGTCACGCCGTCGACCAGGCGCTCGTACACCGCGAGGTTGACGTCCCCCGAGGGGGTCGCGGCCGCAGCCACGGCGACCGCGTGCCGGAGCAGATCGGGCCACGACCAGCCGAGCAGGAGACCGGGCACGAGGCCCGCGACGAACGCGCCCAGCGATTCGGGTGCCGCACTGCCGGGGGCACCCGAGGCGCTCCACCGCCCGGCCTTCGTGACGACGGCAACGTGCCGGCCCGAGGGGATCGCCACCGCCGCCGCCCCCAGCCGCAGCAGCGCGTCAGCACTGGCGAGCGCGGCGTCCGGGCTATCCAGCACCCCGTCCTCCCCGGCGTCGGGCACCACCAGGTCCGGGCGGCGCGACGCGGCGTAGCGGAGGGCGCTGCCGCCGGCGCTGAGGATCACGGGGACACCACCCTCGGCCGCCCAGGTGGCCAGCGACCCGTAGATCTCCGGCGGCAGTCCCGCGGGCAGCGTCCCGCACAGCACGACCGCCGTCGCGTCGGCGAGCAGCCGCCGGTAGTCGGCCGCGAACCGGCCAAGCTCCTCGGTCGTCACATACGGCCCGGGCTCGCGGAGCCGCATCGTGCGCGCGGAGGCGGTGTCCGTTACCTCCAGGACCCGGCGCGACTCGCGGCCGATCTCGGTGAACGCGACCGGGATACCGGACCGGCCGAGGTCCTCTCTGAGCAGCTCCCCGGTCGCACCGCCGGCCAGTCCGGCCGCCAGCACCTCATGGCCGAACGTGTGCAGCACCCGGGCCACCGCCACGCCCCGGCCGCCGGCCCGGTGCCGGACCCGGGAGACATCACGCGTCGACTGCCACGACAGGCCGGCCGCCTCATAGCTGACGTCCAGCGCGGCGTTGAGCGTGACGGTAACGATCACAAAAAGGTCCTCACAGTCCGGCGCAGGCCAGGGGGCAATCTTCCGGTCGTAAGCGCGTTTAGCGTGCCGTTCGGCATCATATGCGGCACTGCCGACCGCGCCCGGCGACGCGTCAGCGTCCCGGTAGCCCTGCGCAGAAATTTGTGTGACCAGGCACGCGCGGGCTTTACGCCGTGCGGCAGAAGCAGTCGGCCAAGTGGTCGTTAACGATGCCGCACGCCTGCATGGTCGCATACGCCGTCACGGGACCAGTGAACGTGAAGCCGTTCCGGCGGAGCTCAGCGGACAGCGCCTTCGACGCGGGCGTCTGGGCCGGGATATCCGCCGTCGTCCGCGGGGCGGGGGCCGCTTCCCCGGCGTACTTCCAGACCAGTTCGCTCAGGCCGCCCGGCACCTCGAGGGCGGCGCGGGCGTTCACGATGGCGGCGTTGATCTTCGCGCGGTTCCTGATGATGCCGGCGTCCGCCAGCAGCCGCGATACGTCCTCGTCGCCGAAGCCGGCCACGGCGGCCAGGTCGAACCGGGCGAAGGCGGCGCGGAAGTTCTCGCGCTTGCGGAGAATCGTCAGCCAGGACAACCCGGACTGGAACGCCTCCAGGCAGAGCCGCTCGAAGATCGCCTGATCGCCGTGCAGCGGGCGGCCCCATTCGTCGTCGTGATAGGCGACGTACTCGGGAGCACTGAGGCCCCATGGACAGCGCGGTCGCCCATCCGGGCCGGGCGCCGCGCCGTCACTCACGGTCTCGCTCCGCCTGCGCCAGACGCCACGCCTCGTCGTGGTGGGCGTGGGCGCTGACTTCCGCCCAGTGGGCGACGGGCGCCGGGCCGGTCGTGTCCTCGCCGCGAGGGACCTGGCTGCCGGTGCCCTCCGCCAGACCGCCCGCAACAGGAGCACCCTCCGCCAGGCCGCCCTCGATCAGAGCGCCCGCCGCAGGAGCGCCCTCGGTAGGGGCGCCCGCCGCAGGAGCGCCCTCGGCCAGGCCGCCCGCAAAAGGAGCACCCTCAGCCAGGCCGCCCTCGGCCAGAGCGCCCGCCGCAGGAGCGCCCTCGGCCAGAGCGCCCGCCGCAGGAGCGCCCTCGGCCAGAGCGGCCGCCGCAGGAGCGCCCTCGGCCAGAGCGCCCGCCGCAGGGGCACCCTCGGCCAGGCCGCCCTCGGTCAGAGCGCCCGCCGCAGGGGCACCCTCAGTAAGAGCGCCCGCAGCAGGAGCGCCCTCCGCCTGGCTGGGCTGAGTTTGCTCCTGGAGGCGGCTGGCCTTCGCCTGCTGGTGAGCGGCGCCCCAGACCAGCGTCTGGTGGGACTCGTCCCAGTCGGCCTCGTCACCGGAGTCGTCCCAGGCCGAATACCGGACGGCACCGTAAGCGGGCCCTTCGTGGGAGAACTCCTGCGGGGAGGGTTCCTCGTGGGCGGTCTCGGGCGCGGGCTCCACGTAGGAGGGATC
>PLRW01000206.1 GCA_003164955.1 Actinomycetota bacterium
CCAGCATCGATGCCCTCGGGACCGGCTCGGGCAAACCGAAAGAAAAAGTGACCATCGAGTCGGTGACCATCACCGAGGCCGACTGAGTCAGGCCTGGAGCGCGGTCAGGCCTGGAACCCGGTCAGGCCTGGAGCGCGGTCAGCGCAGCAGGCTTTCCGTCGACGAACACCGTCACGCTCCCGACCCCGGCCACCTTCCAGGTGCCCGCCGGCTCCCTCCACAACGCGGTGCGCTCGTCGACCGCCGCGATGCGTAGGTGGCCGGTGGCCAGGCTCACCGTGCGCTGCTGCTTCTCGGCCGACCAGCCCTCGGCATGGGGCAGGATGGCCAGCGGTCCCACCAGGCCCAGTCCCAGGGTCAGCGCCCCGCCCCGGGGATCAACCATCGAGTCGCCGAGCACCATGGCCCCCGCGGACGACCCGGCCAGCACCGCTCCGGCGTGCCAGGCGGCGACCAGCGCCGACCACACCGCGGAGTCTTTGAGCACCGACCGCAGGTGGAGCGGCGAGCCGCTGCCCAAATAGATGAACGCCGCATCCCGCACGGCTCGGGCGTTGGCCTCGTCCTCCGCGTCGGGCCGGGCCACCACCATGAGGCCGCGGACCGTCGCCCCCAACGAGGCGAACCACGCCGAGGCCGCGTCCACTTCCCGCTGCGGATGCTCATAGGCCGCTGCGGTGGGTAGTACCAGCACTTCCCGCTGGCCGCTGGCCGCCAGGAGCTCGGCGTCGAACTCGCAGCCGGCGCTCCATTCGCCTCCGCCGACCAGAGCCAAGGGGCCCGCGCCGGCCGGGATGGGAGCTACTGCGGGCATGGCTCCCCTATGGGGCGTCGAGTGTGCGTCATGGCTTCGTTACCGTAGCGCCCGGCTGCCGGGGCTCAGCGGGTGAGGTGCACCTCGGCCCGCAGTCCCCCGCTTTCGCCATCCGCCGCCAACTCCACCTCAGCCCCGTTGCGCCGCGCCAGTTGACGAACAATGGCCAATCCCAATCCGCTGCTCCCCCCCTTGTGACCCGGCCCCTGCCAGAAGCGGTCGAAGGCCCGGGCCCGCTCCGCCTCGCTCATTCCCGGGCCCTCGTCAGCGACCACCACTTCCACCGCGTGCTCGGTTTCGTCCACCTCGACAGTGATCGAGCGCCCCTGCGGTGTGACGTCGAGCGCGTTGGCCAGGAGATTGTCCAGAATCTGCTCGAGATGGCCGGCGCCCAGCTCGGCGCCGGCCGGCCGCGGCGCGGTCACGGTGAGCGCGACGCCGCGTTCCTCGGCCGCGGGCCGCCACGCGGCGACCCGGTCCCGGGCGACCGCCGCCACGTCGACCCGGGCCGGTGGCGCGGTGGTGTTCTCGGCCCGGGCCACGGCCAGCAGCCCGTTCGTCAGCCTCGCCAGCCGGGCGATCTCCTCCTGCGCGCCGGCCAATTCGGCCGCCGTCACCTCGTCGGCGTCCTGGCTCAGCAGGTCCAGCCGCAGCCGGAGCGCGGCCAGTGGCGTGCGCACCTGGTGGGATACGTCGGCCATCAGCGTCTGGTGACCCTGCACCAGCGACTCGATGCGCGCCGCCATCATGTTGAACGCCATCGACAGGCGGCGGGCCTCCGGCGGCCCCGCGCCCACCCGGACCCTGGTGTCCAGGGCGCCGTCGCCCAGCTCCCGGGCCGCGCTGGCCAGCGTGGTGATGGGCCGGCTGAGCCAGCGGGCCAGGCCGATGGCCACGATGCCCGCGGCGACCAGGCCCGCCGCCGATACCCCGCCGATCAGCCCCCACAAGATCAGCACGCGGTGGTCCAGTGGCTCGGTGGAGCGGGACAGCTCGACCGTGCCGATGGAGCCGGTACCCGAATCGGGCACGACGGGCGTCGTGGCCACGATCCAGTCGCGCGCCCAGTAGCTGTGCGGTGCGGAGACGGGCGGCTGGACCGTGATACGGGCCGCCGCGGCCGGGCGGGTGCGGGTTCCCGCCACCCATCGGCCCGCCGCGTCGTAGACGGCCACCCGGTCGCCCTGGCTCTCCAGGGACGCCACCGAACGGTTCAGCGCGGTTCCGTGGCCGTCATCGATGCGCTCCTCGGCGACGTTGGCGAGCGCCGAGGCGTCCGCGCCCGCTTCGACCCGGAAATCCCTGCGGTCCTGCGCCGCCGTGAGCAGGCCCAGCGGGACCGCCACCACGGCCAGCAGCCCGGTGATCAGCGCCAGGACCGCGAAGGCAATCCGGCGCGCCATCAGACGTCGCCGAGCCGGAATCCGCGCCCGTACACGGTCTCGATCAGGCCGGGTACGCCCAGTTTGCGGCGCAGCGCCGCGATATGGACGTCCAGGACCTTGGTCGGCCCGTACCAGTTGGCGTCCCAGGCCGTTTCCACGATGTCCTGGCGGGTCTGGACCCGCCCCGGGTCGGTGGCCAGGCATTCGAGGATGTCGAATTCCTTCGGCGTCAGCGGGATCTCCGCGCCGCCCACCGTTACCTTGCGCGTCCGGAAGTCCATGCTCAGCGGCCCGTGCCGGACGACGTCCCCCTCGGGCTTGACCCGGCGGAGCACGGCCCGGATCCGGGCCAGTAGCTCGCTGACGCCGAACGGCTTGACCAGGTAGTCGTCCGCGCCGGCGTCCAGCGCGGTCACGCGGTCGGACTCCTCCCCGAACGCGGTCACCACGATGATCGCCACGTCCGATCGCTGCCGCAGCTGACGGCAGACCTGCACACCGTCGGTGTCGGGCAGGCCGAGGTCGAGCAGCACCACGTCCGGATGCTCCCGGCGCCGCAGCGCGTCCCCGCCGGTCGAGACGTGATCGACCAGGTAGCCGCCCCGGGTCAGGGCGCGGACCAGCTGAGCGGCAACACCCGGGTCGTCCTCCACCAGCAGCACGCTCGTGGTGCCCGGGCCCGCACCAGAGCTGGTGACGTCAGCGGGCGCAGTCATGCCGCCAGCCTAGGCGGCGCGCCGCCGCCCAAGCCGCGCGGGCCGCTGCCGGCCTCGGCGCGCTTCAGCCGCGGGCCGTTCCGGGTAGCGTCGTGCCCATGGCTACCGCACCGATCGAAGTACGGGACAACCCAGAAAACCGCACCTACGAAGCCTGGGACGGGGACCAGGTCGTTGCCAGCCTCGTCTACGAGCTGGAGGGGCCGCGGACCGTCCTCACCCACACCTGGGTCGAGCCGTCCCGCCGGGAAGAGGGGGTCGGCACCTCGCTGACCCGCGGCGCGCTGGACGACCTACGGGCCAAGGGCCGCCCCATCACCGTCTACTGCACGTTCGTCGCCGACTTCATCGAAGAGCACACCGAGTACGCCGACCTCATCGATCCGGCCCACCCCGGCACCCGCCTCCACGTCTAACCCCCCGCGCCTTCCTTGATCGGCGCCGGTTTTCCGCAGCACTTACCGGCGGCGCGGGCTGGCCGCGATCGCCAGCGCCTTGTCGGTGTAGACGCGGTACCCGAGCTCCGGCCGGAAGCCGTGCACCTCGGGCGTGCCCAGGCTGCCCATGAAGGCGAGGATCTCCGGGCTGAACACCTGCCCCGGCACCAGCACCGGGAATCCCGGCGGGTAGGGCGTGACGTAGGTGGCCGACACGACCAGATCGCCGTTGCCGACCCGGCACTCCACCTCCCCGGGCATCAGGTATTCGCAGCAGCTGTCGTCGTAGGCCAGGTAGAAGGCCCGCCGCACGTCGCCCTGGGGACTGCCGTCCGCGTCACGGAAGCTGGGGTGGAATCCGCTGAAGTCCGGCAGCGGCGCCGACGGGGAGGTCAGCCGGCTCACGGCCCGCTCGTGCGCGGCCCGTTCCGCCTGGCTCATGTCGGCCAGCTGGGTTTCCAGCTCGCGGGCGATCGCGACCAGCACCTCGATCAGGTACGCGACCGAGCTGCGGGTGGTGCCGATCGTCGTCATGAACAGCACCGTGTTGCGTGAGGTCTTGTTGATCTGGACGCCGTAGCGGTCCATCAGCTGCTTCCGTTTGAACGTGTCGCCCTCGATGCCGGTGGCCCCGATGAAGACGGTGATCCGCGACGGGTCCAGCACGAACTCGTCCTGGGCCCACGCCTGCACCATGCTCGGCAGGCCGGAGCGCAGCGGCGTATCCAGGCCGCTGAGCCGGTACTCCGCCGGGATCAGCTCGGCGGTCGTCAGGCAGCGCATGTACCTGCTGAGCAGCGGATGATTGTCCACCGCGTCGCGCAGCCGCATCGCGTTCTCGATCTGCTTCTGGACCAGCTCGAAGCCCTCCAGGGCGGCCTGGCGGCGTCCCAGGTCGAGTGAGGCGAGGATCTGGTAGTTCGGTGACGTCGAGGTGTGCGTCATGTACGCCTCGTGAAACGTCTCCTCGACCCGCTGGCTGAAGTCCTGGTCGAAGACATGGATCATCGACCCCTGCCGCAGCGAGGTCAGGGTCTTGTGGGTGGACTGGGTGGCGTAGACGCGGACCCGGGCGCAGTCCGGATCGGGCAGCAGCCGGCGGTCCAGCAGTGCCTCGTCATCGCCCGGCGGTATCGTCGCCCGGTCGGCGTCGAAGGCCTCGTAGCGTGCCCGGTATTCGGGCAGGCGCAGCCGTTCCCGCAGCGTCCGGGCGGCCCGCATGGCCGTGCGCGGGCGGTATACCGGATGCAGCCGGGCGAACGCGAACCAGGCCTCGTCCCACAGGAACACCAGGTCCGGCTTGATGGCCAGGCATTCCTCCATCACCCGTTCGACGTCGTAGACGATCCCGTCGAAGGTGCAGTTGGTCAGCAGCAGCATCTTGACCCGGTCCAGCTTGCCCGCTCGCCGCAGCGCCAGCAGCCTGCGCTTGATCTCCCGCAGCGGCACCGCGCCGTACATCGCGTACGGGTGCAGCGGGTACGCGTCGAGGTAGGACACCATGGCGCCGGCCAGCGTCAGTCCGTAATGGTGCGACTGGTGGCAGTTGCGGTCGACCAGCACGATGTCCCCGGGCTGGGCCAGCGCCTGCACGACGATCTTGTTGGCCGTCGAGGTGCCGTTGGTCACGAAGTAGGTCCGCCGCGAGCCGAACGTCCGGGCCGCCAGTTCCTGCGCCTCCCGCAGCGGCCCGGTGGGCTCCAGCAGCGAGTCCAGCCCGCCGCAGGTCGCCGACGTCTCGGCCAGGAAGATGTCCAGGCCGTAGAAGTCGATCATGTCCCGGATCCAGTGCGAGTTGAGGATCGACTTGGCGTGTGAGATGGGCAGCGCGTGGAACACCCCGGTGGGCCGGTGGCTGTAGCTGCGCAGCGCGCTGAAGAACGGCGCGCGGTACCGTTCGGCCACCCCGTCCAGGATGCTCAGGTGCAGCTCCAGGGAACCCTCGCGGGCGTGGAAGACGCGCCGGAAGTGGTGGCTCAGCCGGCCGGCCAGGTCCTCGACGGAGATCTCGGTCATCAGGTACAGGTCGAGCTCCGGCCGGATCCTGGCCAGCGCCCGGGCCAGCACCTGGGCGCGTTCGTCCGGCGAGCGCTCCATCAGGTCATCGGCCCCGGCGTTGCCGAGGAACGGCGCCAGCGAGGAGGAGTCGTACGGGGACCGGTGCGCGAACCGGCGGCGGACCACACAGGCCTGCAGCCGGAAGTTGAGCCGCGCGGCCATGATCGCGTCCTCGAAGCTCGGCACCACGACGATGTCGTAGCCGAACTGGTCGCCGGGGCGGCGCCAGCGCCGCAGTTCCTCGCGCAGCGTCCGTTCCTGCGCCTCGCTCAGGTCCTCGACGATGAGCACCTCGAAGGAGAGGCGGTCCGGCCCGTCCGGTTCCGCGCCGTCGTCCGCGGGCTGCTGGCCGCGGTAGGAGTCGGTCACCAGCGCCCGGTTGATCGTCCGCACCATCGCCGCGAACCGGTCGTGCTTCCCGGCGGTGAACAGCCGCCGCATCTCCTGGAAGGTGTGTGCCCCGGGGAACGCCCAGAAGCGCTCGATCGGGCCGAGGACGTCCAGCAGCCCGCTGACCGCCGTGGCCAGCGTCCCGGTGGGGCGGCACTGGGCCCCGGCCAGGATCAGCTGGGTGCTCGCCTCCTCCAGCCTGGACCAGTTGTCGCTGCGCACCTGCCACAGGCTGTTGTACGCCAGGGTCTTCCCGCTCTCAGGCACGGTGACCACCTCCCTGATCCGCGCTCCGGACCCATCGCCCTCAGCACACCATCCTCCCGGCAGCGGCGGCGGAACAACATACGCGGATCCGGTGAAGCGGGCGTTACCGACGCGTGACTCGCATGTCCGGCTCTGGGGCGTTTGATGGCACGGCACCAGCGCGGTGGGCACGAGTATCACCACCGCCGCGATGAGCAGCATGATCACCGTCGCGGCCCGCACGGACCGCCCGGCCCGCCGGAATCGGGATGATTCAGCCGAACGGACCTGCCCGGGAGCCCGGCGCGGTGCGGGCGCGGCCCGGGTGAACGCCGGGGACCGTGTTTAAGCCAGGGCCTTGTCGACTAAGCCAGGGCCTTGTTGACTAAGCCAGGGCCTTGTCGACTAAGCCAGGGCCTTGTCGATGTATACGCGGTAGCCGAGCTTGGGATGCAAGCCGTGCACCTCGGGTGTGTCCAGGCTGGCCATGAACGACAGGATCTGCGAGCTGAAGAGCTGGCCCGGCACGAGCACCGGGAAGCCGGGCGGGTACGGCGTGACGAAGGTCGCGGACACCACCTGCTCACCCGCCTCGGCGCGCCGCTGCACCTCATCGGGCATCAGGTACTCGCAGTTGCTGTCGTCGTAGGCCAGGTAGAAGGCGCGCCGCACGTCGCCTTCCGGGGTGGACTCTTGGCCGTCGGCGGAGCTGCCGTCGGTGAAGCTCGGGTGAAAGCCGCTGAAGTCGGGCAGCGGCGCCGAGGGTGCGGTCAGCCGGCCGACGGCGCGGGAGTGGGCGGCGCGCTCGGCCTGGCTCATGTCGGCCTGCTGCGCGCCCAGCTCGCGGGCGATGGTCACCAGGACCTCGATCAGGTAGGCGACCGAGCTGCGGGTGGTGCCGATCGTCGTCATGAACAGCACCGTGTTGCGTGAGGTCTTGTTGATCTGGACGCCGTAACGGTCCATCAGCTGGGTGCGCTTGAACGTGTCGCCTTCGATGCCGGTGGCGCCGATGAAGATGGTGACCCGGGACGGGTCGAGCACGAACTCGTCCGTGCCCCAGGCCTTCATCATGTTCGACATGCCTGCGAGCATCGGCTCCTCGAAGCCGGCGGGCCGGTACTCGGCCGGGATCAGGTCGGAGGTCGTCAGGCAGTGCATGTATTTGCTGAGCAGGGGGTGGTTGTCCACCGCCTCGCGCAGCCGCATCGCGTTCTCGATCTGCTTCTGGACCAGCTCGAAGCCCTCCAGGGCGGCCTGGCGGCGTCCCAGGTCGAGTGAGGCGAGGATCTGGTAGTTCGGTGACGTCGAGGTGTGCGTCATGTACGCCTCGTGGAAGGTCTCCGCGGTCCGCTGGCTGAAGTCCTGGTCGAAGACATGGATCATCGACCCCTGCCGCAGCGAGGTCAGGGTCTTGTGGGTGGACTGGGTGGCGTAGACGCGGATGCGGGCGCAGTCCGGATCGGGCCGCAGCCGCAGGTCCAGCAGCGCCTCATCGTCGCCCGGCGTGATCGCGGCGAGTTCCGCGGCGAACTTCTCGTACTGCGCCCGGTATTCGGGCTGGCGCAGCCGTTCCCGCAGCGTCCGGGCGGCCCGCATGGCGGTGCGCGGGCGGTATACCGGGTGCAGCCGGGCGAACGCGAACCAGGCCTCGTCCCACAGGAACACCAGGTCCGGCTTGATGGCCAGGCATTCCTCCATCACCCGTTCGACGTTGTAGACGATCCCGTCGAAGGTGCAGTTGGTCAGCAGCAGCATCTTGACCCGGTCCAGCTTGCCCGCCCGCCGCAGCGCCAGCAGCCTGCCCTTTATCTCCCGCAGCGGCACGCCGCCGTACATCGAGTACGGGTTGAGCCGGTAGGCGTCCAGGTAGGTGACCATGGCCCCGCCCAGCATGAGCCCGTAGTGGTGCGACTGGTGGCAGTTCCGGTCCACCAGGACGATGTCCCCGGGCTGGACCAGCGCCTGCACGACGATCTTGTTGGCCGTCGAGGTGCCGTTGGTCACGAAGAAGGTGTGCTGCGAGCCGAAGGTCTTCGCCGCCAGATGCTGGGCCTCCCGCAGCGGCCCGGTGGGCTCGAGCAGCGAGTCCAGCCCGCCGGAGGTCGCCGACGTCTCGGCCAGGAAAATCTCCAGGCCGTAAAAGTCGATCATGTCCCGGATCCAGTGCGAGTTGAGGATCGACTTGCCGTGTGAGATGGGCAGCGCGTGGAACACCCCGGTGGGCCGGCGGCTGAAACTGCGCAGCGCGCTGAAGAACGGCGCGCGGTACCGTTCGGCCACCCCGCCCAGGAGGCTGAGGTGCAGATCCAGCGTCCCTTCCTGGGCGTGGAAGACGCGCCGGAAGTGGTGGCTCAGCCGGCCGGCCAGGTCCTCGACGGAGATCTCGGTCATCAGGTACAGGTCGAGCTCCGGCCTGACCCTGGCCAGTGCCCGGGCGAGGATCTGGGCGCGCTCGTCGGGCGGTTGGTCCATCAGGTCATAAAACCTGAAGCCGCCCACGTACGGCGCCAGCGTCGCCGCGTCATGGCGGGACCGGTGCGCGATGTGGCGGCGGATCACGCACGCCTGCAGCCGGTAGTTGATCCGCACGGCCATGACCGCGTCCTCGAAGCTGGGCACCACCACGATGTCGTAGATGAATTGGTCGTCCGGGCGGCGCCAGCGCCGCAGTTCGTCCTGCAACGAGCGCTCCTGCGCCTCGCTCAGGTCCTCCACCACCAGGACCTCGAAGTAGGGCCGGGCGGGCGGGGCCTGCTCCGTGGCGGGGACCGCGTACTGGTACCTGCCGTCCTCGCCGTGCGGCTCCAGGGACTCGCCGTCCCGGTAGGTTTCGGTGACCAGGGCCCGGTTGATCCCGCTGACCATCGCCGCGAACCGGTCGTACGTCCCGGCCGCGAACAGCCGCCGCATCTCCTGGAAGCGCTGCCCGCCGGGAAACGCCCAGAACCGCTCGATCGGCGCGAGGCCATCCAGCAGGCCGCTGACGGTTTCGGCCGGCGGGTCGGTCGGGTGGCACTGGTTCCCGGCCAGGACCAGCTGAGTGCCCGCCTCCTCCAGGCTGGACCAGCTGTCGTTCCGGAACTGCCACAGGCTGTTGTAGGCCAGCGGGCTGTTGCGGGCCAGCGGCTTCTTTCTGACGGGCACGGTCCCCCCCGGGATCTTCGCTCCGGCTGTCCCATCATCAGGCCGGTGCCTTTCTCTACCATCCTCCCCACAGGCCCCTGGCGGCAAATCCATCACGGCCGCGGGGCCCACTCCATTGAGCCCGGTGAAGCGGGCGTTACCAATGCGTGACGTGCTTGCCCGGCTTTGGGGCGTTTGCTTGTCAGGCTTTGAGG
>PLRW01000332.1 GCA_003164955.1 Actinomycetota bacterium
GGTGTCGGTGTGGGGGTCGGCGTTGTCGTGGGGGTCGTCGTGGCCGCTGCGGTCGTAGTCGTGAGCGCAGGTGTGGTCGTGGGCGTAGCTGCAGTCGCGGATGCGCTGGTCCCTCCGGTCGCCGACGGTGCGGCCGAGGTGGACGGCGTGGCGGCCGCCATGGCCGTGCCGGTCATGCCGCTGGACATGACAAAGAGACCGGTGGCCAGGCCCAGCGTGACCGGTCGCGCGTGCGGGGATCGCATGAGGACACCCTGTCTGTGTGTACTGTGACGGCTGGAATGGCCTCTGGGGGAGGTTGCGTCGTCTTGGTGCACGGGTTGCCTTGGGCCATGAACGCTCTTATTCGACACCAATACCGGCGTTTACCGCCACCCCTTGTGACTCAGTAGTTTCGGCTGGCCTCACGTCGCCGCCGGGATGGCTGTCCCGGCGCCCGTCGTCGGCGTGGCACGAGCCACACCCTCTACTAGGACGTTTCCGGTTCCCCGAACGGTTCCGTATATTTCTCCGCCCGGCTGGGAAGATTGCCCGCCGGAGCGGATCGGCGGCCGCACGTTCCGGCGTCAGATCACGTCAGATCATGATGCGTTATGGGGCAAACGCCAAGCGCTCCGCCCCTCCTCGGGGGGGCGGAGCGCTTCAGGTTCTACCGGGCGTGCTTAGCCCGATGGTGGCCCGACGGGGCGGCCGGTGACCGGGGTCCCGGCACGGTACCGGGCGCAGCCGCCGGGGCCGGGGCGGCCGGGGCGGCTGGGGCGTCCGCTGCCCGGTCTGCCGCGCTGTCCGCCACCGCGCTGTCTGCCCTTTCCCATGGCGGGCTGGATGCGCTGCCTCCTGCCGGGGCGCCTGCGCGGCCGGCTGACGGGCCGGGTCTGCGACGGTTGAAAGGGACGCGGGTCGTGGCGTTCGCGGCCGCGGGAACCGGCACGGGGTCGGCGCGGTAGTCGGCGGGCCGGGTCTGGTCGTATCCGTCCGTCACACCGACCCTGTTGAAGATGACGGTCAGTACGGCCGCGACGGCCACGTTGAGGATGAGGGCGGAGATCCCGATGTAGGTGATATGCCCGAACACCGGAGCCGCGGAGGCACCAAAGTGCGCCTGGCCGCCCCCGGACGTCCGGTACGCCTGGACGGTGCCGTACGCCATCCCCACGGCCCAGCCGAAGATCAGCGCCGAGCGGTGGAACCAGCGCGTGTACAGGCTGATCACGATGGCCGGGAAGGTCTGCAGGATCCAGATTCCGCCGAGCAGCTGCAGGTTGATCGAGAACGTCTTGTTCAGCTCCAGTGCGAAGCCCAGCGCACCGATCTTCATGACGAGCGAGGCCACCCGCGCCACTCGCGTCTCCTGCGCGGGGGTGGCATCGGGCTTGAGGAGCTCCTTGTAGATGGTGCGGGTGAACAGGTTCGCCGCCGCGATCGACATGATGGCGGCGGGGACCAGCGCGCCGACGACGATTGCCGAGTAGCCGATGCCCGCGAACCAGCTGGGGAACATGTGCGCGAACAGCAGCGGCACGGACAGCTGGGGGTTGTTGCCATCCGCCTTGACGCCGGCGTTCACGGCCGGCACCGCCCGCGCCATGTAGCCGAATAGCGCGATCAGGCCGAGGACCAGCGTGTAGGCGGGCAGCATGGCCGCGTTACGCCGGATCACGTCCCGCCGCTTGGCGGCGAACACCCCCGTGCTCGCGTGCGGGTACACGAATAGCGCCAGCGCGGAGCCGAGGGCGAGGGTGGCGTAGGCCCATTCCCCGGCGGGCAGCACGACGATGCTGCCGTACGGCTTATGGGTCGCGGGGTTGACCGTTTTCAGGTGCGCCGAGGCGGCGCCGAAGATGTGCCCCCAGCCGCCTATCCGGCTCGGGATGTAGAGGATCGCGACGATGACCGTCACGTAGATAAGGATGTCCTTGACGAACGCGATCAGCGCCGGCGCGCGCAGCCCGGCCATGTAGGTGTACCCGGCCACGACGGCGAACGCGATGATGAGCGGCAGGTCCCTGACGAAGACATTGCCCGAGGTACTGCCGATCCCCATGACGGTCAGCACCGACTCGATGCCGACGAGCTGCAGCGCGATATAGGGCATGGTGGCCAGGATCCCGGTCGCCGCCACCGCGAGCCCGAGGCCCTGTGAGCCCTTCCGGCCCCGGACGAACTCGCCGGGAGTGACGTAGCCGTGCGCGCGGGCGACCGACCAGAGCCGCGGCGCGAAGATGAACACGATCGGGAAGACCATGATTGTGTACGACAGCGCATAGAATCCCGCCGCGCCGGTGGCGTACACCAGCGCGGGCACGGCGATGAAGGTGTAGGCGGTGTAGATGTCGCCGCCGAGCAGGAACCAGCTGACAAACGTGCCGAATCCACGGCCGCCGAGACCCCACTCGTTCAGCTGCAGCAGATCCTCGGCCGGGCGCCATCTGGCCGAGGCGAAGCCGATCAAGGTGACGATCAGGAACGAGCCCGCGACCATGAGGGTCGAGACCGCATTGAGGTGACTCATCTCCGCACGTCCCCGCCATTTCGCAGCCCGGCGTCCGGAGCTGGCTTGGTCTTCAGCAGCAGATAGCAGATCCAGCACAGGACGGCGGTCGTGGGCACCCAGATGAGCTGGAACCAGTAAAAGAAGGGGAAATTACCCAGCTCAGGGAGGGTGCGCGCGTAGATTGGGACCAACAGCGTGCCCAAGATCGCGACGACAAGCAGAACCGTGACCGTGCCCCATACGGCCGGGCTCTTGCCCGGCCGAGCGCGCTGGGCCATCGCAGCCCCTCCAGTGTGATGCGCGCGCTCTCAGAACGGGATACGCGTAGTGACCTGCCTGGTCCTACCCTGCCGCCCCCGCGCAGAGGATTGCGCTCTCGGATTTTTGACCATGGTGCCGTACAACTTGCCTGCTGACAGGGCTTTTCGCTGCATTGGCGGAAAATGCCCCAATCCTCCGCAATCGTAGGCCCTAGTCCTGGACACCGTAGCGGGCACGGGGCGGGCGCATCAAGGTTTAGACGTGGACCGCGGGAGTTACGCAGCTCACTACCGCTGGCACGGACCCCCTCCACCGCGCTGGCCCGCCACGAGCAGCGGCTCAATGGAGCGCGCCGATTGACCTGGCCGATGGCCGGGCCGAGTGTGGGCCACCCAGCCCGGCCGGTGCGCAAGGCGGCGGCTTGTCGACGTGGTACGACGGCGCACTGCCCAATACCGGCGGTGGCCGCCTCGCCCCGTCGGGCCAGGAACCAAAGGTGGTCGAGAAGCGGCCGAGGGGTCTTTCGGCCCTGCCCGGGGTGCGAAGTTGGGGAAACCCTGGACTTGGAGGCATGGGAGCAGGAGGTGCTGTCATGCGAGCAGTCATCGTCTACGAATCGATGTTCGGGAGCACCAAGAAGGTGGCGGAGGCCATAGCCGAGGGGCTGGCCGATTGCGCAGAGGTCTCGGTGGTGCCGGTCACTTCGGCCGATGCGCACATCCTCGACGGCGCGGATCTCGTGGTGGTGGGCGGTCCCACCCATACCCACGGGATGTCCAGGCCGAGTACTCGGAAGATGGCCGGGAAACTGGCGAGGAAGCGGAAGCCGGGGAGCGAGGTTGAGCTGGTACCGGGCGCTGTCAGCGGCCCGGGAGTGCGCGAATGGCTCGCATCGCCCGGCCGACTGGAGGTCGCCGGCGCCGCTTTCGATACCCGGCCCCAGGGACTGCCGGCGTTCACTGGCCGGGCGTCGAAGTCCATCCGCCGGCTCCTGGCGCACCACGGGGCGCGCATCGCGGCGCCTCCCGCGAGCTTCCTCGTCGAGGGCCTGACCGGGGCCTTGGTCGAGGGCGAACTGGGGCGGGCCCGCGCCTGGGGAGAGCGCCTGAGTGGAGTGACTACCTCCGGGGCGTCGCCAGGCCTCCTGACGCCGTTCGCTGTCAAGAGCGCGACGGTGCGGGAACACCGTGGAGCCGTTAGCGGGCTCGGCGACTGTAGTCGAAGAAGTTGAGGACCCACTCCGTCAGCTTGTGGCCCGCGGATGAGCCCGCGCTGCCAGTGCTGGCAGGGTTGCTGAGTTGCTCGCCCAGAGCCCTCAAAGCCGGAGCAAGCACCGGGCCGGCCATCGGTCTTCCGTGGCCCGGCGCCAGCACGCTCGGCTCCAGCCGGGCCAGTTCAGACACAGACTCGGTTGCTGCTCGCCAGTTCCAAGCAGCCGCGTTTGCTCCCGGGCGTTCTTGCCATGGGGGGCGCGCCTTTGTCAGGCGGTGGCTGTCTCACGTCCTCCTTGCTTGCCAGCGGGGAAGGCGAATACTGATGAGCATGGATCGCCACGGTAGCGCGCAGTGGGCTCTTGCGGTTGGTGCTCTCGGGGTTGTTTTCGGAGACATCGGCACGAGCCCGCTGTACACCGAGCAGACGGTTTTCAATCCGCATGATCCGCATCCGATCCAGGCGTCCACGGAAAGCATTTTCGGGATCGTCTCGCTGATCTTCTGGTCGGTGACGATCGTCGTCACTGTCACCTACGTCTTGCTCGTTATGCACGCCGACAACGACGGCGAAGGCGGGATCATGGCGTTGATCACCTTGATCCGCAGACGAGGAGTTCCCGGCGGGCGCCGGACCGTGGTGGCGCTTGCGGTGCTCGGGATCTTCGGCGCATCGCTGTTCTTCGGCGACAGCGTGATCACGCCGGCGATCTCGGTTCTTTCCGCGGTCGAGGGCCTCAACGTCGCCGCGCCGTCACTGGCTAGCCTGGTCGTCCCGATCACGGCGGTGATCATCGTCATCCTGTTTGTCCTTCAGCGATTGGGCACCGGCGCGATGGGACGCCTGTTCGGGCCGGTCATGTGCCTCTGGTTCACCGCGATCGGCGTGATCGGGGTCCGCGGTATCGCCGCCCACCCCGCGATCCTCAAAGCGCTGTCACCCAGTTACGCTGCTGGCTTCCTGACCGGGCATTTCGCCACCGCGTTCTTCGCGCTGGCCGCCGTGGTCCTAGCCGTCACCGGAGCCGAGGCGCTGTACGCGGACATGGGGCACTTTGGCCGCGCGCCGATTACGCGCATCTGGCTGATCCTGGTCTTCCCCGCCTGCATCCTCAGCTACATGGGACAAGGTGCCTTGATCCTCGGTGACCGGAGCGCTGTCACCAGCCCGTTTTTCCTGCTGGTACCCGGGTGGGCGCGGCTGCCGATGGTTCTCCTAGCCACCGCGGCCACGGTCATCGCGTCGCAGGCGGTGATCACGGGCGCTTTCTCGCTTACCCAGCAGGCCGCCCAGATCGGCTATCTTCCGCGGCTGCGCGTCGTGTACACCTCCGAAGAGAAGATGGGCCAGATCTACGTCCCGTGGATCAACTGGGCGCTGATGGTCTCGGTCCTTACGCTCGTCGTCACGTTCAAGAGCGCAGACGCGCTGGCCTACGCGTTCGGCATGGCAGTGACCGGCACGATCACCATCACCACGCTGCTGTTCTTCTATATCGCCCGTCAGCACTGGCGCAAGCCACTGTGGATGGTCGTGCCCGCCGCAGCCGCGCTCCTGACCGTTGACCTGCTATTCTTTGCCGCCAACCTGACCAAGTTCGTCCATGGCGCCTGGCTTCCGCTGCTCATCGCCGTCGCGGTGTTCACGGTCCTCACCACCTGGCAGAAGGGCCGCGAACTGGTCACCCGCCAGCGCCAGCTTGACGAGGGGCCGCTCGGGGGGTTCATCGACCAGATCCATGCCATCAAGCCGCGGCTGCCCCGGGTGCCCGGCACCGCTGTGTTCCTCAACCGCGGCAACGCCACAGCTCCGCTGGCGCTGCGCGCGAACGTCGAACACAACCACATCCTGCACGAGCACGTGATCATCCTCGCGATCGAAACCATGCCCGTACCGCACGTCCCGGATGCCGACCGGCTCACTGTCGAGATGCTGGGCCATCAACACGACCGGATTACCCACCTCACCGCCCGCTTCGGCTACGCGGACCAACCGGACGTCCCCGGGCTCCTGCCGCTGATTCGCAAGGCCGGGATCAAATGCCCCCTCGACAGCAACAAGCTGTCCTACTTCCTGTCGACTATTGAGCTGTGCCGGGGCACGACACCAGGCATGAACCGGTGGCGAAAACACCTGTTCGTCACCACCTCACGGATCACCGCCGACGCCGCCGAGTATTTCCACCTTCCCCGTGACCGCACTGTCATCATGGGCTCACGCATCGAGCTCTAATGCCCGCTGAGAGCGCCGAGCGCCCCGGTCCTCCGGACTGGCCCTATCAGCGCAGGC
>PLRW01000028.1 GCA_003164955.1 Actinomycetota bacterium
CGTCGTGTGGTCCATGCCCTCGCTCAGGCCGCCACCCGGGCGGTTGAGGACGATCACCCGGCGGCCCGGCAGGTGGGGGAGCAGCGGGGCGAAGGGGAAGCCGTCCCCGGTGTTGCCCGGTACGACCAGGACTGGCGGCCCGGAGCCGACCTCGGTGACGCGGACCCGCAACCCCAGGCGGGGCAGCGCGACCAGGTGGTGGGCCGGCTCGAGCCCGTAGTAGCCATACAGCCGCCGCTCGGCCTGCCGGGCCGCGATGACGCGCGGATCGTCCTGGTCGAGAGGGACTGCCCGCGAGCGGCGGCCCGTCCACGTTGAGCTCACGACACCACTCCCCTCGGCATGGCGCAGCGTCACGGGTGACTGAGCTCCGCAGAGCCGGGCTTCGCGCGACGCCCGGCTCTGCTCAGATCTAATTTGCGCGGATATGCGCCGCTCTCACGCGCGTCCGCCATGCCTTTCGGCGGAAGACTTAAACGGTGACGAGGGCGCTGGCGGCGGGCTCGGTATCGGTCAGGCCCAGGCGGAAGATCCTGTTGCTGGTCTTCCAGAACACCAGGTCGCGGTCAGCCTGGCTCGGGAGCACGTCTTCGACGATCTGCACATGCTCTTTGATGCCGTAGGGCACGGCACCGTAATCGGTGCCGAACACGACCCGGTCCACGCCGCACATCTCAACCGCGGCTCGCAGCCCAAGTGCGCTGAACCCCATGCCGTCGACCAGGATGTTGGTCTTGCAGTACTCCGATGGCTTCCGCTTGTTCGTGTAAGGCTTGCCGGCCGGCGGGCTGGCGACGCCGTCGTAGTTGAGGTGCCAGTTGAAATCGAGGCGCCCGATGACCGACGTGAGCCCGCCGCCCATGTGGACGATCAGCACCTGGAGCTTCGGGTAGCGGTCGAACACGCCGGACCCGATCATCCGGGCCGCGGTGACGGTCGAATCGAAGGGACGGCCTACTGCCTCGTTGAGGCGGTACTGCATCAGCGACTCATGCCCGAGCGCCACCATCGGCGGATGAATGTGGACCACGATGTCGTTCGCTTCCGCATACTCCCACAGCCATTCGGCCCTGGGGCTGTCGAGGAAGACGCGGTCGGTGCCGTCACCGTAGCTGGAGGACACCGCGATCGCCTTGGCGCCGCCCTTACTGATCATCTCCTCGACGACCGGCCGGCAGCTCTCTTCGAGCGCGTGCGCGTTGGCCATCATCGCGAACTCGCCGGGAAAGCGATCCTGGATCTCCAGGTCCTCATCACGCAGGAACTTCAGGGCATCGACCGTGCTGACCTTCAGCAGGCCCGAAATCCAGTCCACCTCGCCGCCGTTGCTGGCAATGCTGAGGGTGACGCCGCCCTCACGCTGCTGCGACACGCCGTAGTCCAGATCGAGAAAATCCCGGTAGGCGACGAAGTCCTGAGCGTTGGCCTGCGGGAGCGGCTTCTTCGGGTCAAACAGGCCCGCCTCCGCCATCTTGTCCCGGAGCGTGGCCCCGACCGGGTGCCGGTGAGTATCGACGATGGCCCGGTACTTCGTTCCGTCCGGCGGTGCCATGGTGACTCCTTCTGCGGTTTTTGCCCTGGCCGGATCCTGCTCGTGCGCCTGCGGCAGCCGGCCTGACGCGCAGGGCGCGTAGCAGGGCTGTCACGCCGGGCGGGGAGATCGCCAGCCCCCGGACGGCACGAAAAAAGCCCCGGAGACGTCTCGGCGGCACTCGCGTCAGCGAGCGTCCTGAGCTACCGAGGTCCGGAGCAACTAGTCACAAAGTATCACGGATAGTCCCGGGGGCAACGCGGCCGGATTGCCACGGGGCGATACAGGGCCGGCCGCTTGCCTGGCCGCCGCGTCCGCCTGCCCGCCAGGATGAGGGCGCCGGGGAAGACGGCGATGCCGATGATCAGCAGGCGTTCACGTCAACCCCCGCCAGCGCCGAGGTCGCTGGCGCAGACTTTGCCTGCCAGCCGGTCCCGGTCATCGGCGTCTCATCTCGCGCCTGCGGCGTGCGGCGCGGATCTCGGTGTCGGCGACCCTGTCGGCCAGCAGCGTGTAGACCTGGGTCGTCTCGGTGGAGGCATGGCCGAGGCAGCGGCGCACGACCTCGATGGAGACGCCGCTGTTGAACCTCGGTGGCGTGGGCGTGGCGGAGCTGGTGGATGCCGATCTCGACACACCAGCGGCGGCGCAGTACTTCTTCCACCGGCTGTGCGCCGCATCGTAGGACAGCAGGCCGCCGCGGCCGTTGACGGACGCGCGGAAACAGCGGCCCTGACGTGTACCCACTCCGGGCGAGGTAGAGCCGCAGCAGCGCGACGTGGCCGCGGTCGTCGAGCAGCACGGTGCGGACGGTGCCGCCCTTGCCGTGGACGCGGGCGTGCTCGTCGTCCAGCTGCAGGTCCAGGTCCTCGACGTACATCCCGCAGACCTCCGAGGCGCGGGCGCCGCAGGTGTAGGCGGTCTCGAACAGCGCGCGGTCCCGCAGCACGTCGATGGGCACGTCCTTGCGCGGCCGACGGGAGCAGATCGCGCCGAGCACTGCCGCGTGGCTTCGCGGGTGAGAAATGGGATCTGGCCCCAATTTCGTGATCGTGAGCCTGCTCGCGGGTAGTTGGCGTCATGATCATTGACGGCCTTCAGGTGGCTGTAACTGTGATTTCTGGCTGGTGATGGTGCGTGCCGCGGTAAGGAACTGGCCGGGGCTTGTCAGGTGAGCGTTTCCAGTCGTGCGGAGACTTCCCGGTAGCGGTTGACGGGAATGAGGTGGACGCCGTCGAAGGCACCGCTGTCGCGGAGCCGGACGATCTGCTGGCAGGCGGCCTCGACGCCGGCCATCTTGTCGCTTGCGACCTTGTCGGCGAGCCAGCCGGGGATCTCGATATCGGGGATGGTGGCGGCCAGACGGCGGGCCATCGCAGCACTGGCCAGGACCATAACGCCGGCGTAGACGGGAACGTCGGCAGGGTTGGCATCACGCCAGCGCAGCTGGGCGTCGGCCGAGTAGCTGACCTGGCTGAAGATGAAGTCGGCGGCGTGCTTCCACCGGGGCAGGGGCCGCAGGGCCGCGGCGACGCCGATCCGCCAGGCCGGGACCCCGGCGAAGGCCGGGTCGGCGGCCGTGCAGGAGCGTGCCTCCTCGATCATGGAGCTGACCGTCAGGTCGCTGGTCCGGCCGCCCGAGCTGGGCTTATCGCCGTAGACGAAGAGGAACTCGCCCACGCCGTAGGCCGCAGCGGTGAGCAGGTCACGGCGGAAGCCGAGCAGGTTGCGGTCGCGTGAGTTGATGCAGGCGATGCTGCGCCCGCCCATGGCCTGCACCTCATGCGCGACCGCGATGCTGGAGACGGTGGCCCGCCCGATGTGATTATCCGGGATCAGGAAGGTGCTGGATACCGTGGTCAGCACCCCGATCTGGTGACGGGCGTGCGTGAGGTCAGGCCGGACGGGAGGCTCGATCTCGCAGACGATCTCGAACGGGCGCGCGCTCATGACGGCAACGCTAGGACACGAACCGGCCTGCGGGTGCCAGCTCCCCGCCACCGATCACGCGGCGCCATTTACCGGCTCCGGCTGGGATCCGGCTAAGGTCCTCGCTGCGGTCAGCTCCGGGCAGTGAGCAGGACACGCTTGCGGAGCAGCGGCAGGCCGGCGCGGCCGAACATCTGGCGCTTGATCATCTTGATGTGGTTGACCCGGCCTTCGACGGGGCCGGAACTCCAGGGCATGGTCAGGCCGTTGGTGACGGCGTCCAGGTCCTGCTTCAGCCCCTTGGCGAACGAGGAGATGCCGGGCAGCCCGGCGTCGCTGGCATCGGCGATCCACTGGGGCAGGTCCTGGCCGGTGAGCTCGGTGAGCATGCCAGCGAATGCGCGGACCTGGTCAGATGCTGTCAGCAGCTCGGGGCAGCGGTCCAGGATGGCCTTGAGCCGGGGTTTCTCGTCCCCGGTCAGGGAGTCCGGGCGGCGGGTCAGCCAGTTCGTGACGTCCCGGACGGTCGGCGGGGCCTGCGGCAGCGGCGTCCTGGCGGGGCGGATCTGGCCGGGGTAGTTGCGGACGACGGAGTAGCTGCCGTCGTAGCCGAGGTCGCGGATCTCGCGGAACAGGCGGGTGAAGCTGCCGTGTGCCTGGCCGGCGTGCTGGTCCAGGTAGGGCTTGAACGGGTCGAGCTTGCTGGCGCGCGGTGCCTTCCACCGGCCGTCGACGAGTTCCTGCCAGGTGGCGGCGCGGTCGTAACGCTGGACGGTGTGCAGCCCCCAGCTCAGGTGCCGGGCGATCTCCCGCAGGCCGCGCCCCTCGGCCCGCAAGCCGTGGACCAGGGTGTGGTTGCGCCTGGTGCGGTCGGCGAACTTCCCGGCAGGCTCCGGTGCCGTCTCGCCGGCCGTCCCTGCGGGCGGCACCGGGTCGCCGGCGGCTTCCGGGGCCGGCTCGGCCAGACAGCCGCGGTGGGCGGCGGCGCACTTCTCGACGGCCTTGGCGAGGTTCTGCCACAGATGAAACCGGTCGGCGACCTGGACCGCCTGCGGTGCCCCGGTCCGGGCGCCGTCCGCGAACGAGCCCGACCTGTCACGGCAGATCACCTCGACGCCGGGGTGCGCGGCTAGCCAGTCCGCGAGCGGCTGGGCGTCGCGGCCTTGGAGGAGGTCGAGCGGCCCGCCGGTCTCGCAGTCAATCAGCAGCGTGCCGTAGTGCTGGCCGCGCCTGATCGCGAAGTCATCGACCCCGAGGACCCGCGGTGAGGCCGCTTCCGGGTCCGGGACGGCCATGACCAGCCGCAGCATGACCTGCCGGCTCGCAGGAGCGCCCAGCCCGGCGGCAAGCCGGGATCCCGCCCGGCCCGCCAGCGCGACCGCGATGCTCCCCAGCACCCCAGCCAGCAGCGGGGTCTTCCGCGCGTAGCGGACGGTCAGCCCGTCGATCTGCTCGGCGAACGTCCTGCGCCTGCAGCCGGGAGCCGGGCAGAAGAACCGGCGGACGGCCAGCAGGATCTCCACCTGGCGCCCGCCGATCGCAGCGTCGGCCAGCCGCCTGGAATAGCGGCTGTGGACCCGGCCCGACACCGTCCCGCACTTCGGGCAGGCCGCTTCGGGGGCACGCGCCCTGGCCATCACGAGCAGCAGGCCGGCCGCCACGGCGACCTCCTCGACGATCACCCCGGCCAGATGCGGCAGGAGAATCCCCAGCTCAACGGCACCCGGGCATGACAAGCACACGGCGCCTTGCGACAATGACACCACGGACTCCTGGAAGAACGGCAGGCCTAGACAACCGCTGGACTACCAGGAGTCCCATCACATCGCAGGGCAAACCCGCCGATAACCGGCCAAGCCGTCCGAACGGCCGCCGCTCGCGGCAGATGGCATCACGAAATTGGGGCCAGATCCGAGAAATGGCCCCACCTGCGGACCAGTTTCGGCCCCCCCTGTCGATTTCTGGCACACGGGCTGGGCGTGAGTCTTGGCCCCACCGGTTGCACTCCCCAAGGCTCCAACCGGCATCGAGAGGGGGATCTCGGGGTGGGGCCAAAGCTCGTCGACCCAACGTCTGCCGATCACGGGTGGGGCCACCGCTCGTCCGCAGGTGGGGCCGGAAGTGACCCCCGCAGCCAGCCGCGATGTCGCCGACGCCCGCTGGCCGGGGCAGCGTCTTGGGGCCCTCGATGGGGTCGATGCGGTCCATCGGGCTGGCGTCTAGCAGGTCGTGCCGGACGGCCCACCGGCAGAACGACGCGACTGCGGCGCGCTTGCGCTTGCGGGTCGACGGGGCCTGCCCGGCGATCTTGCCGAGGAACGCCCGGACCGGCGCCGCGGTGAGCGCGGCGACCTCGCCGTCGTGATGGGCTGCGAACGCGATCAGGTCGCCGCGGTAGGCGCGGATGGTGTTGCGCGGCTTGTTGGCGTTCGCGAGATCGGCCAGGAAGTCGTCGATATGGCACAACCGGCATCGCCCGGACTGTGCCAGGGACCTGCGACCACCGGACCGAACTGGACGATCTGCGCGCTTTGGTTTTCAAGATCTGCTCAGCACAAGTAAGCGAATACTCGGCGATCTGAGCAGGATGGCGATGCGCCGACTAGCGAATCCGGTAGCGCTCTGTGATGGCTAGGGAGTCTTCTTCGTGGCCGCCAGCACTAAGCACATCAGCCATTCCGGCCACGCGCACCTCCGTTGCATCAAGTGCAACATTGTTGCGGTAATACAGCGGCGGCGCAGTCAACCTGGAAAAATACCCGGGCACCAGCAGCCAGCACCGCCCCGGACATCCTCCCCACCAGGCACTACCTACCCAGGCCGCCAAACCCCGTGTTGCATTTAATGCAACTAAGCCCGGAGCTCGAACCAGGTCACCGTCCGCCCGCCGCGCCGTCGCCAGCCCCACCGCGCCGCGAGGCCCGCAACGAGCTGAAGCCCGCGACCGCCTTCCGCATCACCGCCCGCAGGACGCAGCTCCGGCGTCCCCGGCCCGGCGCGATCGGTGACCTCGACCCGGACGATGCCGCCCCCGGCAATGACCGCGACCGTGACCGTCTCCCCGGCAGCACCCGAGCTGCTATGACGGACACTATTACCGAAGACCTCGCTGACCAGCAAGACGGCCACATCCCCGCACGGGTGCCCCGGGCCGAGTACCTCACCGACGAACCTACGGGCGGCCCGCGCCCGCTCCGCCCGCCCGGCAAGCGTCACGCTCTCCCGGACCGCCAGCCCAGCCATCACTGCACCCGCCCTTCCCCGGCCGCCCCGCCCCGGGAAACCGGCCGGGCATCAGGCGGACGCAGGGAAATGGACGCTCAGCTCAGCCGCTAACGTCAAGCCGGCACAACGGCCTCCACGGACCCTTGGTCCGTGGCCCGTCCGTGCCTGCGGCCCCCGTAGTAATAGGACGTGGCCCCGGGAGGCGGCTGATCTGCAAGTTCCGGTTGTGAAGGAGACGTCCTCCTGGTGCGGTAGTGCGGGCTTGGTGTCCCAAACGCATCCAGAGAGGACGTCCTGATGAGCAAGGGTAGCGGGATTTCGCGTTCGGACCGGCGGCGGAACGCGCGCCGGGAGCACCTGCGGGGGCTGCTGCCGCGTGACGGGGCGGTGCTGGGCATCGACCTGGGGGATGCGAAGCAGGCACTGGCGCTGGTGGATCATGACATGCGGGTGCTGTGGCGGCGGAACCCGCGGTGTGCGGCGCACCAGCTGGGCGGGCCGGTCGCGGACGCGATCGCGGCGGCGGCCGCGGCGGGGGTGCCGCGGCTGACGGTGGCGTGTGAGCCGACCGGGTGTCGGTGTACAGGTTGACG
>PLRW01000260.1 GCA_003164955.1 Actinomycetota bacterium
GGAGCCCAGCGGGTCGTCACGGTAGGGGTCGCTGTCGCGGTGCCCGGGCGGGTCACCGCGCAGCGAGCCGTGGCCCGGGGTTTCCGGGGCGCGGTCCCGCTCGGGGGCACGGTAACCCGGGTAACCGCCCGAGCCGAGCGGGTCGTCGCCGTAGCCGGGCGGCGGGCTGCCGTCCCGGTACACCGGCGGCCCGTCATCCGCGTAACCCGGGAACGAGCCGCCCTGGCTGTCCTGGCCCCGGCCCCGGCCCCGGTCCCGCTCCGGGGCGCGGTAGGCGGGGTAACCGCCGGAGCCCAGCGGGTCGTCACGGTAGACGGGTTCGGCCGGACCGCTCATTGGCCTGAATTCCCCGGTCACGGGGGCGATCTGGCCCGTGGCGTAGTCGGAGAAGCTGGCCACCGCGGGCATGGCCTCGGTCGAGGCCGCGGTGATGCCGCGGCGCTGCCGTTCGGCACCGAGCCCGCGTTCTTGCCCGCGTTCTTGCCCGCGTTCTTGCCCGCGTTCTTGATCACGCGCCTCGCCGGCGGGCAGGGCCGCTCCGCGCGGTCCGCGCTGCAGGGCCTCCACCATGCGCGACAGGTCTTCGATGGGCAGCCGGAAAGTCCCGGTGCAGGTGCCTCCCTGCCAGATGCTGAATACCGCCACACCGGTGTCGGAGTACCAGCTGAGACGCATGCTGCGGGAGCTGCCGCGCACGTCGAAGAAGACTTCGCCGAGCCGGGGCAATGGGGCTGCGTCGGACGCTGACATGGAGCCCATGGTGGCGCGCGGCTCTGCCTTTGTCCAGTTCGTTACCGGAGTTGGTACAGCCTGAAAAAACTGCTGGTCACGAGATGAGGTTAATTACCGGCCCCGGCTGCGCGGACTAGATCACAGATGGCATGATTAGCGCCTGGTTCGCCCGCGCCGGCGTCATGAGAAATCGAGCAGGACCGTGGCGCTCGCGCTAGCCGTCCGGCAGATGACTGTGCCGCCTGTTACGCCCTTGTTCCCGGTACCGGGGTGACCCGCGCCCCGGGAACATTACGGCGATAGTACGCGTTGCATGAATCAACGGGCGGGTGGCCGCGTGCAGCACAAGCTGCCCGCATGTCCACGAGCCAGCGAAACGAACACGTCCTAAAGATGTCCTGTAAGCAAGTCTAGGAAACAATTAGAGGTGATTGGTCCCATGTCTCAGGTGCGTCGGCAGTCAGCTGTGCTTCCCCGGCCCAACTGGGGCTGGCAGGATGCTGCTGCGTGCCGTGAGGAGGATCTTATCCTCTTCTTCGGGCCCGACGGTGAGCGCCAGCCGGAGCGTGAGATCCGCGAGCGCAAGGCTAAGGCCGTGTGCGCCGATTGCCCGGTCCGGGTGGAGTGCCTTAACTACGCGCTGTCCCGGCCGGAGAAGTACGGCGTCTGGGGCGGGCTCAACGAGGAAGAGCGGGCCGCTGAGCGCCGACGCCGGATGCGCCGCGCCAACGCTGCCTGAGGTCCCATCCTCCCGGCCCAGCGATTTCGTGAAGCGTTTTCGTGATCGGGCGGTCCCCGCCGCGTCCGCCGGGAAACCCGGCGCCGCGGCGGGACTTCGTCATGTGGAAGGACGCGGGCCCCGCGCCTGCGCCAGCAGCGCCAGCACATCGGCGTCGCTGAGCTGGCCGAAGGCCGCGTACCACTCGCCGACCGAACGGAAAGCGGCCGGGCTGGCCAGCACCAGCACCTCGTCGGCCTCCGGCTGCATCAGTGCCACCGCCGCCCGGGGCGCGACGGGCACGGCCAGGATCGTGCGGGCCGCATCCCGGGCGCGAACGGCCCGCAACGCGGCCCGCGCGGTCACGCCGGTGGCGAGCCCGTCGTCGACCAGCACGATCAGCCGGCCGCTGACGTCCGGGGCCGGGCGCCCGGCCCGGTACACGCGCACCCGCCGGGCCAGCTCCTCGCGTTCCCTCATCGCCGTGCTGGCGAGATCAGCCGGTTCCAGACCGATCCGGGCCAGCAGCGCGTGGTCGTAGACGGGGTCGCCGCCCTCGGCGATTGCCCCCACCCCGAGTTCCGGCCGCCGCGGGTACCCGATCTTCCGGGTGACCAGCACATCAAGAGGTGCCGTCAGGACGCGCGCCACCCCGGCGCCGACCGCTACGCCGCCCCGCGGTAGCGCCAGGATCAGCACAGGAAGGCCGCGCGCCGCCGTGTCCGCGCCGAGTTTGGCCTGGAGCCGGAAACCGAGCAGCCGCCCGGCCGAGAGCCGGTCCGCGAACGGGAGCGCGATACGGCCATGCCATGCGCCCTTCATCGGATCACCCAGATTCCTTTTTACCGCCCATAAAGAAAGCGAGAAGATAACCGCATGATCTGCGTTCCGTGCCGGGAGCGCCACCACGAGGACTGCCCCGGTGGCACCTGGTGTGACTGTCAGCACCTTCCGCCCCGCGAAACTGAGCCGCCGATGGGCTGGATCCGCCAGGGCTGAACCCGGATTGACCGGCCCGGGACCGTCAATTCCCTGGTCCAGCCCGTCAATTCCGGGCCCAGCACCGTCAATTCCCGGGCCCAGCGTTCCGGAGCGGAATAACGGGGACCAGCGGGCGCGTTCCCGCATGCGTGATGTCACACGGCCATGCGGCCCGCGCCCGGAAACCGGGTGCCGCATGGACAGGCGGTATGGCCACGTGTGATGCTATTGGTGTGGCCGCCGCGGATCCCTTGCTCGTCGCACGCAGGCATGTCGACCTGCTTCGCGTCCGCAGCGCCATCTGTCGGCACGCCCGCTGACCCCTTGCCCGTGACGTAAACCGGGCGCGTGTCGCGGAACCGGGCGTGCATCCCGGACACTGACCCACCGCAACCGGCGCCACCGCAACCGGCCGAATCAAGCCGGCTGGCCGGATCAAAGCCGGCTGGTGGTGGGCCAGGTCAGTACCGGGAAGGGCGTGCTTCTCCGAGCACCCTCGCCGCCGGCCCGCTCTCGCGCTCCTGAGAGCCGAAGGACACAAGCTGCATGCCACCGAGCACCGCTAAGCGCACTCCCCGTCGCGCCCGCGGCGAAGGCCAGTGGGCGCTCGGATACCGAGAGCCGCTCAACAAGAACGAAGAGAACAAGAAGAACGACGACGGACTGAACGTCCGCCAGCGGATCATCGACATCTACTCCAAGCAGGGGTTCGACTCGATCGATCCCGCCGATCTGCGCGGGCGGTTCCGCTGGTTCGGCCTGTACACGCAGCGCAAGCCGGGCATCGACGGCGGCAAGACCGCCGTGCTGGAGCCCGAGGAGCTCGACGACCGCTACTTCATGCTCCGCGTCCGCATCGACGGCGGCCAGCTCACCAGCGAGCAGCTCCGGGTGATCGGCGGCATCTCCCGCCGGTACGCGCGCGGCACCGCCGACGTCACCGACCGGCAGAACATCCAGCTGCACTGGATCGAGATCGAGAGCGTCCCGGCGATCTGGGACGCACTGGAGTCGGTCGGGCTGTCGACCATGGAAGCCTGCGGTGACACCCCGCGGGTTATCCTCGGCTGCCCGCTGGCCGGGATCGATGACGGCGAGATCCTCGACGCGACGCCCGAGATCGAGGAGGTCCAGCGGCGCTACATCGGCGACGCGGCCTTCTCCAACCTGCCGCGCAAGTTCAAGTCGGTGATGAGCGGCTGCCCGGCGCAGTGCACGGTGCACGAGATCAACGACGTGGCGTTCGTCGGCGTGCTCTCCCCCAGCGGGGAACCCGGCTACGACCTGTGGGTCGGCGGCGGCCTGTCGACCAACCCGATGATCGGCAAGCGGCTGGGCGCGTTCGTGCGGCCCGGCCAGGTCGCTGAGGTGTGGGCGGGCGTCGTCTCGGTGTTCCGCGACTACGGCTACCGGCGGCTCCGGCACCGGGCCCGGATCAAGTTCCTGGTCGCCGACTGGGGACCGGAGCGGTTCCGTGAGGTCCTGGAGAAGGAGTACCTCGGGTACGCGCTCCCGGACGGGCCGGCGCCGGGCGCGCCGCGCGGGGGTGTCCGCGACCACGTCGGCGCGCATCCGCAGCGTGACGGCCTCTCCTACGTCGGGTTCGCCCCCCGGGTCGGCCGGCTGAACGCCGACGCCCTCGACGCGATCGCCGACCTCGCCGCCCGGTACGGCAGCGGCCGGATCCGGACCACTACCGAGCAGAAGATGGTGATCCTGGACGTGCCCGCGGACCGCGTGGACGGCCTGGTCGCCGAACTGGAGGCCGCTGACCTGCAGGTGAACCCGAGCGCGTTCCGGCGGCACACGATGGCGTGCACCGGGATCGAGTTCTGCAAGCTCGCGATCGTGGAAACCAAGCAGCGCGCCATGGACCTGATCAGCGAACTGGAGCAGCGGCTGCCGGGCTTCGCCGATCCGGTCACCATCAACGTAAACGGGTGCCCGAACTCCTGCGCCCGGATCCAGACCGCCGACATCGGGCTGAAGGGCTCGCTCGTCACCGGGCCGGATGGCCGCCAGGCCGAGGGATTCCAGATCCACCTGGGCGGCAGCCTGGGTGGCGGCGACGGGTCGGCGTCCGGTTTCGGACGGAAGGTCAGGGGCCTGAAGACCACCGCCGAAGACCTTCCCGACTACGTGGAACGTATTCTCAGCCGCTTTGCAGCCAGCAAGGAGCGGGGCGAGACGTTCGCGCAGTGGACTGGGCGGGCCAGCGATGAGGAGCTGTCATGACCAGCCACACGGGCCGGGCCGTCCCCTTTTACTGCCCCTACTGCGGCGAGGAAGACCTCGAGCCGCAGGGAGCGGCCGACGGGGACTGGCACTGCCGGAGCTGCACCCGCAGCTTCCAGCTACGTTTCGCCGGAATAGGAGCGGCCCTGTGAGTTCCGTGGCAACAACTACCAGTGATCCCGTGGTCGATGGGGCCGTCCAGGTCGATGGCACGGTCCAGCAGGAGGAACCGCACCACATGGAGCAGATCGTCGAGCGTGCCGCCGAGGAGCTGGCCGATGCGTCCGCGGACGATATTCTCCGCTGGGCCACGAACACGTTCGGGGAGCGCATCTGCGTCACGTCCTCGATGACCGACGCGGTGATCATCCATATGGCCTCGGCCGTCGCGCCCGGCATCGACGTCGTGTTCCTCGACACCGGCTACCACTTCGCCGAGACCATCGGGACCCGGGACGCGGTGTCCGCCGTCTACCCGGTCAACCTGATCAGCATCACGCCGTCCCGCACGGTGGCCGAGCAGGACGCGGAGCTGGGCCCGCGGCTCTACGGCCGCAACCCGGACCTGTGCTGCTACCTGCGCAAGGTAGAGCCGCTGGAGCGAGCGCTCAGCCGCTACGACGCCTGGATCACCGGCGTGCGCCGGGACGAGACCGTCGAGCGCCGCGACGCCCGCGTCGTGGAGTGGGACGCCCGCCGCGAGATGGTCAAGGTCAACCCGATCGCCGGATGGTCCGCCAAGCAGGTCGACGACTACATCGCCGACAACAGCATCCTGGTCAACCCGCTGGTGTACGACGGCTACCCGTCGATCGGCTGCGCGACGTGCACGCGCCAGGTGGCCCCGGGCGAGAATCCGCGCAGCGGGCGCTGGGCCGGGACCGGGAAGACCGAGTGCGGCATTCACCTCTGAGCGCCCGCCTGAGGGACGCGGCCACGCTGCCGGCACGGCCGGGACCGGCCCGGGTATCCCCCGCCGAAACCGTGGCCGCCGAAACGGTGGCGCCGCCGCTGGTGGCGGTGGCGCACGGGAGCAGGGATCCGCGCGCCGCGGCCAGCGTCGGCGCGCTGCTGGACCTGGTGCGACGGCGCGCGGCGGGCGCCGGTTACCCCGGTCTCGGCGTGCGGGCCGCCTACCTGGGGCACGCGGCGCCCACGCTGGGCCAGGCACTCGGGGCCCTGGAGGGCGAGGCCGTCGTGCTGCCGCTGCTGCTGACGGCCGCGTACCACAGCAAGTCCGACATCCCGAAGGCCCTGCACGAAGCGCGCACCGCGCAGCCGCGGCTGGGCATCGCCTACGGCCGTCCGCTGGGACCGCACCCGCTGCTGCTGCGCGCGCTGGACCGGCGGCTGGCCGAGGCGCTCGGGGCCCAATGTGACGGGGCCCAGTGTGACGGGCCCCAGTGTGGCGGTGACGGCAGCGACCGCAGCGCGGTTCCGCCGGAGGACACCGCCGTGGTGCTGGCCGCGGCCGGTTCCAGCGACCCGGCGGCGAACGCCGTGATCGCCGACCTCGCCGCGCGCTGGCAGTCCGCCCGGGGCTGGCGTGCGGTGCTGCCCGCCTACGCCTCCGCGGCGTCGCCGGCGCCGCCGGACGCGGTGGCCGCGGCGCGGCGCGCCGGGGCACGGCAGGTCCTGGTGGCCAGCTACCTCCTCTCCCCCGGGATCTTCGCCGATCAGATCCGCAGGTATTGCCTCGCCGCGGGCGCGACCGCGGTCTCCGGGGTCCTCGGGCCCGCACCCGAGGTCGCCGACGTGCTGCTCGGCCGCTACGCCGAGTCGCTCGCGGACGGGGCCGCCGCCGCCGTCTAGCCCGGTCTAGACCCGGCGCGATCGCTTGTTCCACATCCGCGCCCCGTGCGCGTGCACCGGTAGCCTTACGCGGGTAGTTAGATAAGCAAACGGTCCGCGGCCGGATACGGTGGGAGCGGCGCGAAGGAGGCGAATGCATTTCTGGCCAGGTGCGCCGTACCCCCTGGGTGCGACCTGGGACGGATGGGGCACGAACTTCGCGTTGTTCTCCGAGGTCGCGGACGGGGTCGACCTCTGCCTTTTCGCCGGTAACGGCACCGAAGCCGAAACCGCCCACACCGAGACCAGAGTCCAGATGACCGAGGCCGACGGGTTCGTCTGGCACGCCTACCTGCCCGGCGTCGGGCCGGGCCAGCGATACGGATACCGGGTGCACGGCCCCTATGATCCGGGCGCCGGGCTGCGGTGTGATTCCTCGAAGCTGCTGCTGGACCCCTACGGCAAGGCCGTTCAGGGCCAGCTCAACTGGGACGAGTCGCTGTTCTCCTACCGCTACTCGGACCCGGGCGCCCGTAACGTCACCGACAGCGCGCCCTGCATGCCGAAGAACGTGGTCATCAACCCCTTCTTCGACTGGGCCAACGACCGGCTGCCGCGCACCCCGTACCACGAGACGGTGATCTACGAGGCGCACGTACGCGGGCTGACGCTGCAGCATCCGCAGGTCCCGCCCGCCCAGCGCGGTACCTACGCCGGCCTGGCCCACCCCGCCGTCACCGAACATCTTCAGCGGCTCGGCGTCACCGCGGTCGAACTGATGCCGGTGCACCAGTTCCTGCCCGAGCAGGCCATGGTGGGCCGCGGGCTGACGAACTACTGGGGCTACAACACGATCGGCTTCCTGGCCCCGCACAACCGCTACTCCTCGGCCGGCCAGCTCGGTGAGCAGGTAGGCGAGTTCAAGACCATGGTCAAGACGCTGCACGACGCGGGGATCGAGGTCATCCTCGACGTGGTCTNNTACAACCACACCGCCGAGGGCAACGAGATGGGGCCGACGCTGTGCTTCCGCGGCATCGACAACGCCTCCTACTACCGGCTGAACGACGCGGACAAGTCCCGGTACGTCGACTACACGGGCTGCGGCAACAGCCTGAACGTGCGGCACCCGCACTCCCTGCAGCTGATCATGGACTCGCTGCGCTACTGGGTCTTGGAGATGCACGTCGACGGGTTCCGGTTCGACCTCGCCTCCGCGCTGGCCCGTGAGCTTCACGATGTGGACCGGCTGTCCACGTTCTTCGACCTCGTGCAGCAGGACCCCGTGGTCTCGCAGGTGAAGCTGATCGCCGAGCCGTGGGACGTCGGCGAGGGCGGCTACCAGGTCGGGAACTTCCCGCCGCTGTGGACGGAATGGAACGGGAAATACCGCGACACGGTCCGCGACCTGTGGCGCGGCCAGCCCGACACGCTGCCGGAGTTCGCCTCCCGGCTGAGCGGCTCCAGCGACCTGTACGAGACCAGCGGACGCCGCCCGGTCGCCTCCATCAACTTCGTCACCTGCCACGACGGGTTCACGCTGAACGACCTGGTCAGCTACCACCACAAGCACAACGAGGACAACGGCGAGGACAACAGGGACGGCACCGACGACAACCGGTCCTGGAACTGCGGCGCCGAGGGCCCGACGGACGACCCGGAGATTCTGGAGCTGCGCGCCCGGCAGAAACGGAACTTCCTCACCACGCTCTTCTTCTCCCAGGGCGTCCCGATGATGCTGGCCGGGGACGAGATGGGCCGCACCCAGCGCGGCAGCAACAACGCGTACTGCCAGGACAACGAGATCTCCTGGATGGACTGGTCCCTGATGGACCGCGAGCGGGACCTGGTGGACTTCACCCGGGCGCTGTCGGCGCTGCGCCGCGACCATCCGGTGTTCCGGCGGCGCCGGTTCTTCCGCGGGCATCACCCCGGTGCGCCCTCGTCCTACGGGCCGGGCGACATCGTCTGGCTGACCCCGGCCGGCAAAGAGGTCACCGACAGCGACTGGCGCGCCCCCGGGGCCAAGTCGCTGGCCGTCTTCCTCAACGGCGAGGCGATCAGCGAGCCCGATCCGCGCGGTGAGCGCATCACCGACGACCGGTTCCTGCTGCTGTTCAACGCGGGCCACGACGCGGTCTCGTTCACGCTGCCGGGGACGAGGTTCGGGCGCGAGTGGGAGATCATGATCGACACGTGCGGGCCCCGGGTACCCATCCTGCACGGCGGGCTGCCGTTGCTGAGCGCGAGATCGCACACCAAGGTGGCCGCGCACGCGGCGATGGTGCTGCGCTGCCCCGGGCGGAGCTGACGTGCGGCAGCTTTTCCCCCGGGGCGGTCCGGCCGGCAACGTGAATCCCGGGCAGCTGGCCGCGCTGTACGCCTATCCCGCAGCCGGTCCCCCGGGCGGTCCCCCCGCCGGCCAGGGGACCACCAGCCGGCCGTGGGTACGCGCGAACATGGTGGCCAGCACGGACGGGGCGGCGTCCGTCGGCGGCCGTTCCGGTGGCCTGTCGGGCCGCGCCGACAAGGAGATCTTCGGCCTGCTGCGCAGCCTCGCCGACGTGGTCCTGGTCGGCGCCGGAACGGCCCGGGACGAGCACTACCGTCCGGCCCAGACGGCGTCGATCCGGCCGGAGCTGCGGGCCGGGCGCACCGCCACGCCGCCGATCGCGGTCATCTCCGGGCGGCTCGACCTGGATCCCGGCCTGGAACTGCTCACCGCGGCGCCGCCCGACGCGCGCACGATCGTCATCACCAGCGAGCGCGCCCCGGAGAACCAGCGGGCCGCGGTCGCCAAGCATGCGGACGTGCTGGTCGCGGGCGCGGAGCACGTCGACCTGAAGGCCGCGCTGGACGCCCTGGCCGCGCGCGGTTACCAGCGTGTGCTGACCGAGGGCGGCCCGCATCTGCTCGGGCAGCTGGCCGCGCGCGGCCTGCTCGACGAGCTGTGCCTGACCATCAGCCCGCTGCTGGCCGGCCCGGGCCCGGGCCGGATCGTCGGCGGTGACGCGATCCCCGGGGGCCTCCCGCTCACGCTCGGGCACCTGCTGGAGGACGAGAGCTTCCTGCTCGGCCGGTACACGGTCGCGGCGGGCGGACGCCCGTAAACCCCCCGCCCGCCAGCACCGCCCGCCAGCACCGCCCGCCGCCACCGTTCGCCAATACCGGGGCCGCTACTCGGTGGCGCGCGGCAGCAGGCCGCGCTGGAAACCGGCCGCCACGGCCGCCGCACGGTCGTTGACGCTGAGCTTGGCGTAGATGTGCAGCAGGTGCGTCTTGACGGTCGCTTCGCTGATGAACAGGCGTGCCGCCGTGTCGCGGTTGGAGGTGCCGCGGGCGATCAGCGCGAGCACGTCCAGCTCGCGCGCGCTCAGGGGTTCCCGGGCCGGCGCCCGTACCTGCCCGCGTACCTGGCCGAGCAGCCGGGTCGCGACCGACGGGGACAGCGCGGCCTCGCCGCGCGCCGCGGCCCGGACCGCGCGGAGCAGCTCGCCGCGCGGTGAGTCCTTCAGCAGGTAACCCGTGGCCCCCGCCTCGATCGCCGGCACGACGTCGCTGTCGGTGTCGTAGGTGGTCAGCACCAGGACGCGCGCGTCGACGCCCAGCTCGGCCAGCCGCTTGATCGCGGTCACGCCGTCCACGTCGGGCATCCGCAGATCCATCAGCACCACGTCCGGCCGCAGCGCCTGCGCCCGCGTGACGGCCTCCGCCCCGTTGCCGGCCTCGCCGACGACCTCGAACTCGGGGCTCCCCTCCAGGATGCCGCGCAGCCCGTCCCGGACGACCGGGTGATCATCGACGATCAGCAGCCGGATCCGGTCCGTTCCGGCGCGGGAGCCGCCCTCAGGCACCGTGCATCCCTCCTGCCCGGCCATCCGCCGGCACGCCCGCCGGCACGCCCGCCGGGACCGGCGATGGGACCGCCGCGGATTCGCCGGCCGCCGGTGACGGGGACGCCGGTGACGGGGACGACGATGCTACCGAACGGGCGGCGGCGGGAGTGGCCCGCAAGATCGCGGGCACGCTGGCCGACACCGCCGTGCCGCCGCCGGGCTCCGACTCGATCTCGAGCTGCCCGGTGAGCCGCTGTACGCGCTGGCGCATCGTCGTCAGCCCGAAGCCGCCGCCCGGCATGCCAGGACCGCCGGGGGTGCCGGGCCCGCCGCCGGGCCAGCCGCGACCGTCCGGGGGCGGCCGGAATCCCACGCCGTCGTCGCGGACGTCGAGCGTCACCACGTCGTCCATGTAGGACAGGGTCAGCCCCACGCGCGACGCGCCGGCGTGCTTGGCCACGTTGGCCAGGGCCTCCTGCGCGACGCGCAGCAGCGTCACCTCGACCTCGGGATGCAGGCCCTGCGCGGTCCCCGTGGTGGTGACCGCCGCGGGGACGCCGTTGACCGCGGACCAGCGTTCCGCCACCTCCGCCAGCGCGTCGGGCAGCCTGGTGTCCTCCAGCGCCTCCGGGCGCACGGCCCGGACGGACCGGCGGGCCTCGGACAGGCTGTCCCGGGCCAGCCGCGTGGCGTTCCTGACCCGCCGTTCCCAATCGGCCCGGTAACTGGCCCCGTAACTGGCCCCGTAACTGGCCCGGTAATTGGCTCCGTCGCCGGCTTCCCGCGTATGTGCCTGCTGGGCGGCCTCCAGCTGGGTGATGATCCCGGCCAGCCCCTGCGCGAGCGTGTCGTGGATCTCCCGGGCCATCCGCTGCCGCTCCTCGAGCACGCCCGCCTCCCGGGCCTGGGTCAGCAGCTGGGCGTGCAGCCCGGTGTTCTCGGCCATCATCTCCTCGAGCCGGCGGTTGGCCCCGCCCAGCTCCACGATGATCCGCTTGCGTTCCTGATTCTGCACCTCGGCCTTCGCGCCCAGGTAGATGAACACCGTGACCAGCGTCGCGTTCAGGCAGGCCACGACCGCGAACGTGACCCAGCCCGACAGGGTGGGCACGCGGTACCCGCCGAGCTGCGCGGCGGCGGAAAGGGCCGCGGCGCCGACGAGGCCGGCATAGCGGGCCGCACCGTCCAGATACCGGAACGCATGGATGTAGCCGATCCAGCAGAAGAACGCGAACCAGGGACTCCGGGCCACCAGCACCGCGCAGAACGCCAGGAAGCCCAGGTAGTAAACGCCCATCATCGCCCAGCGGGTGGCCCAGCCCGGGTGCAATGTCACCCACCACG
>PLRW01000261.1 GCA_003164955.1 Actinomycetota bacterium
CGAGCCTCCGCTCCTGAGCAGCGGCCTACCCGGTCACGCCTTCCGGGCAGGCCGCTGCTTTTTGGCTGCGCTGATCGCCGCCCCGTCCCCTGGGTCTTCGATGGCCAGCCGGCCGCCCCGGGCCGGTCTCAGGCGGTGGCGCGCCGTCGGCTACGGCGGTGCCGAGCTGAATTCCCGCTGTTCAGGGAAGGTAGCGGTCGATGATGGCCAGGAACTGGTGAATATCGAACGGCTTGGCGACAGACTCGGCGGCTCCGTTGGCGATCAGCTCATCGATGATGTCGCCTGAGTCGCTGCTGAAGGCGACCACGGGGATCGCCGCGGTGGCGGTCGCGGAGGTGAGCTTGCGCAGGATTTCGCCGCCGGTCGCGTCGGGGAGCCGGTTGTCGAGCAGGATGAGGCCCGGGTGTTTGTCGAGGGCGGCCTGGACGCCGTCACGGCCGTTCGTGGCCACGTGCAACTCGATGTGAGGGCGGCGCTTGAGCAGCGCCTGAACCAGGCTGATGTTGTTGTCGTCGTCCTCGATGTAAAGCAAGGTGTGGTTCACCGGGCCCCCTTCGCGGGCTCCCGAGCAGGCCCTTGCCGGACGCGTCCAGCGCCCGGGCCGCTCATGCTGGCACGATCCGGATAGCAGGCTGCAGCTGCTGGTCCTGAGCCCGGGCTGCGGCGAAGGTGTCGAGCAGCGTGCCGAGCTCGGCGAGTTCGATGGGCTTGGTGAGGTAGGCGAGCGCGCCGCTGGCGAGCAGGCGGCGGATGACGCCGTGGGAGGCGTCGGCGGAAAGGACAATCACGGGGATGGCGGCGGTGGCTGGTTCGGCCCTGAGTTCGCTGAGCACCTGGTCCCCGTGCATGTCGGGCAGGTGCAGGTCGAGCAGGATGATGTCGGGCACGTCCCGGGTGGCGCTTTCGATGCCGGCCCGGCCCGATGCCTCGGACCTCAGCCGGATGTTCGGCTTGCCCCTCAGGAACCGGGTCACCAGTTCGACGTTCGCCGGGTTGTCCTCGACGTAGAGGACGCCGATGCTGGCTCCGGCCGGGGCCCGCGGGCCGGCCGTCGGTGACACGGGCGCGAGGCCCGGGGCTGGGAGCTGGACCAGGTCCGGGGCACGCGGGAGGGTGACGGTGAAGGCCGATCCCTGGCCGGGGACGCTCGATGCGGTCAGCCGGCCGCCCATGGCCTCGGTGAGGGCTCTGGCCAGCGGCAGCCCGATCCCGGTGCCCTCGACGGTGGTCTGCTCGGCGCCGAGACGCTCGAAGGGGACGAAAATGCGCTCGATGTTTTCGGCTGAGATGCCCGGCCCGGTGTCGGAGACCACGATGCTGGCGTGGTCGGCGCCCTCTTCCCGGCAGGCGATCGTGATGGTGCCGCCCCGGTGGTTGTACTTGGTGGCGTTGGAGATCAGGTTGACCAGGACCTGGGACAGCCGCTGCCGGTCGGCGTGGATGGCCAGGACCGGACGGGGGCAGTCCTGGATGATCCGGATCGAGCGTTCGGCGGCGATCGGAGCCATCAGCTGGCTGGACTCCTCGATGACCGGGCCGACCAGGACCGGCTCAACCGAGAGGCTCAGGTCACCCGATTCGATCCGGGCGATGTCGATGAGCTCGTTGATCAGCGCGAGCAGATGGCGCCCGGCGCCGAGGATTCGCTCAAGGGCGTCGCTGTCCTCGTCGTTCTGCTCGGACATCTGGAGGAGTTGGGTGAAGCCGAGGATGGAGTTGAGCGGGGTCCGCAGCTCGTGGCTCGTGCTGGACAGGAACGAGTTCTTCGCCTGGGTGGCTGTCATGGCCTCATCCCTGGCCGTGGTCAGCTCTTCGGTCCGGCTGGCGAGCAGCTTTTCGGCCCGGAGATGCGACTCGGCGAGGCGGCCGATTTCGTCACCCGCATAGGTCATGGGTTCAAGCGGCCGTCCCTCGCCCAGCCGGCGCGCGTTCTCCGCGTTCAGGCCGACCCGCCGGGCGATCCCCGAGGTGAACAGGGCAATGCCGGCCAGCCCGGCGAGCAGGCCCAGCGCGAGACCGGCGGCGTCGAGCAGTTCAATCCTCGTCTGCAGCGCGGTGATCTTGTTGTGCGCGATGGCGACCAGATCGTTGGGCTGGTCGGAGAGGCTGGCGATCTGGCCGCGCAGCAGGTCCATCGTTTTTCTCTGGTTCACCAGCGCAGGGCGGAGGCTCCGGATGCGCGTACCGTGCCTGATGGCCGAACGCAGCTGCGCCAGCTGCAACAGCGCCTTGTCCACGGTAGCGTCCAACCGCTGTTGCTCGCGGACGGTGCCCTCCACGACGGCCGCTTCCCGCAGCGACCTGCGCTCCGTGCCGATCCGCGTCAGCGTCAGATTGTACGGGTCGAGGAAAATCGGATCGCGGGTTGTCGCGTAGCCGCGGACACCCGTTTCCGCGTTCATCATGTCGAGGAGAAGCTGGTTGGCTGTGTCAGCCAGGGTACGCGCGGCGGTGGAGACGCTTCGTTCATTGCTTTCATCATGCTGGAGCAACAGGTTCGCCGCGGTGATGCCCATCAGGGCGATCAGCGGCAACGTGAACACGATCAGGCCCTTCGTCCGCAGGGACCGGTCGAGCCACCACCCCCGCAGCCCGCGCGCCCGGTCCGCCACGGGCGGCGCTGAACTCGCTTCGCGTGACCTCACCCGCACCCCCCGTGATTCACCCAAGGTGATCACTTCTTCACTCCATGCTATATCGGGTGCGCTGTCAGCCTGTCGTCGTGGTCCTCATGCGCCGTATGCGCCGGTACCCGTGGAACCGGCCCGTTGGGACCAACCGGAATAGTCCCGCCATTAGGGCGCGGCGGACCAGCGCAGGGTGAAGCTGTCGAGGGTGTAGCCGAATGCGTTGACCGTCGGCTGGATGAAGTTGTTGCGAATCAGCTGGGACGCCTCGGTCTCGGCCGCGCCGATGAGCGGGCGGGTCACTTGCGAGACATTGTTCACCCGGTAAAACGCGAGGCTCTGGGCCTCGGCGTACAGCACCGACTGCGCGAACTGCGGCCGGATGAGCGCGCCGCAGCCCAGACCCGGATACGTCCAGCTGTGCTGGGTGTCGAGCGGCCGGGAAAGGGTGTTGTCGATGGTGACGTCGTGGGCGCTCTGCGGGAGCTGGGGCCCCGGCAGGACCATGGCGACCGCGACGCGGCCCGGCTTGCCCGCCCGCGGCTCACTCAGGACCTGCAGCCGGTAGTGTCCCGAGCCGGCGGTCCACCAGGACGGTCCGGGATTCAGGTTGACCGTGGCCGACGCGTGGCCCACGGCGTAGAACGTGCTGGAGTACCAGCAGGGCCATGGGCCGATGTTCTTGGACACCTTGTGGGTGAAGACGAAGTTGAAGTTCTCCGTGCCCAGCGCCGGCTTGGAGATGCCCTCGATCTTCTGCAGGACCCACGGCCCGATCTGTGCGTTGGTCGTGCTGCCCGCCGTGACCGTCTGCCAGGGCCACGCGAACCGGACGTGTGGCAGGTGGACGTTGAACCCGAGGAAGTGCAACGTTGCCGACAGCGCCATCAGGACGACCGAGGCGATCACCCGGCGGAAGATCAGGCCCACCAGGATCACCACGGCGCTGCCCTTGACCCACCGCGGAACCCAGCGCCGGCGAGGGCGCGGCCGCTGCGGCGGCCGTCGGCCACCCGGCGAACCGGGTGCCCCCGCGGGACCCGGGTCCGGGGCGGCCCAGGGCGGCGGCTGCACCTCGGTCGGGCTGGCGCCCGCGCCCGGTCCCTCGTGCCCATCCAGTCGTGACCAGCCGCCGGTCGCGCCGGGGGCCGCCCAGGCCGGCTCCGCAGCGGCCAGCCTGCGCGTGGCCAGCGAGCTAATCGCCAGGATCAGCAATCGAACCATCGGTCTTTCCCCTCATCCTTCGGTGACCGGGTGGGCTAAACGGTGGCCGGGTAATCCAGGCTCAGGACGACGGGTACCGCGCCGAACGGTCGGCGGAATCTGGCCCCCGGCTTGTCCGGGGCGTTTGGCTCGGCAATCCCGGGCCAGCGCATGCCGGTGTGCTGTTCGGTGAGGCCCTGGACGGAATACGGGAACTCCATGGCCGACGTGCTGTGCAGTCTGAGCAGGCCGCCCCAGCGGAATGCGGCGAAGACACGCGCCAGCTCCAGGACCGACAGTTCCACCGGTACGGTCAGATCGATGTCGTACACGGTGTCGGCGAGGGCCACCAGATCGCGCGCGCACTGGGTCAGCGCCTCGGATTTGGTGCGATAGACCGTACCGTCCGCGTTGACCGTGCCCAGCTTCTCGCCCTGGACCGGCGAATAGCGCGAGTGCGCCTCGCACTGCATCCAGTCGCACGCGGCCAGCAGCTTCCAGGAGATTCCGCAGGTCCCGGCCACGTCCCGGTAGATCAGCTCGGCCCGGGCGAGCGGTTTTCTGGCCGTGGCGAGAAACGCGTTCTTGACGGGTGTCGGCATCTGCGGCTGGTAGCGGGGCGCCGGCTTCCGGGCCTTGGCCGCCGCCTTCCGCTTCGCTGACTTCTTCTGTGCCGCCGAGCGGCCCGGGTCCGCCTGCTTCGCGGGTGACGCCTCGCTGGATGCCGCCTGAGACCGGGACCGGGACCGGGACTGGCGTACGGGCGCCGTGGACGGAGCCGCCTTCCCCGCTGGCTTCTCGGGACGGAAGGCCGCAGCCAACTCGGCCACCACCTCGGTGTCGGAGGAGGAGCGCGGCCGGGCCGTACCTCCGGACGAGCGAAGCTCCGCCGACGTATGCGCGGACGTAACGCCGGAACCGGAGGCGATGCCGGGAATGGCCGCCTGATCCGGCGGCGTCGCCCCAGTGGACGGCCCAGTGGACGGCGCGGTGGACGGCCCGGTCGGCTGCGGTGTGGCGAACGGGTGCGGCACCGCGCGCGACGGTGGCGCGGTCGCCTGGGCCGTCGGCCTGCCCGCGGGACCGGTGGCGGGCGGTGCTTGATCGCCGCCCGGTGCCGTCGGGGCCGCATCGGCGCCCGTGCCGCCCAGGGCGCC
>PLRW01000091.1 GCA_003164955.1 Actinomycetota bacterium
GGGCGCACCGGTCTCGGGCGCACCGCAACAGGTCATCGCGGACGGGGAGCCCAGCGATGCGCAGCCGGACCTCGCCGGTGCGCTGCAGTCCAGCCTGGCCGCGGCCAGGTCTCGCCAGGCACCCGTCTGACCCCCACCCGGAACCCGAGAACGGTGTTTTAGGTTAACGGATGGTTGATTAACCTGAAGTCTCAGTGAACGATGTGTTCACCGGGTGGGAGGCGGTCCATGGTACAGCCCATTCCGGCGTGGCCGGGGGAGTTCGTTGGTCTGGATGACGGTGACGTCTTCGTGCGTACCGCGCCGGCCGCGGACACCGGGTATCAGGCCGGCACCGGGGCCGAGGCGGCGCTGTTCGTGCACGGTTTCGGCGGCTCGTCGACCAACTGGACCGACCTTATGCACCTGCTGAGCACGCCCGGCGACGGTGCCGGTCTCGTGTGCGACGCGCTCGACCTGCCCGGCTTCGGGCGCTCCCTGCCCACCGAGGCCAGCTGCTCGGTGAGCGGCCAGGCGGCCACGGTCGCCGGCCTCATCGAGCGGCGCGGGCGTGGCCCGGTCCACTTGTTCGGCAACTCCCTGGGCGGCGCCGTCTGCACCCGTGTCGCCGCGACCCGTCCCGAGCTGATCAAGACGCTCACCCTCATCGCCCCGGCCATGCCGGACCTGTGGCCGCGTCCGGCCACCGCGCGCTTTCCCGCCCTGTGCGTCCCCAAGTTCGGCAGCTGGGTGCTGAGCCGGGTGCAGAAGATGTCCCCGCAGGCCCGGGTCGAGGCGTCCATCGCCACGATCTACTTCGACGGCACGTGCGTGCACCCGGACCGGATCGCCGCGGACATCGCCGAGATCGAGCGCCGGGACGAGCTCGGTTACGGCGGGGCGGTGCTGGTCCGCTGCGCACGGTCCATCGTCGCGGAGTACCTGCGCCGCGGCAGCACCTCCCTGTGGCGCGACGCCGCGCGGGTCAGTTCCCCCTCGCTGATTATCTACGGCAGCCACGACCGGATCGTCGACCCCCGGATGGCCGGCCGGGCGGCGCGCACGTTCCACCGGGCCCGCGTGGTCGTGCTGCCCCGGACCGGGCACGTGGCCCAGATGGAGCGGCCGGGCGCCGTCGCCGCCGAATTCGGCCGGATGCTCACCGGGAATGAGCCACTGTCCGTCCCAGTTGTGTAAGACAGCCCTCATACGAGTACACGAACCTGGAGAGCACTGTGTCGTTGCCACCATTGGTCTCACCGGCTGACGAGCTCTCCGTGGACGAGGTGAAGCGCTACTCGCGGCACCTCATCATCCCCGACGTGGGGATGACCGGGCAGAAGCGGCTGAAGAACGCCAAGGTGCTGGTCGTCGGCGCCGGTGGTCTCGGCTCACCCGCTCTGCTCTACCTGGCCGCCGCAGGCGTCGGGACGCTCGGCGTCGTTGATTTCGACGTCGTGGACGAGTCCAACCTGCAGCGCCAGATCATCCACGGAGTGTCGGACGTCGGCCGCCCCAAGGCGGAGTCCGCCCGTAACAGCATCCGTGAGATCAATCCCCACGTCGAAGTCGTCCTCCATACCGAACGCCTGGACTCGGATAACGCCCTGCAGATTTTCGCGCGCTACGACCTGATCGTGGACGGGACGGACAACTTCGCCACCCGGTACCTGGTCAACGACGCCGCGGTGCTGCTCGGCAAGCCCTACGTGTGGGGGTCGATCTACCGCTTCGACGGGCAGGCGAGCGTGTTCTGGGCCGAGTACGGCCCGTGCTACCGCTGCCTGTACCCGGAGCCGCCGCCGCCCGGGATGGTGCCGTCCTGCGCCGAGGGCGGCGTCCTCGGCGTGCTGTGCGCCTCGATCGGCTCCATCCAGGTCAACGAGGCCATCAAGGTCATCACCGGGATCGGCGACCCGCTCGTCGGCCGCCTGATGATCTACGATGCACTGGAGATGACCTACCGGTCGGTCCAGGTCCGCAAGGACCCGGAGTGCCCGGTGTGCGGGAAGAACCCGACCATCACCGAGCTCATCGACTACGAGGCGTTCTGCGGCGCGGTCTCCGAGGAAGCGCAGGAAGCGGCGCAGGGCTCGACGATCACCGCGCGTGACCTGAAGAACATGATGGACGCGGGCGAGAACATCTTCGTCGTGGACGTCCGCGAGCCGAACGAGTACGAGATCGTGTCGATCCCCGGCGCCACCCTGATCCCCAAGGGCGAGTTCGTCTCCGGTGCCGCCCTCGAGCGGCTGCCGCAGGACAAGCGGATCGTGCTGCACTGCAAGAGCGGTGCGCGCAGCGCCGAGGCCCTCGCGATCGTGAAGAACGCCGGTTTCTCTGACGCCGTGCATGTCGGTGGCGGTGTCCTGGCCTGGGTCAGCCAGATCGACCCAAACCTTCCCACGTACTGACCGCATATACCGCAATGGCCGCCGGGTGACTCGGCGGCCATTCGGCGTCTGCGGGCATGATCAGCCCGAAACGGGCGTCAGCCTGCCCAGACCAGGCCGTACCATTTCCCTTGTGCTGAACGAGCCGGATGCGCGCGGCGACGGGCCGCGCTCATCGCGGCCTGCCACCCCTGTCCGGTTGGGCCCTGTCCGGACGGGCGCTGTCCGGACGGGCGCTGTCCGGCTGGGCGATCCGGCTCACCGCAGGCCGCGGGGTGTCGGCGCCACCGCCGCCCTGGCCGCCGCCATCGTCGGCGGCATCGGCCTGATCGTCTCGCTGACCGGGCTGGTCGTCCAGATGTTGCCACGGCACTTCACCGCCGCTCAGCAGCGGCAGATCATGGCGTGGGAGGTCAGCAAGCGGTGGCGGTCCCGGCCGGCCGGAGAGATCTTTCCCGCCTCCGTCCCCTACCAGGTACCCGCCGCAACGCTCGCCGACCTGACCGGCGTGAGCCTTGAGGCGGCACGCGTCGGCATCGCCCGCCAGTCCACCTGCGCCGACGGGACCGATGCGGCCGCGGCCCGGCCGCTGACCGCCGGCGGCTGCCAGGCGCTGCTGCGCGCGACCTATACCGACGAGTCCGCCACCTACGTCATCACCGTGGGGGTGGCGGTGCTGCCCAGCGCCGCCCGGGCGGCGGCCGCCCAGGCGGCGATCACGCGCGCGGGGGGCGGCCCGCTGGGCCCGGGAGTGCACGCGGTGGCGTTCGGCGGCACCCCGGCCGGCTCGTTCGGTGACGCGCAGCGCCAGATCTCCCGGAGTTTCGCGGCCGGCCCCTACATCGTCCTGTACACCGCCGGGTACGCGGACGGCCGCCCCCGGGTCCCGATCGGGAACGATCAGTACGCCGAGAGCGAGATGAACAGCGCCGCGCAGGGCGTGGCTCAGGAGGTCGCGAGCACCCTGGCCACCCCGCCCGCGCCGCCGTCCTGCCCCGGGGCCCCCGGATGCTGAGGCTCCGGGCGGCCACCCTGGCCACCGCGACCTGCGCGCTCAGCCTGGCCGCCACGTTCGCCGGGGCGCTGGGTGTCCTGGGTGCGACCGCGCCGCCGGCCGCGGCGGACAGCGTCCGCGACGGCGAGCAGGACGTTCTGTCCATGCTGGACGTGCCGGCCGCCTGGGGGGTCAGCCAGGGCCAGGGCGTCACCGTGGCCGTGCTGGACAGCGGCGTGCAGCCCACGGTCTCCGACCTGGCCGGCTCGGTGGTCGCCGGCCCCGACCTGACCGGGGTCAGCACGCCGCCGGGCAATGCCGACTGGGGCCAGCACGGCACCTGGATGGCGTCGATCATCGCCGGGCACGGCCATGGCTTCGATGGGCAGGATGGCATCGTCGGCATCGCCCCGAAGGCGCGGATCCTGTCCGTCCGGGTCATCCCGGACCGGGACGATCCGGGGTACAGCAGCTACGAGCGGGAGCCGGAGGACCGCGTCCAGGACTCGCTCGCGCAGGGCATCCGGTACGCCGTCGACCACGGCGCGGGTGTCATCAGCATGTCCATCGGCTATGGCTCGCCCAGCGCCAGCGTCCGTTCGGCTCTGCAGTACGCGTACGGGCATGGCGTCGCGGTGGTGGCTTCCTCCGGAAACTCGGGCGACACCCCGACCGCCAGCCGGGACGGCTACGCGCCGCTCAAGTTCCCCGCCGACTACCCCGGCGTGATCGGCGTCGCCGCGGTGAGCAGCAACGGGAGCGTCGCCGGGTTCTCCAGCGACAACCTCTCCGTCGAGGTCGCCGCGCCGGGCGTCAGCATCTCGGCCCAGGGCCGGGATGGCCAGTACTGGCTGGTCACCGGGACCAGCCCGGCGTGCGCGCTGGTCGCGGGGGTCGCGGCCCTGATCAAGTCGAGATTCCCGGGGCTCGCGCCGAACCTGCTGGCCCGCGCGCTCAGCTCCACCACCCAGTTCCGGCCGCCGGGCGGTTACGACCAGCAGGTCGGGTTCGGCACGGTGAACGCGGCCGCCGCGCTGGGCGCGGCGGCCCAGTTGTCCACCCAGCGGGTCGCCGGCGTGGGCGCGACGTCGGCCATGGCCTTCGGCGGCGGCCCGGCCGCGGTTCCCCCCGCACCGGTCCGGCGGCGGGGCAGTGGGCGGCTCGTTCTGTTCGCCGTTCTGGCCGCGGGCGCGCTCGTGCTGGTCGTGGCGGCGGTCAGCCGGCTCGCCGTGCTGAGCCAGCTACGGCGCCGTCAGCGGCAGCAGCAGCCGCCACCACCGTCGGTCACCGCGCCGTTCACCGCGGCCAGCACGCCGGGCTCGTCGGGCTCGCCGGGCTCGTCGGGCTACCCAGTCCGGTATGACTGATGCCGCACCGCTCGACGACTTCGCCAGCGACGTCCTCGACACGGTGGAGGCGATCCCGGCTGGCCACGTGATGTCCTACGGCGACATCGCCGAATACCTGGGCCGCGGCGGCCCCCGCCAGGTCGGCCGGGTCCTGGCCACCAGCGGCGGCGCGGTTCCCTGGTGGCGCGTCGTGCACGCGGACGGTTCGCTGCTGGCCGGGCACGAGCATGCGGCCCTCGGTCACTACCGCGCCGAGGGCACCCCGCTCCGCACCCCCGCCGGTGGTGCGGCCAGTGGCGCGGCCAGTGGTACGCAGCGCGTGGACATGCGCCGAGCCCGATGGAACGGCCCTCTTCCGCAGGCGCGGCCCTGAGGGGTGTGCGACACAGCGAAATCCCGCAGAATGTCAGTGGGCTCTGCTGGAATGCCGTTGAGATGGAAAGTACCTCGCCCCCGGCACACACCGCAGCCCCGGCACACGCCGCGCCGCCGTACCGGCTGGTCCGCCGGCCGGCTGCGGCGGCTGCGCGGCTCAGCCTCGACGCCGCGCAGCAGCAGGTGGTGCGCCACTCCGGCGGCCCGCTGCTCGTGCTGGCCGGCCCGGGCACCGGCAAGACGGCCACCATCGTGGAGACGGTGGCACACCGGATCGAGGACCGCGGCCTGGACCCGGCCCGGGTCCTGGTGCTCACCTTCAGCCGCAAGGCGGCCGGGGAGCTGCGCGAGCGCATCGCGGGACGGCTGCACCGCACGATCAGGGAGCCCCTCGCACTGACCTTCCACAGCTACGCCTATGCCCTGGTGCGCCGGGAGTTCGCGTTGCTGGGAGAGGAGCCGCCCCGCCTGCTGTCCGGGCCCGAGCAGTTGCTCGAGGTCCGCCGCCTGCTGCGCGGCGAGCTCACCGACGGGGCCGCGCGCTGGCCCGAGGCGCTCCGCCCGGCCCTGGCCACCCGCGGCTTCGCCGAGGAACTGCGCGACTTCCTGCTCCGGGCCGCCGAGCGGGGGCTGGACGGCCGCCGCGTTGCCGCCCTCGGCCGCCAGCGCAAGCGCGAGGACTGGATGGCCGCCGGGCGCTTCCTCGACCGCTACGCGGCGCGCTTCGACCTTGCCCCGGTCGCCGCCTACGACTACGCCGAGATCGTCCGGATCGCAGCCGCCCTGCTGAGCCGGGCCGCGACCCGCCAGCGTGAGCGCCAGGCCTACGACGTCGTCCTGGTGGATGAGTACCAGGACAGCGACCCGGCCCAGGAATCGCTGCTGTGGGCGCTGGCCGGGGACGGGCGCGAGCTGATCGCCGTCGGGGATCCCGACCAGTCGATCTATGCCTTCCGCGGCGCCGATGTCCGGGCCATCACCGAGTTCCCCGACCGGTTCCGCGGGGCCGACGGCAGCCCCGCCCCGGTCGTTGCGCTCGGCACCAACCGCCGCAGTGGCCCAGCCCTCATCGCGGCCTCCCGCCGGATTGCCCGGCACCTGCCGGGCGGCCACGCTGGCCACCGCGACCTGCGCGCCCAGCCCGGCGCCGGCCCCGGCGAGATCCGCATCGCGATCGCGGAGAGCGCGAGCCAGGAGGCCGCGCTCATCGCGGACACGCTCCGGCGCGCGCACCTGGCCGCGGGCGTGCCGTGGTCGTCGATGGCGATCCTGGTGCGCTCGGCGACCCGGCAGGTCCCGCTGCTGCGCCGGGCGCTGAGCGCGTCGGGGGTGCCGGTGTCCGTGGCCGGCGACGAGCTGCCGCTGCCGGAGGAGCCGGGGACCAGGCCGCTGCTGACCCTGCTGCGCTGCGCGCTGCGGCCGGGGACGCTGGACGAGCAGATCGCCACCGAGCTGCTCACCGGGCCGCTCGGCGGCACCGATGCCCTCGGACTGCGGCGCCTGCGCCGCTGGCTCAAAATGGCGGCCGAAACTGCGTCGTCGCCTGCGGCCGGGGGTGACCTGCTGGCCGCCGCGATCCTCGACCCGCGCGAGCTGATCATGGTGCCGCGCACGGTTGCGGCGCCCGCCGAGAAGCTGGCGCGGCTGCTGTCCGTCGCGCAGGACGCCATCGCGGCCGGCCGGAGCGCGGAGGAGACCCTCTGGGCGGTCTGGGACGCCTCCGGTCTCGGCCCGGTCTGGCAGGCCGCCAGCGCCGCGGGTGGCGCGACGGGGGCGGCGGCCGACCGGGACCTCGACGCCGTGCTGGCCCTGTTCGACGCGGCCGCCCGGTTCACCGACACACTGCCCCCGGGCGCACCGGGCCTGTTCATCGACAGCCTGGCCGGCCAGGAGATCGCCGGGGACACGCTGGCCGAGCAGGCCACCCGGGACGAGGCGGTCCGCATCCTGACCGCGCATCGGTCCAAGGGCCTGGAATGGGACCTGGTGGTGGTGGCCGGTGTCCAGGAGGAAACCTGGCCCGACCTGCGCCTGCGCGGGTCCCTGCTCGGGGTCGACGAGCTTGCCGACGCGGTCGCGGGCGTGACCGCCAGCGCCGCCGACGCGGCCGCTGCCGCTCTGGCATCCAAGCTCCTGGCCGAGGAGCGCCGCCTGTTCTACGTGGCCGTCACCCGGGCCAAGCGCTCCCTGGTGGTCACCGCGGTCGGCGGCGACGGCGCCGACACCCGGCCGTCCCGGTTCCTGGCCGAGCTGGCCGGCGACGACATCGAGGTGCAGCGGGCGTGCGAGCCCGGCCACCGCTGGCTGTCCCTGGCCGCGCTCACCGCCGATCTGCGCCGCACGGTGACCGACCGTTCCCGGCCGCTCCCGGTCCGCCGCGCGGCCGCCGCCGAGCTGGCCCGGCTGGCCAGTGCCGGGGCCCGGGGTGCCCATCCGGGACACTGGTACGCGCTGATGCCGCTGTCCGACGCCGGGCCCATCGCCACCGCCGGCGAGCAGGTCCGGCTGTCACCTTCGCAGGTCGAGGCGTTCACCCGGTGCGGGCTTCGCTGGCTGCTCGAATCGGCCGCCGGTGCGGGCCGGTCCGACGTGCTGCGGCACCTCGGCACGGTGATCCACGCCGCCGCCGTGCTCGCGGCGTCCGGCGCCTCTGACCGCGAGATCGGCAGCCGGATCGACGACATCTGGCACCATCTCGACTTCGGCAGCGTCTGGTACAGCGCCAAGCAGCGCGAGCAGGCGGAGCGGATGGTGCGCAAGTTCCTCGACTGGCACGCCGCCAACCCGCGGGAGCTCATCGCCGTCGAGCAGGCCCTTCAGGTCCAGATCGGGCAGGTGCAGATCACCGGGCGGGTCGACCGGCTCGAGCGGGACGAACAGAGCCGGGCCGTGGTCGTCGACCTGAAGACCGGCGGCAGCGCGCCCCGCGAGGAGGATCTGGGCCGCCACCCCCAGCTCGGCGTGTATCAGCTGGCGGTGCTGCTCGGCGCGTTCGAGCGGTTCGGGCTCACCGAGCCGGGCGGTGCCGAGCTCGTCCAGGTCGGCAAGGCGGCGCTCACCGCGCGGGCCAGGATCCAGCCGCAGCGGGCGCTCGGCGATGACGACGATCCGGCCTGGGCCAAGGATCTGGTCGAGACCGTCGCGGCCGGGATGGCGGGCCCGGTGTTCGAGGCCCGGGTGAATCCCGGCTGCCGGACCTGCCCGGTGGCGTCGTGCTGCCCGGTCAACGACAGCGGGACGCAGGTCCAGCCGTGACCGGCCCAGCCGTGACTAGCCGGTTCAATCCAGAAGACCTGGCACGCGTCCTTGCCCTGCCGGGGCCGACACCCGAGCAGTCCGCGGTCATCGCGGCGCCCGCCCAGCCGCTGGCCGTGATCGCCGGAGCCGGGTCGGGCAAGAGCGAGACCATGGCCGCGCGGCTGGTGTGGCTCGTCGCCAACGGCCTGGTCCGGCCCGATCGGGTGCTGGGCCTGACCTTCACCCGCAAGGCGGCCGCCGAGCTCGCCGACCGGGTGCGTTCCCGATTGGACCGGCTGCGCCGCTCAGGTATCGCGACCGCCGAAGAGACGTTGGGTGATCCGGTCATCAGCACGTACCACGCCTACGCGGGCCGGCTGGTCGGCGACCACGCGCTGCGCGAGGGCCTGGAGCCGTCCATGCGGCTGATCACTCCCGCCGAGTCATGGCAGCTGGCCGCGCGGATCGTGGCCGCTTACGACGGTCCGATGGGCGACATCGGCTGGGGGCCGCCGACCGTGACCGCGGCCGTGCTCGCGCTGGCCGGTGAGCTGAGTGAGCACCTGCGCGACCCGTCCGGCGTGCGCGCGGTGGGCGACTGGCTGGAAACCCGCGCCGCCGCCCTCGGCGGCCGCCTCCCGGCGTACGTGCGGAAGATGCAGCAGAGCCAGCGCGCCCGCGAGCAGTTGCTGCCCCTGGTCGCCCGGTACGCCGCGGCGAAAACCGCCCGCGAGGTGCTCGACCATGGCGACCAGATGGCGCTGGCCGCCCGGATCGCCTCCCGTCACCCGCAGGTCGGCCTGGCCGAGCGGAGCCGCTACAACGTCGTCCTGCTCGACGAGTACCAGGACACCAGCCACGCGCAGCTGGTGCTGCTGCGGGCGCTGTTCGGCGGCGGCCATCCCGTCACGGCGGTCGGCGATCCGTGCCAGTCGATCTACGGCTGGCGCGGCGCGAGCGCGGGGAACCTGCGGCGGTTCGCCCAGGACTTCCCGGTCCTGCCGCGGCCGTTGCGGCCCGGCGCGGCGGGGTATCCCGCGCCGGTGAAGCTGCTCTCGACGAGCTTCCGCAACGCCGGCCGGGTGCTTCAGGTCGCGGCGGTGCTGCAGGAGCGGCTGCGCGCGGAGGCGCCGGATGTACCCCGGCTGGTGCCCGCGGCTGACCGGACCGGGCGCGGCGACGTCGCCTGCGCCCTCCTGGACACCATCGCCGCCGAAGCCGACTGGGCCGCGTCGCGGATCGCCGGCCTGCTGGCCCTGCCGCCGGGCACGGCGCCGGACGGCGCCCCGTGGCCGGACGGCCGCGACGCCCGGGTCCGCCCGTCCGACATCGCCGTGCTGTGCCGCAAACGGTCCCAGTTTCCCGCGCTGCGCCGCGCGCTCGAAGCCCGCGACATCCCCGTCGAGGTGGTCGGGCTCGGTGGCCTGCTGACCGTGCCCGAAGTACAGGACGTGGTGGCGACGCTGCGGGTGCTGAACGATGCGGCCGCCTCCGACGCGCTGGTCCGTCTGCTCACCGGTCCGCGCTGGCGGATCGGCCCGCGGGACCTGGTGGCCCTCGGCCGCCGCGCCCGATACCTGGCCCGGCCATACGACCCAGACAAACCAGACAGGCAAGACAAATCGGACGAGCCAGATAAAGCCGGCCAGTCAGGCAAACCCTCCCAGTCCTCCCAGCCAGACGAGGACCCCCTGACGGAGGCCCTGACCGACCTGACCGCCGAGGCCGGCAGCCTGGTCGAGGCGCTGGACGATCTGGGAGACGCGGCGGCCTACTCGCCCACTGGGTACGGCCGCTTCCGCACGCTGGCCGCCGAGCTCCGCGCGCTACGCGGGCAGCTGAGCCGTCCGCTGCCGGACCTCATCGGCGAGGTGGAGCGGACGCTGGGCCTCGACATCGAGATCGCGTCCCGCCCGGGTGCCGACCCGCTGTCCGCACGGGCCGACCTGGACGCGTTCGCCGACGCCGCCGACTCGTTCGCCGGGTCGCGGGAGGAGCCGACGCTCGGGGCGTTCCTGGCCTACCTGGCCGCCGCGGAGACCGAGGAGTTCGGCCTGGAGACCGGCCGGGTGGGCGAGACCGACTCGGTGAAGCTGGCCACCGTGCACACTTCCAAGGGACTGCAGTGGCCCGCCGTCCTCGTTCCCGGGCTCGCCGGCGGGGACCGGGCCCAGGTCTTCCCGGCCCGGCCGCGGCTGTCCACCCGGTGGACGGACAACCCGCGGCTGCTGCCGTTCGGGCTGCGCGGCGACGCCACCGACCTGCCCGACCTGCGTGACCTGGACCCCGGCTCCGTCGACGCCTTCACTCAGCGCTGCGCCGACCGCGACCTGGCCGAGGAACGCCGGCTCATGTACGTGGCCGCGACCCGCGCCGCGTTCTGGCTCGGTTGCTCGGGCTACTGGTGGGGGGAGGGCGCCAGTAGGCTCGGACCGTCGCCGTTCCTGGATGAGGTAAGGCTCGCCTGCGAGGCGGGCGCCGGGCGGGTGGACGCCTGGGCCCCGCCACCCTCCGAGGACGCCGAGAATCCCGCGCTCGCCGAGCCTCCCGCCGCCGGATGGCCCATCACCCCGGCCGGCTCCCGCTACGAGGCCGTCCGCGAAGCGGCCGCGATGGTCAGCGACGCCATGCAGGCNNAGGGCATGACGATACTGACCTGGCCGCGCTGACCCCGGCCGACCGCGAACTGGTGACCGCGTGGAGGCGGGACGCGGATCTGCTCCTCACCGAGCGGGAGCGGCGGCGTGCCGAGGGCGGCCTGCGCGTCACCCTGCCCGCGCACCTGTCGGTCTCCGCGCTGGTGACGCTGGCCCGCGATCCGGCCGAGCTGGCCCGCCAGGTCCGGCGGCCCATGCCGCGGCCGCCGGCCCCGTACGCGCGCCGCGGCACGGCCTTCCACCGCTGGCTGGAGGAGCGCTTCGGCCAGCAGCGGCTGATCGACGCCGACGACCTGTTCGGCGCGGACGACGCCGACGACCCGGCCACCGGGCCCGACGCCAGCCTCACCGGCCTGCGCGACCAGTTCGAAGCCAGCGCCTGGGCCGGGCGCTGGCCCCGCGAGGTGGAGGTGCCGTTCGAGACGCTGATCGGGGACCGGCTGGTCCGCGGGCGGATCGACGCGGTCTTCGACGACGCCGGTGACGGCACGTTCGACGTAGTGGACTGGAAGACCGGGCAGCCGCCCGGTTCGGCCGGTGAACGGCACGCCGTCGCGGTCCAGCTCGCCGCCTACCGGCTGGCCTGGGCCGCGCTGGCCGGCGTCCCGGTTCAGCAGGTCCGTGCGGCCTTCCACTACATCCGGCCCGACCTGACCGTCCGTCCCGCCGATCTGCTCGACGAGGCGGGCCTCGCCGCCCTCATCGAGGCCGTCCCGGCCGGCGTCTGATCAGGCCGGCGTTCTGATCAGGCCGGTGCCTGATCAGGCCGGTGCCTGATCAGGCCGGCGTCGTTCCCGCGCCCGCTAAAGGTAAGGGGGCCTGGACGCGCCACAGCACGTGGCGCCGCAGCGGGTGCCCGTCGGGCAAGCGCGGATGGTCGAAGTCATCGGCCGGATCGTGGGTCATGCCGATGCGCCGCATGACGGCCTGGGACCGGACGTTGCGGACGGCGGTGAACGAGACCACCTCGGCCAGCCCGTAGTCGGTGAACCCGCTGGCCAGCGCCCGCCGGGCCGCTTCGGTCGCGTAGCCGTGCCCCCAGCTGGGCCGGGATAGCCGCCAGCCGACCTCCACCGCCGGGGTGAAGTGCGCGCCGAAACCCGGTACCGACAGCCCCGTAAAACCAATGAACTCACCCGAAGCCGCCACCTCCACGGCCCACAACCCGAACCCGTGAGCGGCGAATCCCGACTCGATCCGTTCGATCATCGTGTCGCTCTCTTCCCGGGTCAGCGCGGCCGGGAAGTGTTCCATCACCTCTGGATCGGCGTTCATCGCCGCGAACGGGGCGCGGTCGCTGTCCCGCCAGCGCCGCAGCGCCAGACGTTCGGTCCGCAATGTCCCCGGATCGGCCACCGTTCATGGTACGGCGGCTCAGGAACGCAGGTACCGCTCGACGGTTTCGACCTTGGCGGTGAGGCCGTCGGTGACGCCGGGGCGCAGATCGGCCTTGAGTACCATGCTGACCCGGGGCGCCCGCGCCGCGACCGCGTCCACCGCCCGCTTGACGACGGCCATGGTCTCGTCCCAG
>PLRW01000099.1 GCA_003164955.1 Actinomycetota bacterium
GCGAACTTGGTGGCGCTGTAGGCGGAGAACCCGGCGAAGGACATCTGGCCGCCCATGCTGCTCAGCTGCACGATCGCCCCGGACCGGCGGGAGCGCATGCCGGGCAGCACCGCGCGGATCAGTGCGGCCGGGCCGAAGACCTGCACGTCGAACAGGGAGCGCAGCTCGGCGTCGGTAGTCTCCTCGGCCGCGCCTACGTGACTGCGCCCGGCGTTGTTGACCAGCACATCGATCCGGCCATGGCGCTCGGTGATGTCGCGCACCGTGGCCTCGATGGCGGCGGCATCGGTGACGTCCAGCGGCAGCGCCTCAACCTGGTCCGGGTGCGCGGCGACCAGATCATCGAGGGCCGTGACGCGGCGGGCCGTCGCGACCACGACATCGCCGGCGGCGACCGCCGCCTCGGTGATCGCGCGGCCGAAGCCGCTGTTCCCCCCGGTGATCAGCCAGACCCTGCTCATTGGAGCCTCCTCGTCGCTTGGTGGCCTGTACGTCATCAACCCTGCCCGCATGCCCATTAGCCTGTCCAAGACCTGACGTGATAACTCATGGTTATGGACGTGCACGGGAGGGATCTGCGGTACTTCGTCGCCGTGGCCGATGAGCTGCATTTCACGCGGGCCGCCGAGCGGTTGTTCGTGTCGCAGCCAGCCTTGAGCAAGCAGATCAGGATGCTGGAACGACAGCTCGGCGCGCCGCTGTTCGAGCGCGATCGCCAGGGCGTGCGCCTCACGCAGGTGGGAGCGGCTCTGCTGCCGCACGCCCGCCAGGTGCTGGCCGAATGGGACGCCGCCTGGCAAGCGGCTGAGCGGGCCAAGAGCCGACAGCGGGCCACCCTGGTCGTGGGGATGAGCACCAGCCCCGGCCGTGGTGGCCTGCTGCCGGCGATCAGGTCCCGGTTCACCGCCGCACACCCTGAGGCCCGGGTGAACCTGCGCCAGGTCAGCTGGGATGAAGCCACCGCCGGGCTCGCGGACGGCACCGCTGACGTGGCCTTCGTATGGCTGCCCGTGCCCGATCCCGGCCGCTACACGTGGGTCGTCGTCGCCGAGGAACCACGCCTGGTCGCCATGCCGCTCACCCACCCGCTGGCCAGCCGCGAGGTGATCGACTTTGCCGATCTGCTGGACGAGCCGTTCCTCGCCCTGCCGCGCAGCGCCGGCCCGTTGCGTGATTACTGGCTGGCCCTCGATGCGCGTGACGGCAGACCGGCACGCATCGGCGCCGAGATCGCCGGCACAGACGAAACCTACGAGGCGCTCATGGACGGCCAGGGTATCTGCCTGCTGGCCACCGGGAACACGCCCCTGATTGCCCTGGAAGGCGTGATCACCCGCCCCGTCCGCGGCCTATCACCCAGCCAGCTCGCACTGGCCTGGCGCACCGGCGACCACCGGCCGCTCATCCTGGACTACGCACGCGCCTGCCAGCAGGCCGTCCAGCGCACCGAATGAAGCTTGCGGCCGGCGAAGATTCGCATGACCTTTCCCCGACCAGGGGGCCGTCGGCGAGGTACACGACGTAGCCGAGCAGGAGGGATGCCTGTGCCGCTCAGATGGTGATGGCGATCTTCCCGCGTGCTTTCCCGGCTTCGAGGTAACGCATGGCCTCGGGAACCTGGTCCAGCGAGTAGGTCGCGCCGATGCTCGGGGTTACCTCGCCCGCCTCGATGAGGGCGGTGAGCCGTTCGAGATCGGCCGAACGCTGCCGGGGGGTGAGCAGGGTCAGCCGCTGCCGCAGGAACGGTGACAGGGCCAGAGCCCGGAACGGCCGGCCCATGCCGGTGACGTTGCCGCCTTCCTCGCCGCCGACCATGACAGCGGTCCCGGCGGGGGTGAGCGCGCGGCGCAGCCGGGACAGGGCGGGGCTCCCGGCGATGTCGACGATCAGGTCGTAGCGGCTCCGGCCGTCGGCGAAGTCGTCTCGCGTGTAGTCGATGACATGGGCGGCGCCCAGGGATCGCACCAGGCCGGTTTTCGCCGTGCCGCATACGCCGGTGACCTCGGCCCCGAGCGCCCTGGCCAGTTGCACGGCGTAGCTGCCGACGCCGCCCGACGCGCCGGTGATCAGCACCTTCTGCCCGGCTTGGACGTGACCGGCGTCGGTCAGGGCCATCAGGGCGGTGACCGCGGACACCGGCAGCACCGCGGCCTGCTCAAAGCTGGCGTTCACCGGCTTGCGGGCCAGCTTGCCTTCGCGGGCCACCGCATACTCGGCGAAGGCGCCCCGGCCGAAACCGAACACCTCATCACCGGCCGAGAATCTGGTCACTTCCCGGCCGACCGCGACGACCGTACCGGCCACATCAATTCCGGCCACCGGGTTCCTCGGCCCGCGGAAGCCGGCCACCAGGCGCAGCAGATACGGCTGGCCGGTCATCATGTGCCACTGGCCCCGGTCCAGGCCGGCCGCGCGCACCCGCAGCAGGACTTCATGGCCGCCGATCTCGGGCCGGGCGATCCGCGCCGGCCGCAGCACGTCAGCGGAGCCGTACCCGTCCTGAACGATCGCCCGCATCGTGTTCTCCGGCGTGACCGGCACGGGCACACCGCCGCTCGCTGCCGTGGGCTGCCGTTCAGATCCCATGACCGCTTCCTCCCGCGCCCTGGACGCACGGCCCGTTCAGCCGTACTTAGTACGGCACGCTACAGTACTAAGTACGAGATTGCTATCGCCCAGGAGCAAGATGCTGAAGTCAGTCGACGACAGTCCGGAAGAGCGTGTTCCGCTCAGCCGGGACCGGGTGCTGCGCGGCGCCGTCGCGGTCGCCGACGCGGCGGGAATCGCGGCGCTGACGATGCGCTCGCTGGCCAGCGAACTCGGCGTCAAGCCGATGTCGCTGTACCACTACGTCGCCAGCAAGGACGAGATCCTCGACGGCATCGTCGACCTCGTCTTCAGCGAGATCGACCTGCCGTCGCCGGGCGGCGACTGGAAGTCCCAGCTGCGCCTCCGGGCGGTCTCGGCCCGCCGCGCGCTGGGACGCCACCCCTGGGCGATCGGGCTCATGGAGTCACGCGCCAACCCCGGTCCCGCAACGCTGCGCCACCACGACGCCACCCTCGCCACCCTGCGCAGCGCGGGCTTCTCGGTGGCCATGACCGCCCACGCATACGCGCTGCTCGACAGCTATATCTACGGATTCGCGATCCAGGAAGCCTCGCTGCCCTTCAACCCGGAGAACGTCATCGAGACCACCGAAGCGATCATGCAGCACTTCGCCGACGAGTACCCCCACCTCGCCGAGATGGCCACCGGGCACATCCTGCGGCCCGGCTACGACTTCGGCGACGAGTTCGAGATCGGGCTCAGCGTGATCCTCGACGCCCTCACCAGATCCATCCCCGGCCACGGCGAAACCAATTAACGGAGGCCATGACGATGAGATGGCTGCGCTGGATCAGCGGCATTGTCTGGATATTCAGCTGGCGCACGATCTACCTGGAGATTTTCCGCTGGCACCACATGACCAAGTCGCTTCGCTTCAATCCCCCGCCGCCAATGCCCGGAACAAACGTCCGGCCCAAACCGGGCCTGCCCCTCATTGCGGTGTGCCTGAGCTCGGTCGCCGCCCCCCTGGTCTTCATCACCGCCACGGTCGTACCCCGGGTCCGCGCCGGGCATGGACGAGCCGATTCCCCGGCCTACGGTGAGGATGAACGATGACGTNNTGGCGGCCACACCGCACCAGGCTGTCACCTGAGGTGGGCTGAGAGCACCAGGCTCGGGGCGCCAGTGCTGGGGCTGGACCACACCCGGCCCAAGCAGCTCAAACCCATCGAAAAACCGGGTGATCTCAGCCCGGTCCCGCATCGTCGCCTTCGGCCCGCTCATCCGCTCGTTCACCCGCCTGGTCATTTCGGCCATCCTCGCCGGGCGGATATCGCTGGCCGGGTGGGCCAGCACAAGGTAGCTGCCGGCCGGAAGCGCGCTCATCAGCCTGGCCACGATGCCGTACGGATCATCGGCGGCGGGGATCAGATGCAAGATGATCAGCAGCATGAGCGCGACCGGCTCAGCAAAGTCCAGGGTCGCTGACGCTTCCCGCAAGATAACCGGGGTGTCGCGCAGATCGGCATCAAGGTAAGCCACCGATCCTCCGCCGGTGCCCGTCAGCAGGGCCTGAGCATGCACCAGGACAATGGGGTCATTGTCCACATAGACAATCCGCGCGTCCGGGGCGGCCGCCTGTGCCACCTCATGGGTGTTGCTGGCCGTCGGCAGCCCGGTGCCGATGTCAAGGAACTGGCGGATTCCGCACTCCGCGGCCAGGAAACGCACCACGCGGGCCAGGAACGCCCGATTCGCCCGCGCATCGGCGGCGATCCCGGGGTTAACGGCCAGCGCCTGCTCGGCGGCGTTCCGGTCCGCAGCGAAGTTGTCCTTGCCACCCAGCCAGTAGTTATAAACGCGGGCGGAATGGGCGTGCGCCGTATCGAGCTCCAGCGGCCTTTCCCGGGCACGAAACTGTTCCGGCATGGGCCGATCGTAGCTCCCCGCGCGCCGGGCACCACCCAGGGCTCCCGGCCTCTTTCTCATCCGCTTGCGGTCGTGGAGCACGATGCGGCGCCGGCCATCACGTTGATCCGGGTGCCTGCGCCGGGGCCGCGCAGGTAGACGGCGGCGTAGCCGGAGCTGTCCGCTCTCATTCCGCTGCCCACTCCCCCCCCGGAGCTTCGTTAACCATCAAAGTCTGCTCGTCAAGGGGACGCGGCGGAACGTCCGGACGATGACACGACGGCGGCAACAGGTTCATGGCGGCTCGCCGGCGCCACGGCGTTACCGGCCAGTGCCCGTTGGCTCCCCTCCCCGCTCCGGCGAGGCTTTCGCCGAAGTCCACGAAAGGCATGCCGGGGGCCGCGCAGTGGAGAAAGATACCGGGCGGCAGACGTCTGGGCGGGCACGGGGGTGCGGGATGAAGATCGCTGGGGAACGGCTGCGGCTGTCGGCGAGTGACGTCGCTAACTTTGTGGCGTGCCAGCACATGACCCGGCTGGACCTGCTCGCGGCGCGGGGAGCACTGCGCCGGGTGCGGGAGTTCGACGTCGGTTTCGAGGACCTGGTCCGGCGCGGCGAGGCGCACGAGCTGACCGTGCTGGAGCGGTTCCGTGCGGACGGGCGCTCCATCGTGGGGATAAGCCCCCGCCCGGATGCGGACGCCGACGCGGCGCGGGCCACGCTGGAGGCGATCCTTGGCGGGGCCGACGTCATCTACCAGGGCGTGCTGCTGGGCCAGAGCCCGGACGGCGGGACGGCGCTGCTGGGGCGGCCGGACTTCCTGGTGCGGGCCGGCCTGCTCGGCGCGCCGGACAGGGACGCGGGCGGGGAGTCTCGCCCGGGAGAGCCGCACTACGAGGTGGTGGACGCCAAGCTGGCCCGGACCGCCAAGGCGCGCGCGGTCGCGCAGACCGCGTTCTACTCCCATCTCCTGGCGGCGGTGCAGGGCGTCCGGCCCCGCTGGATGCACCTGGCGCTCGGCCGGGGCGAACTGGTACCGCTCAAGGTCGGGGATTACGCGGCCTACGAACGGCAGGCCCGGCGCGCCCTGGGTTCGTTCATCGCCGCCGACCCGGGCCACAACCCGCCCACCGACCCCTACCCCGAACCGGTGGAGCACTGCGTGATCTGCCGCTGGGACGACCTGTGCGCGGCCCGCAGGCGGCGCGACGACGACCTGTCGCTGGTCGCCGGGATCACCAGGGACCAGCGGCGGGCGCTGAAGGCCGCCGGGGTCCCGACCAGGCGCGGCCTGGCGGCCCTGACCGTCCTGCCCGCCGGTAACGGAGC
>PLRW01000207.1 GCA_003164955.1 Actinomycetota bacterium
GCCGCCGCCGCGCCGGCCGGGCCGCCGTCCGCCGCCGCGCCGTCCGCCGCCGTGGTGTCCGGGGCGTCCGGTGCCCCGGCCAGTTGCCACGCGGCCTGCCACATCGTCAGCCGGATCGCCTCCACGTCGATGTAGGCGTCGGCCAGGCGCTGCGCGACGGCCTGGAAGCTGCCGATCGGCCGGCCGAACTGTTCTCTGCTCCGCGCGTACTCCGCGGTCAGCTCCAAGGCGCGCTCGGTGACCCCGAGTTGCAGCGCGCACAGCCCGACGGTGCCGCGGGCGACCAGCCAGTCGGTGACCTGCGGGCCGGGGGTGCCGAGCATCCTCATCCCGGACAGCCTGACGCCGGCCAGGCTGACCCGCCCGGCGCTCACCCCGCCGGTGACGTCCTGCTCCTGCACGCGGACGCCGTCCTGCGGGCCGGCCAGGAAGACGGCGACGCCGCCGGGCGTCGTGGCCGGCACCAGCATCAGGCGGGCGGCCGGAGCGGCCAGGACCGCGGTCTTCGCGCCGGAGAGCAGCCACCCGTCTGGCACCGGCTCGGCGGTAGCCGCCGGCGCGCGCGGATCGTCGCTGTCATCCTCGGACAGGGCCGCGGCCAGGACCAGTTCGCCCCGGCTGGCGGGCACGGCCCACCGCTGCTGCTGGTCCGGGGTGCCGAACCGGGCCAGCGCGCCGGCGCCGAGCACGATCGACGCGAGGTAGGGTACCGGGGCCACGGTGCGCCCGATCTCGGTCAGCACGGAGCACTGCTCGATGAGGCCGAGGCCGCCTCCGCCGAGCGATTCGGGCAGCCCGGCGGCCAGGATGCCGGCGCGCGCCAGCTCAGCCCAGAGCGGGCGATCGAACCGTACACCGCAGGCTTCGAGTTCGGCCAGCCGCTTGGGCGTGGCTCCCTCGGTGAGAATGCGCCGGCTCAGGGCGGCGAGTTCCTGCTGTGCGTCGGTGTCGCCGAAGTCCACCGTTTCCCTCACATTCTCAGCGCCGGCTCAGCGCCGGGCGGCCGGCAGTCCCAGGCCGGCCGCGGCGACGATGTCCCGCTGCACCTCGTTCGTCCCGCCGCCGAAGGTGAGGATCAGGGCGGAACGGTGCATCCGCTCGATCCGGCCGGCCAGCACGGCGCCCGCCGATCCCTGCTGGACGCAGCCGTTCGCACCGAGCACCTCCAGCAGCAGCCGGTACGCCTCGGTGGCGAACTCCGTGCCGAACACCTTGGTGGCCGATGCCGTCGCGGGGCTCAGCCCCCGGCCCGCCTCGCTGGCGATCCGCCAGTTGACCAGCTTGAGGAATTCGGCCTTGGCGTGCACCCGGGCCAGGTTGAGCTGGACCCACTCGGCGTCGATGACGCGCTGCCCGCCGGCCCGCTTGGTGGCGCAGGCCCAGTCGCGCACCGCGCGGAGCGCGGACTGCACCGGTGCCGCCGACGTCAGCGCGACGCGCTCGTGGTTGAGCTGGTTGGTGATCAGTGGCCAGCCCTGGTTTTCCTCGCCCACGAGGGCGGAGGCCGGGGCCCGCACGTCGGAGTAGTAGGTCGCGCTGGTCGTCGGGCCGGCCATGGTGGGCACCGGGGTCCACGAGAAGCCTGGCGCGCTGGTCGGCACGATGAGAATGGACAGGCCCTTGTGCCGCGGCGGGCCGGTCCGGCAGGCCAGCCACACGTAGTCCGCGTACTGGATCAGGCTGGTCCACATTTTCTGGCCGTTGATGAGGTAACCGTCGCCATCGCGGACGGCGCGGGTGCGCAGCGCGGCCAGGTCGGTGCCCGCCTCGGGCTCCGAGTAGCCGATGGAGAAGTGGATCTCGCCGGCCGCGATCCGGGGCAGGTAGCGGGCCTTCTGCTCGGCCGTCCCGAAGCGCATGATGGTCGGGCCCACCGTGTTGATGGTCAGGAACGGCACCGGCACCCCGGCGATCGCCGCCTCGTCGGTGAAGATGAGCTGGTCGAGCAGGGAGCCTCCGCGCCCCCCGTATTCGGCCGGCCAGCCCAGCGCCAGCCACCCGTCCTCGCCAAGCTGCCGGACGACCTGGCGGTACGCCGTTCCGTCCCCGTAGTCGCCGTCGGGCGTGCCCAGCGACGTGCGGATCGCGTCGGTCATCAGGCCGCCGAAGTACTCGCGCAACTCCTCGCGCAGCCGGTTCTGCTCGGGGGTGAAGCCGAGGTGCATCCGCCCCTCCCCATCCGGGTAAAAATAGAACCGGTATAAATAGAACAGGTTCTAGTAAGTGTAACCGAGAGGAGCGCCGGTGGCCGAGGCATTTGTGGTCGACGCGGTACGCACCCCGGTGACCCGCCGTGGCGGCGCCCTGTCCGGCGTCCACCCGGCCGACCTCGGCGCGCATGTCATCCGCGCACTGCTGAACCGGGCCGGCGCCGACCCGCTGGCGGTCGACGACGTTGTCTTCGGCTGTGTGGACACCATCGGCCCGCAGGCCGGGAACATCGCGCGCACCGCGTGGCTGGCGGCCGGCCTGCCCGAGCAGGTCCCGGGCGTCACCGTGGACCGGCAATGTGGCTCATCGCTGCAGGCGGTGCACTTCGCGGCGCAGGCGGTGCTCAGCGGTACCGCCGACCTGGTGGTGGCCGGCGGGGTGCAGAACATGAGCCGGATCCCGATCTCGGCGGCCATGCTGGCCGGCCAGGCTTACGGCTTCGACGACCCGTTCAGCGGGTCGGGCGGGTGGCGCGCCAGGTACGGCGGCGAGGAGATCTCCCAGTTCCGTGCCGCGGACATGATCGCGGCCAAGTGGGGCATCAGCCGCGGCGAGATGGAGGAGTACGCGCTGGCGAGCCATCAGCGCGCGGCGGCCGCGATGGATGCGGGCGCGTTCGGTGCCGAGATCGCGGCCTACGGGAACGTGACGGCCGACGAGTGCCCGCGCCGGGACACCTCGGCCGCGGCGATGGCCGCCTTGCCGCCGCTGCGTGCGGACGGGGTGATCACCGCGGCGCTGTCCAGCCAGATCGCCGACGCCGCGGCCGCGGTGCTGGTCGCCTCGGCCGGGGCGGTCCGCACGCACGGGCTGCGCCCCCGGGCGCGGATCCACCAGCTCACCGTGCACGGCGGCGACCCGGTGCTCATGCTCACCGCGCCCATCGAGGCGACCGCGCACGCGCTGCGGCGGGCCGGGCTGAGCCTCGGCCAGATCGACCTGGTGGAGATCAACGAGGCCTTCGCGTCGGTGGTGCTCGCCTGGCAGCGCGAGACCGGCGCGGACCTCGCGCGGGTGAATGCCAGCGGCGGGGCGATCGCGCTGGGGCACCCGCTGGGGGCGACCGGCGCGCGGCTGCTCACCACGCTGCTGAACGCGCTGGAACGGAGCGGCGGCCGGTACGGGATGGTGGCGATGTGCGAGGGCGGCGGCCAGGCCAACGTGACGATCATCGAGCGCCTGGGCTAGCGCCTGGGCTGACGTATCCGCCCAGGCGCTTCAGGTGCTGCTCGGCCTCGCTGGTGATCGCTTCGATCAGCTCCGCGCAGGACGGCAGGTCCTCGATCAGGCCGGTGACCTGTCCCGCCGACATCAGGCCAAGATCGGGCCGGCCGTCCACCATGGCGGCCCGCAGCAGCATCGGGGTGTTGGCGGCCATCAGCACCTGGGCCCAGGTCAGTTCGCTGTCGCGGCGCATCGCGCGGCCCTGGCGGATCAGCTCGGGCCAGCGCAGCCCGGATACCCCGCGGAACGCCGCGGCGTTCCGCGCCGACCGCAGCAGCCCGGCGATCCGCCCGGCCCCTTCCAGCCGGTCCACCAGCGGCGTGCGCAGCACCCGGTGCGGCACCCCGTCCACCCGGGTGGTGACCACCGTGCCGGTGACGTCCGCGGCGAGGTAGGCGCGCTTGACCGCGTCGGCCACCGGGCTGTCCCTGGTCAGCAGGAAGCGGGTGCCCATCGCGACCCCGGCGGCGCCGTAGGCCAGCGCGGCGGCCAGGCCCCGGCCGTCGAAGAAACCGCCGGCCGCGATCACCGGAATGCCGACGGCGTCCACCACCTGGGGGACCAGCAGGCTGGTCGGCACCGCACCGGTGTGGCCGCCGCCCTCGGCTCCGGTCGCGATCACCGCGTCTACGCCCCACGCCGCCGCCTTTTCCGCGTGCCGCCGGGCCCCGGCGGAGGCGATGGTGATCACCCCGGCGTCCCGCAGCGTGGCGATCAGCTCCGGCTTCGGCGCGAGCGCGAACGAGGCGACCGGCACCCGCTCGCTGATGATCACCCCGACTCGCTCGGCCGCGTCCGCGGCGTCGGCGCGCAGGTTGACCCCGAACGGGGCGCTGGTCCGCTCCCGGCATTTTTTTATGGCGTAACGGAGCTCACTCGGGCTCATCGTGGCCGAGGCGATGATCCCCAGCCCGCCGGCCCGGGAGGTTGCCGCCGCCAGCCGCGCACCGGAGACGTACCCCATACCGGTCTGGACCACCGGGCAGCCGATACCGAGGAGGTCGGTGAGCGGGGTCCGGATCACCGGACGTCCCCGTTCACCGGAGTTCCCGCTCACGCCGGGCCGCGGGGTCGAGCTGGTCCCGGATGAGGGCCAGTTCGCCGGCGCTGGGCCGCCGGGTAACCGGCACCTCGTCCGGCACGGTCAGCGGGAAGCCGGTGGCCGCCAGCACGTCACCGACCGGGACACCCGGGTGGACCGAGCGCAGCCGCATGGTCCGGGCCGGCGTCCGGAAATCCAGCACCGCCAGGTTGGTGACCACCACCCGCACCTCGTGGAAACGGTTGCCGGGCGCGCCGAGGGCGGCGGCGCGGTCATAGCCGATGCCGCAGGCCATGTCGACGCGCTCGACGAGGACGCGGCGGGAGTGCCGGGGTAGCCAGTAACTGACCGGGTGGTTGATGCTGTTGCCCGGGGCGCCGCGCACGCCGAGCAACTGGGCCTTCGGTCGTGCCCAGTCCCCGATGCAGGAGATGTTCTGGTTGCCGAACCGGTCCAGCTGGCTGGCCCCCATCATCACGTGCCGGCGCCCCGCCGCCACCATCGTGAAGACGGATCGGTAAGGCAGCCAGCCCTCGGTGACGGTTCCGCTGCCCGAGGGGGCCAGCAGAGGGGCCAGCAGACCCGCCTCGCCGTCGGAGACCAGCAGGTCCGGCGCGAAGGTGAGCTGCGCCAGCCGGGCCCCCAGGGCGGGGATGAGCCCCATGGGGCCGGCCAGGATGGCGCCGTCGCCTCGCCACGCCTCGGCGCAGGCCACGACGCAGATCTCGGCCAGGGTCGGGCCTGTCATGCCGGGCCCTGTCATGGCGGGCCGGTCCTGGCCGGGGCGGCGGGCCGGCCGCGGAACTGCCGGACGGCCTGCCGGTAGCTGTCCTCGTCGCCGGACAGATAGCGGGCCCGGAAGTCCTGCCAGGCCTGCGGGGTGGCCGCCGAGGCCGCATATTCGGCCTGGAATTCCTCGTCCCGCGGGTAGTCCGGGACACAGCTGGTGAAGTGCGCGCCGCCGGGTGCCTCCACCACACCGTGCACCATGGCCCGGTTGATCAGCAGGCTCTGCGGCGGCCCGGCGGCCAGCAGGCGCTCCGTCGGCACCACCTCCTCACACGACATGAAGGCGCGTTCGGCCGCCAGGCAGAACAGGTCGTCGAAGTAAGGATCCGGCCCGAGGTACTGCCCGTTGCCGCGCCGGTCCGCGCGGTTGAGGTGGATCAGCGCCACGTCCAGCCGGAGCGCGGGCATCGCGGCGAGTTCCTCCCCGTCGGCATACGGCGACCGCACCGTGCGCAGTTGCGAGTTCACCCGCATGACGTCGGAACCGAGACCGGCGCGGATCGGCAGAAACGGCAGCCGGTGCGCGGCGGCCAGCAGCCCCCAGTGCAGCATGCCCTCGTCAAGCTCGGTGAACTCGATGGTGCCGTTCTGCCGGGCCTGGCGGAAGTGCGGTTCGAGGGCAATCGAGTCGAGTGAGGAGAAGCCGCTGACGACCCGGCGCACCCGGCCCTCGGCCACCAGCAACCCGACGTCCGGCCCGGCGTACGACACCACCGTCAGGTCACCCACGCCGGACCGCAGGATGGCCCGGACCAGTGCCATCGGCTTGCGCCGCGACCCCCATCCGCCGATCCCGATCGTCATGCCGGATTCCAGCTGGCCGGCGACGTCCGCCAGGCTCATCGCGATGCCGGTCCCGGTGCCTGTCACGGGGCCACCTCAGGGCCCGTCCACGAACGCCTGGCGTGCCCTGTCCGCCGCGCCGGTGAGGTTCAGCTCGAAGGTGAAGCCCTGTTCGTACCGGTAGGAGCGCTTGACGTCCACCGGGTCGATGCCGTTCAGCGACTGCTTGGCCAGCCGGATCACGCCCGGGTCCTTCGCGGCGATCTGGCCGGCCACGGCCCGGGCCGCCGCCCGCAGGCCACCGGCCGGGACGACGTCGAGCACCGTGCCGAAGCCCAGCAGTTGCTGCGCGGAGACGGTACGGCAGGTATAGACCATGGCGCGCATCAGCGGCTGCGGCACCAGCCGGGACAGGTGCGTCGCCGCGCCGAGGGCCCCCCGGTCCACCTCCGGCAGGCCGAAGGTGGCGTCGTCCGCCGCGATCACGATGTCGGCGTTTCCGGCCAGGCCGACCCCGCCGCCGAGGCAGAAGCCGTGCACGGCGGCGATCACCGGTACGGCGCAGTCGTACACCGCGGCGAACGCGGCGAAGCACCCCCGGTTGGCGGCGACCAGCGCCTCGTGACCCGCGGTCCGCTGCATCTCCTTGATGTCCACGCCCGCGCAGAACCCACGGCCCGCGGCGGCGAGGATGACCGCGCGGACGTCCGGATCGGCCCCGGCGGCGGTCACCGCGCCGGCCAGGTCGAACCAGCCCTGCGCGGGCAGCGCGTTGACCGGCGGGACGTCGATGATCACCTCGGCGACGCCGTCCCGGGTGCGCGCCTCGATGCCCATGTCCGCTTCCTCGCCGCCACAGTCCCTCGCGGGCACGGTCCCTCGCCGGCGCCGCCCGGCCGCGTGCCGTCCGGCTGAGCCCCGTCCGGCTGGGCCCCGTCCGGCTGAGTGGCGATGCCGGCCATGACTTTACCTAGCGCTTGCTTGGTCAGCAGCCTAACATGAGGGGCATGCGCCCTGTCGAGCACGCCGGTCAGGCCGTCGTCATCACCGGCGGCACCAGGGGCATCGGGGCGGGTATCGCGCGGGCGTTCCTCCGGGCCGGCGCCCAGGTTCTGGTGTGCGGCCGGAGCGCTGCGCCAGGTGCCGCCGGGCCGAAGAGTCGGGACGGCCTGGCAGTCGCGGGCGGCCTGCCGGTCGCGGGCGGCCAGGCCGCTGCCTTTGCCCAGGCGGACGTCCGGGATCCGGAACAGGCGCACCAGCTGATCGGCACGGCCCTCGACCTGTTCGGCCGGGTCGACGTGGTGGTCAGCAACGCGGGCGGATCCCCGTACGCGGACGCCGCCGCCGCGTCCCCGCGCCTGCACGCCCGGATCATCGAGCTGAACCTGGTCGCGCCGCTGCACGTCGCGCAGAGTGCCAACGCGGTCATGCAGGGCCAGTCCGGTGGCGGATCGATCATCATGGTGGGCAGCGTGAGCGGCACCCGGCCATCCCCGGGGACCGCCGCCTACGGGGCCGCCAAGGCCGGCCTGCATCACCTGGTCACCAGCCTCGCGGTCGAGTGGGGACCGAAGGTGCGGGTGAACAGCGTCGTGCCCGGATTCGTGGCCACCGAGACCGGCAGCGAGCACTACGGCGGCGCCGCCGGGATGGCCGCTGTCTCCGCCACCGTGCCCCTGCGCCGGATGGCGACCCCGGACGACGTCGCGGCCACCTGTCTCTTCCTGTCCTCCCCGCAGGCTTCCTACGTCAGCGGGGCGGCCCTGATGCTGCACGGCGGCGGTGAGCCGCCGGCGTTCCTGGCCGCGGTCCAGGGTTCGGTGTGATCGACGGGACGTGGTCGGCTGCGCAGGACGGCCAGATCTGGGTATTAACGGCTACCGGCGCGGCGCGCGTGTGTTAGCCGCCCGGCCGCAGCTTGCGGTGGTCCCAGGAGGCGACCCGGGTGGGCTCCACGATGAAGCCGGACCGCTTGCGGGCGGCCTGCGCTACGTATTCTTCGAGTGCGCCGGCCGGCACGTCCGGCAGCCTGGCGGCGATGCGGCGGCCGATGCCGAGCACGCCTGCCTGGTCGGTTACGCACCGTGCGATGCCGGTCACCTGCACCCCGCGCAGCTCGAAATACTCCTCGCCGGTCTCCACCAGGCAGCTCACCCGCGGGTCGCGGGCCAGATTGCGGGCCTTCTGCGAGCCGCGGTAAGTCCAGAACGCGATCCGGTCATCGATGAGGGCGTAGAACATCGTCACCAGGTGCGGTGTGCCGTCCGGGTTGATGGTGGCCAACTGGAGCTTGCGGGACACGGTGAGCAGGGCGGCTGCTTCGCGGGCGGTCATGGCGACCTGGTCGCGCTGCTTCACTGGGGCCCCCCGCCGGGCGCGCCGAAGCCGATGGTCTCGGCGGCTAGCTCCAGCGTGTCCTCGCAGGCGAAACCCACGGGGCCCACGGGGCCCGCGGGGCCCGCGGGGCCCGCGGGGCCNNCGGGGCCCACCGGGCCTCCCGGGGACGGCGCCCCGGCGAACACTGGGCTCAGCGCCTGATGCACCGACTCCAGCGTCCACATGCCATCGGGTGAGCCGTGCTCGGCGGCCAGGAACGTGGCGCGGATACTGGGCGGCTGCATCACCGCGGCGACACCGCCGTGGACCACGAGGACCTCGCCGTTGATGCCCGCGGCCGCCGGGCCGGCCAGGTACACCACGAGCGGGGCGACGTGCTCGGGCGCGAGCGGGTCCACCGCCCCGTCCGGCGGCCCGCCCATCAGGTCAGCGGTCATGCTGGTGCGCGCCCGCGGGCAGATGGCGTTGGCCCGCACGCCGTAGCGGGCGCAACTGCGCGCGGTGGCGACCGTCAGTGCGGCGATCCCGGCCTTGGCCGCGGCGTAGTTGGGCTGTCCCGGGGAGCCGAGCAGGAACGCCTCGGAGGAGGTGTTCACGATCCTGGCGTAGACCGGCCCGCCCGCCCGCTTGCTCTGCTCCCGCCAGTACGCCGTGGCGAAACGGGTGGTCACGAAGTGGCCGCGCAGGTGCACCCGGATGACCAGATCCCATTCCTCGGCGGACATCGTGAACACCATCCGGTCCCGGAGTACGCCCGCGTTGTTAACCAGGACGTCCAGCCGGCCGAACGCGTCGAGCGCGGCGCTCACCAGCTTCTGGCCGGTCTGCCACTCGCTGACGTCCCCCGGGCAGACGACGGCCTGCCCGCCGTCGGCCCTGATCTCGTCCGCGACCGTCTGGACAGATTCACCGGGCAGATCATTGAGGACGATCCGCGCGCCGGCCCGGGCCAGCGCGCGCGCCTCGGCCCGGCCGAGCCCGTTGCCCGCGCCGGTGACGATTGCCGCCCTGCCCTCCAGTGCCAGCGCCTCGTTCATGGCAGGAAGCTCCTCTGTTCTGTAGCGACACTGCTCTATAGCGACACTGTTCTGTAGCGACAC
>PLRW01000237.1 GCA_003164955.1 Actinomycetota bacterium
AATTGTTCAAGCGCAGCGGTGTCGAGTGGGACAGTCAGTGGGAGAAGGCCCCCCTGCCCGGTGGCGCCTGACACCACCGTCTCATGCTGGCCTGCCGCCCGGCGAGCGTGCCCGGGGTCACGATCCGGTGGAACCGGAGGTGCCTAGATAGAAGCCACGCCAAGGCGGCGAGTACGGCACGGTCAGCCCAGTCGGGCTTCGGGCCGCGCGACCTGTCGACGCAAGACCGCGACCTCGCATCCCTTCCGGCCACACCGGCATGCAATACCGCCGGCCAGGCCAGCCCGGGGCCCGCTCCGGATCAGCCCAAACAGATTGACACAGGGCGGCGCCGGAAACGCCAATGACAGGCCTGACTATCGGCAACGACAGTTACGTTGGGTAACTGCGATACTGTTGGTAACTGATGCAAGCTCAACTATTGGGAGCGTCGATGACTGTGACCGAGCTCCACCTCCGTGCAAGCGCCAGGAGTGCCTCATGACGACTCCGCGTGATTTCGGACTGCTCGCCCTTCGCCTGGGCATTGGCGGCACCCTTGTCGCGCATGGTACGCAGAAGCTCTTCGGCTGGTTCGGCGGCGCTGGCCTGGAGAAGACCGCCGCTGGCTTTGAGCACATCGGCTTCCGGCCGGGCAAGGTCAACGCGATCGCCGCCGGGCTCGGTGAGGCCGGCGGCGGAGCGCTGCTGGCCACCGGCATCGGATCGCCGGGCGCGGGCGCGGCGATCGCCGGCACCATGATCGTCGCCTCCTCCATGCATATCGACAACGGCTTCTTTTCCAGCAACGGCGGTTTCGAGTTCCCCGCCGTTCTTGGTCTGAGCGCAGCCGCGCTCGCCCTGACCGGGCCTGGCACACTGTCGATCGACCACGTACTCGGGCATCGTCTCAACCAGCCCTGGATGCGCAGCCTCGCGCTCGCCGCTGTCGTGCCGGCCGCTTTCGCCGTCATCGCCCGCCGCCGCCGTGCCGTTGCCGGTGTGGCCAAGGACATCAGCACTCCGGCTGAACCAGCAGCCGCAGCCCCAGACAACGGGCAATCTGCTTGACCTAATCGCTGCACGGCACTCATTACGGCGCTCGTGCCCCAATGATCTGAGCGGTGGCGAAGCTCCCAATGCGATCACCGGGAGCAGCGACGATTCCCTGCCGGGTCCATGCGAGGTACATGTGCGCCACAAAGCGCAGTTTTTATATTCCCCGTTGAGCCGGGGAGAGATTGGAGGTATATCTCTAGATCCGATGGCTAACCCGGGACCGAAAGGTTTTCCGGGGACAATAGCATGCCGGGAAACCAGCGGTCACGCCCAGGCGTACCGGGTGATGCGCTGGGGGATCTGGCTGACCCTGCCACCGCGCGGTGCTTGATCTGCGGGTCCAGCACCGGACCATTGGCGAGGAAGACTGCGTCGAGCTTTGCTTCCTCGGCCTTCTTCGCGATCGAGGTGTAATGCTCGATCGTGTAGCTGGCCAGGCCGTCGGTGCCGGGGAACCGCCAGGAGCCGCCGAAGACCCCCGCGTTTAGGATATTGACGTTGATGTGCAGCTGGCCGGTCACTCTGCGTTCCTCTCGGGCTCAGTCCTGACCGCGGTCTCGTCGGCTGCCGACAGCCGGTCGCGGTAGTAGCCCGGGACCGGGGCGGTCCCGTTGACGAGGTAGTCGCCGACGACTCGGGGCTTGTAGATCAGCGGGTTGTGCGAGGCCAAGGTACGTGCGTTGCGCCAGTGCCGGTCCAGATGCACACCGTTGCGGGCGGTCGATGACCCGCCGGCGTTAAACGCGATCGTCGCCGCGTCGAGCACGGCTTCGATCACCGCGACCTGCGCGGCCGAGGTGTCCTGGTAGGCCAGGGTGTAATCGGCCTCGGCGCCGCTGCGGTGCGCCGCCTCGAGCCGCTGCGCGGAATGCCGCAGGAGGGAGTCCGCGGTCAGGCGCCGTGCGTGGAGCACGCCCACGACACCCAGCACCTCGGGGTCCTGCGAGGCGGTCCGCGTGAGCGCGTGAATGCTGGTGCGGGTGCGACTACGGACGACCTCGATGGTCTCGGCCACGATGCTGCGAGCGATGCCGGCCAGGTTCGCGAGATGGACGATCTGGACGAACGAGTCGAGCCCGCGCAGCGACTCCCGGTAGCGCCCGACATTACCAAGCTCCTCGACGGGCACGCCGTCGAACAGCGTGGTGCCGCTGCCGGTCTGCCGCTGGCCGATTCCGTCCCAGTCATCGACGTGCGTGACGCCTGGGTGCCTGGCCGGAACCACCACGAAGCCGCGGGCGCCCCCCTCGTCGATGACGGCAGCGCGGATGTAGTCGGCGAACCGCGAGCCGGTGGAGTAGAACTTCGTGCCCGACACCAGGCGCCGGCCGTCGGCGTCCGCCTGGACGCGTGTGGTGGTGACGCCAAAGCCGGATGGGTCCGCCCCGGCGGCCACCGCCTCCGCGACGATCGCCGACGGCTCGGACTGGGCATTGCCGAAGACGGCACCGTCGCCGATCACGCGCAGCCAATTCGAGCGCACTTGGTCGTCGACCTCAGCGCGGAGGATCTCGGTGGTGGTGAAGTGCCCGCGCCAGATCTGCGGGATGTTCGAGTCAGCGTGGCCGGCCTCGGCGAGAAATTCGAAGAGGGCCGGCAGGCTGACATCGAAGCCGCCGTACTCCTTCGGGACCCGGAGCCGGCCGAAGCCAGCGTCGGCCAGCGCCCGCACCAACGCGTAGGGGTGCTCGCCGCTCAGGTCGCGCTCTGCCGCACCAGCGGCAAGCTCGGCGAGGACAGCCCGGATGCGTGCCTGTGCCGCGACGAGGGTCGCGGGCGGTTCCGGGCGCTGGGCCGGGTGGCCGGACTGACTGGTCACCATCAGGTACCCACCAGGAGGTTGCGCCCGGCGATGGCGTTGAGGAGACCCACGGTGTATTCGTGCCGCGGGGCGTTGAACACGTCCTCGATCGGGCCCTGCTCGACGATGCTGCCCTGCTGCATCACCGCGACCCGGTCGGAGATAGCCCGGACCACGGCGAGATCATGCGAGATGAATACGTATGTCAGCCCGCGCTCCTGCTGAAGCTGCCGCAGCAGGGCGAGGATCTGGGCGGCGACCGAGACGTCGAGCGCGGAGATCGGCTCGTCCAGCACGACGACCTTCGGCCCCAGCACTAGCGCACGCGCGATCGCGACCCGCTGCCGCTGGCCGCCCGAGAGCTCGCGCGGGTGCCGCTTGATGAAGTCGGCCGGCAGCGCGGCCGACTCGAGCGCGGCGACGACCCGTTCCTCGTTGGCCGCGCGCCGCTTCCAGGGAAGCTGCGACGACTCGAAAGAGCGCAACGGCTCCTCGACCACGTCGAAGACGCCGAACCGCGGGTCGAATGACGAGTACGGATTCTGGTACACGATCTGCACGTCGCGGCGCAGCGGGCGGAAGGCCCGGCGGCCGAGGTTCGTGATGTCGGTGCCCAGCAGCGACGCCGAGCCCGCGGTCGCCTGGGTGAGGCCGGTGAGGATCCGCGCGGTGGTCGACTTGCCGCTGCCCGACTCGCCGACGATCGAGAAGGTCTCGCCCTGACGGACCTCGAACGACACGCCGTTGACCGCGGCAACATCGCCGTACAGCTTGCGCAGACCCCGCACCTCAATCACGGTGTCGCGCTCGGCTGACGCCTGCACGGCCTGCTCCCGGGTAAGCGTGAGACGGGAGGGAACGCTTTCGAGCAGCCGCTGGGTGTAGGGATGCTTCGGTGCGGCGATCAGCTCCCGCGTGGGGCCGACCTCGACGAGGCGGCCGGCCTGCATCACTCCGATGAGATCGGAGCGGTCCGCGGCAACGCCGAGGTCATGGGTGATGAGCACGACTGAGGTGCCGCTGCGCGCGCGCAGATCGTCGATCAGGTCGAGCACCTGCTTCTGCACCGTCGCATCGAGGCCCGAGGTCGGCTCGTCGGCGATGATCAGGTCGGGGCTGGCGGCGATGGCCGCGGCGATCAGCACCCGCTGGCGCATCCCGCCGGACAGCTCGTACGGGTACTGCCGGTAGCGGCGCTCGACATCGGTGAAGCCGACCTGCCCGAAGAGCTCGAGGACGCGCTGCCGGCGGCCTGCGGCATTGAGGCCCGTGTGCAGCCGCAGCACGTCTTCCACCTGCCCGCCGACCCGGCGGACCGGGTCCAGCGACACGGCGGGATCCTGGGGGATCAGGCTGACGGCCCGGCCGCGCAGGTCGCGCCATCCCTTCGGGGACAGGTCCGTGAGCTCCTGGTCGCGGAACCGGATCCGGCCGCCGATTACCTTGCCGTTGGCCGGAAGGAGGCCGAGGATAGCGTGTCCCGTGGTGGTCTTTCCGGAGCCGGACTCGCCCACGAGCGCGAGCACCTGCCCGGCCTGCACCTCGAAAGAGATGTCGTGCACCACTGCCCTGAGCTGGTGCTGCACGCGGTAGCCGACGGTAAGGTCGCGGACGGACAGCACCGCCCCGGTCCCTGATCGGCCCTCGTCGGTCACGATGACCTCCCTCTGCTGATGTGGCGGGAGATGTGGTTGATCGACAGCACGACCGCCACCACCGTGAGCCCGGGCCAGATGGCCAGCCAGCTCCTGGAGGCGATGAAGTCGCGGCCGTCGGAGACCAGCAGGCCCCACTCCGGCTTCGGCGGCTGGGCGCCCAGACCGAGGAAACTGAGCGAGGCGATCCAGATGATCGCGATGCCGAACTGGACGGTGACGAGGGAGAACGTCGGGGCGATCGAGTTGGGGATCACGTGGCGGCGCAGGATCGCGAACGTGCGCGCGCCGCTGGTGGTGGCCGCCTCGACGTAGTTGCTCGTGCTGGCCATGAGCACCTCGGACCGGATCAGCCGGGCGAAGGTCGCCGACGACGTGAGCCCGACCGCCAGCGCGGACTGAAAGATGCCGAAGCCGAGGAGCGCGACGATGGTGATCGCGAACAGGAAGCCCGGGATCGACAGCACGACGTCGATCACCCGGCCGATCAGGCTGTCGGCGAACCCGCCGAACCAGCCCGCGACCGAGCCGAGGGCCGAGCCGACCACCACCGCGACCGCGACCGCGACCGCGGCACCGGTGAGCGAGGTACGCGAGCCGTACACGACGCGCGTGTAGAGGTCCCGGCCGAACTCGTCGGTGCCGAACCAGTGCTCGGCCGAGGGAGGCAGGAAGTGCTCCGCCGGATTCACCGCTGTCGGGTTCTGGCTGGTGAAGAGGCCGGGGAAGAAGGCCCAGAGCAGCACGAGGGCCACGATCGCGATGGCGATGACCAGGGTCAGGTGGCCAGCCAGCCAGCGCAGCGCGGCCAGCAGGCGCTTTCCCAGCCCGGCTGGGAAGCTCCCGGCCGTCGAAGGGGCTCCCGCAGCGGCCCCCTCGGGGCTGAGGTCCGGGCCGATGAGTTGCGTCATGGCACCACCACGTCCTCTGGAGGCAGGCCCTGCGGCTGGGCTTGCCCACGGCGGCGCGGTCCCCGCCAACGTCCGGCCGGCCAGGTGCCTTTGCTGTTGGCCGCCCCATTGCGGCCGACCAGGATGCGCGGGTCGATGAACGGATAGGCGAGGTCCACCACGAGATTGACCACGACGTACGCCACAGCGGAGAGGACCACCACTCCCTGCACAACCGGCAGATCCTGGTTCGTGACCGCATCGACGACAAGCTTGCCTACCCCCGCCCGGGCATAGACCGCCTCGGTGACCACCGATCCTGCGATGAGCTCGCCAAAGGCCAGGCCGAGCAGTGTGAGCACCGGCAATGACGAGTTGCGGAACACGTCTTTGCGGAAGATGTAACCCTCCCCTGCCCCCTTGGCGTGCAGCACGTGCACGAACGGCTGCTTTCTCGTGGTCCGGATCGAGGTGCTGAAGACCTGCGCCAGCGGTGCCGCGATCACGAGCCCGAGCGTGATCGCGGGCGCGACCAGCGCACGGAAGCTCCCGTCGTCCACCGGCGGGATGAGGTGGGCGCGGAACGACAGGTACTGCAGGACCAGGATGCCCACGACGAAGGTGGGCACCGAGGCGAAGAGCGCCGGGATGCCGGCCGCGAGGCCCCGCAGCCAGGCCCCGGGGGCGTAGTTGATGAGGATCGCGACGGTACCTGCCAGCACGATCCCGGCCACCAGGGCCAGGCCGGTGAGCCGCAGCGTGCTCGGCAGCGCGTAGCCGATCAGCGACGTCACGGGCTGGACGCTGGTCAGCGACAGGCCGAGCTCGCCGTGCAGCGCACGGCCGAGCGCGTGCAGGTACTGCTCCCACACCGGCTTGTCGAGACCGTAGTAGTGCAGCAGGACCTGGCCGTCCTGGGGCGTCAGCCCAGAGTCCGGGGCGTGGATCCGGTTCTCGATCGCGTTGCCCGGGAGGGCACTGAGGAGGAGGAACGAGAGGGTGTAGGCGGCCCAGAGGACCAGGACCGCCTGCACCACTCGCCGTGCGAGGTACTTGCGCATCTGCTAGCTGAGCCAGGTGTTGTAGAACCAGGAACGGGCCGTCGACTCGGTGGAGAACCCGTGCACTTTCGAGGCCAGCCCGAAGACCTGGGTCTCGTCGTACAGCGGGATCTCGTAGGCCTGGGAGAAGAGGCGGTTCTCGATCGCCTGGACCGCCGCCTTGCGCGCGGCTGGCGTGAACGCTGTCGCCTGCGCGTTCAGCAGCGATTCGAGCGTGGTGTCCGGTGTGACGAAGTTGTAGGCGTTGTACCCGTGGAAGGAGGTCGAGACGCGCAGCACGTTCGGGTCCGCCGTCGAGGTCTGGCCCTGGTCGAAGGACCAGTCGGGGCTGGGATGCGTCGCCTGGCCCCCTTCCAGGGCCTCGTACTGGGTCAGCGAGGCGCTGTGGATCGTCAGGCTGATCCCCGCCTTCAGCCACTCCGACTGAAGCACCTGCAGCACCGCCAGGGAGACCTGGTAGTACGGCGAGACCCAGATGTCAAAGTGCAGTTGCTTGCCGTCCTTGACCCGGATGCCGCCGGGGCCAGCCTTCCAGCCGTCGGCGTTGAGCAGCGCCTCGGCCCTGGGGAGGTTGTAGGCGAGGTAGGACGACGCGTTGCCGCGGTCCGGTGTTCCCTCGACCAGCGCGCTGCTCGGGACCGGGTAACTCGGCGAGAGCGCCACCTTGTTGATCTCCTGGCGGTTGGTGGCGGCCTGGAGCGCGAGGCGGACCTGGAGGTCCTGCGTGGGCGCCTTGGCGTTGAGCTGGATCTTCAGGGAGTTGGTCTCCCCCTGGACCGGGATACCGACGACGGTCCCGCCCTCCGCCTTGATCGTCGCCTCGTCGTAGGGCGCGACGTTGCGCACGATCTGCGCGGCGCCGGACTCGAGCGCGCCGACGCGGGTGCTCTCCTCGGGGACCACCTTGAAGATGATCGTCTGGAGGTACGCCTTGCCCTGGTGCGGGTACCCCTCGGGCGCCCAGTTGTAGTCGTCGCGGCGCTTCAGGATCACCTCGGTGGTACCGACGACCTTCTCAACCACGAACGGGCCGGTGCCGACCCAGTTCTGCAGCAGGCTCTGCCCCCCGAGGTTCAGCTTCAGGTACGGCTCGTCCAGGATCGAGGAGGCCCGGTAGTTGGACAGGATCTGCAGGAACCCTGCGTTTGGCTTGGCGATCTTCACCACGAACGTCAGCTTGTTGATGACGGTGGTACTGACATAGCCCTCCCAGAAGGAGTCCGGCGCGATGCCCAGCTTCGCGTTGCCGAAGGCGTGCTGGTCGAAGTTGTCCTTGATGACCTGCGCGGTGAGCGGGTCGCCGTTGCTGAAGGTGATGCCGGGCCGGAGGTGGAAGGTGTAGCTGAGGTGGTCGGGGCTGATCGACCAGGACTGCGCCAGCCAGGGGTGGAAGGCGCCAGTCGCCGGGTCCTGCCAGATCAGCCGGTCAGCCACGCTCGGGGTGACGTTGGAGTTGGACCACAGCGAGTTGGTGGATTGCCACGCGGTGTACTCGACCGGGTCGTAGAAGGTGAGCGTCCCGCCGTAGACGGCCGTGTCCCTGGCAGCGGCCGGGGCGGCCGACGAGGCGCTGCAAGCGGTAAGGCCCCAGGTGAGCGTGGTCACGGCCAGGGCGGCGGCCAATAGCTGAGGAAGTCGAATGGTGGTCATTGGCGGGGTCAGTCCTTCGCGCCTGGGAGACATCCAGCTGCTGCGGAGACAGCGGCTAGCTGGCACTCAGTAAAACTGTTATCTTCCCTAAAGTCTATTATTTCAGTCGATTTTATCGAGAATATTAACTGTGTGTATTGATAGGTTTTACAAGCGTTGCCCAATGCCGCGCACCCGGACTCCGATGGCTATCCAGCGAAAGCGAAATGGGATGGAAGCAGGGAACACGACAGCTCCAACTTCCGCGCAGGCGGTCAGCCCCAGCGACGATCACCCCTTCGTGCGCAAGGTCAGGGACTACGCCGAACGGACGCTGCGCCCAACGGCCTTGCAGACCGAGCGTGAGGGCGTCACCGCCGGGCGCATCCAGGAGCTGCGCGAGCTCGGCCTGCTCAACCACCTCGCGCCGGACGGGTACGGCGGCCTGGACCGCAACGCCGACCGCCGGGTCCAGGAGATCATGGCGGGCGCCTGCTTCAACACGTGGCTGGTGTGGGCCCAGCATGCCTCCCTGACCGCGCGCCTGGCGGAGTCCGCCAAGGCAAGGAAAACCCTGCCCGACCTCGCCCGCAAGGCTCTCGCCGGCAAGATCCTCCTTGGTGCCGGCGTCAGCGACGTGCGCAGCTTCCCCACGCGGTACATCGAGGCCACGCGCACCGACGGCGGGTGGATCTTCAGCGGGACCATCTCCTGGGTCAGTGGCTGGGGCCTCAGCTCGGCTCTGTCGGTCGCAGCGGTCGAGAAGCCGACCGAGACGGTCGTGACCGCCCTCGTGGAGGTGGGCGAGCGCACCCGCGCGGCTGCCCACCTTGACCTGGCCGCCGTCGCCGGCAGCCGGACCGAGCGCGTGATCCTCGACGACGTCTTCGTCCCCGACGAGCATGTGATCTCGCAGCAGACGCTGGAGCAGACGCGGTTCAACGACATCGGGATCGCCAGCGACGCGCGCAGCCACCACTTCGGGCTTGCCGAGACGGTCCTGCGGGAGCTGGAGGAGGCGCCTGACCCGCTCGTCCAGGCAGTCGCCGCGACCTGGCGCCCGCGCGTGGCACGGATCAGGAAGACCGCCTATGCCCTCTCTGACGAGGCGGCCGCCGCCGGGGGCGGCCCGTACCAGCTCGGGGAGCGACTAGCCACGAAGGTCGCCAGCGGCGAGGCGCTCGCCACGCTCACCCGCGCGCTGGTCGTCGCGCGCGCCGGCCGCGGCCTGTCCGACGGCGACACCGCGCAGTTGCATGCGCGCTCCGCACTGTTCGTCCTGGTCCAAGGGCAGAGCGCCGACGTGCGACGCGCCCAGCTGACCCACCTCGCCCGCTGATCGCCAGCCACATCGCCCCGCTGACCAGCCACATCGGCCTTGTGCCTACCGCGACCTTGCCGCATACCGAGCGTTCCGCGTTCGGCGCTGATAACGAGAACGAGCTCCCGGGTGAGCGACGGCCACGCGGTGACGGAGCGACATCGACGAGCTTCCTGATTTTATCGATTGAATTTATAGGGATTCTGCTGGAGCATGAAGCGGTCAGAGCTCGCCAGGGTGGCCGATCAGGTTCATGGATGGTGGATGCCAGTGGATCATGACGACTTCGACGGTGCTGACCTGCGGAACGAGGGCGCCTATGACAGCGTGCGGTTCAGCCAGTGGCGGGCCGGGCGGGCCCGCACCGACGGGATGTCACGGCGCGCTTTGCTACGCGCGTTCGGCGGTGCCGGCCTCGGTCTTGCCGGAGCGGGGACGATAGCAGGCGCTGCCCGGCCTGCGCGGGCGGCCGCCCGCCCGCCGGCCGCGACGCCGGGGACCGCGCCGGTCGCCGCCCCCGGACCGATCATCAAGCCGCTTCCCCCGGACTGGTTCTATGTGTACGAGTCCAGCACCATCGGCGCCAACGCTGAGATGCGCTGGGAGGTCATGAAGGACAAGGGCTACCTCGTCCCGACCGAGAACTTCTACATCCGCGACCACACCTCCACACCGCTGATCGATGCCCGCACCTGGCAGCTGAAAGTGTTCGGCAGCGGCCTGCACGGTTCCCCGACCATCGACAACGCCGTGACCTTCAGCTACGACGACCTGCTCCGCATGCCGTCCGCGACGGTGACCTCGTTCATCGAGTGCGCGGGCAACGGCCGCGAATTCTTCTGGCTCCAGCAGGACGAGGCGGTGACGAGCGTCCCGTGGCTGCTCGGCGGGATCGGGGTCGCCGAATGGCGCGGGGTCCGGCTGGCCGACGTCCTGGACCGGGCCGGGCTGACCCCCGAGGCGGTTGACGTGATGCCGCAGGGCCTGGACCCGGACTACGTCACCGGCGGCGTGGACTACGGGCACGTCCGGCGGCCGGTACCGGTGGCCAAGGCTCTCGACGACGTGATCCTGGCCTATGAGATGAACGGGCGACCGCTGCCGCCGGACAACGGGTTCCCACTCCGCTTCATCTGCCCCACCTGGATCGGGGTCGCCAACGTCAAGTGGGTGGGGCAGATCGAGGTCTCCGCGACACCGCTGTTCTCCTGGTGGAACACGCTGGCCTACCGGCTGTTCGGCCCCACCTACCCGGCCGACGGCACGCTGATCACCCGGCAGGTCGTCAAGAGCTCGTTCGAGCTGGAATGGGACGCCCAGCTTGCCTCCGGCCGCCCATACCTGCTCACCGGCAGGTCGTGGTCCGGCAACGGGCGCATCGCCTACACAGACGTCAGTACCGACGGGCAGACCTGGCAGCGCGCCCGCCCCCGTGACCGGGGACTCCCGCACGCCTGGCAGCGATGGGAGATCCCCTGGCATCCGCCCGGTCCGGGGGCCTACACGCTGCGCGCCCGCGCCACCGACGTCACCGGCGCCACCCAGCCCGTGACCGTGCCCTTCAACACCCGCGAATACCTGTTCGACGGCACCGTGGACCACCACGTCACCGTCAACTGAGCACCGCCAGGCCCGCAACTCACCTGTCCAGCCGCCCCCATCGGAACCGGGGGCGGGTGTGCGCGCAGGGTGCGTTTCAGGTTGAGTCCGGGGAGCAGGAGGAAGCTCGTGGTGAAGGCCGGCACGCGCGCGGCGGCAGGCGCAGGGATGGCGGCAGCTAATGGCTGAGCGGGACTGGCAGAACCAGGGCCGACCATGGCACCGACGACGACGCCCCGCCACCGTTCTTCACGTCTCCGGCACACCCGACGAGTACTAGACGGGCAGACCAGTACTTCGGGTTCCTCCTGGACGGAACCGTTCCCTGCGGGTAGCGCCTGGCACGGCCGCCGCCGCTGGCCTCCCGGGCGAGCAGCCCGGCGAGCCTCACCGTCCCCTGGCGGTCCATGGCTCTGCTCCTGGGCAGCGCGGACCGCGGCGTTCAGGCTGGCGCGGACGACCTCGACGGGCTGGACGCTGTGGGTGGCCCGGCTGACCACGAACGCCCCCTCCACGCCGACGATCAGGGACACGGCCAGCTCGCGGACGGTGCGGGTATCGATGCCGGACCGGGTGAGGTGGCTCTGCACACGCTGGCCCATTGCCCGAAGACCCTGGCGGCGGCTTGCCGCTGCGCTATGGCGACCCGGGCGAGATCCGGGACGCCGCCGCCGAGCTCGAGGAGCTAGGATGGTCGGCCCTGTCACCCTGCCCGCTGCTCGCCGGCCACCCCCGGCACGTGTTCGTGCCCCGCGAGCTGGGCCTACGCGGGTCGATCGGCATGCCGATCAGTGTCGGGGTCGGCTTCCGGGACTGATGGGTGCCCGTTATTGTGCCCGGCGTAAGTTCGCAAGACCGTCCGCAGATGGCTCTCGCCGTAGATCAGCATCCGGTCGGTGCACTCGGCCCGGGTTGGTCCGCACCCGCCAGGCCGTCCAGGACGGATCCAATAATCGAGCCCCACAGGGTGGTTCCCTGCCAGGTCACCGGGTTCTCTGCGCGGAGCTTCTGCAGCAGGTCGAGCTTGTCGGCGAAAAGCTCGGAGTAGTCGTTCAGGTCATAGCCGAAAAGCGGGAACGACTCGATGTACGACCCCCGCCCGGCGATGATCTCGGCGCGCCCGCCGGAGATGAGATCGAGCGTGGCGAACTGCTGGAAGACGCGGACCGGGTCGTCGGAGCTGAGCACCGTCACCGCGCTGGACAGCTTGATGTCGCGGGTGTTCTCCGCCATGGCCGCCAGCACGACGGCCGGGGCCGACACCGCGAAGTCGCCGCGGTGGTGCTCGCCGACCGCGAAGATGTCCAGGCCGGACTGGTCCGCGACCTTCGCCTGCTCGATCAGTTCGCGGATCCGCACGCCAGGGGTCGGGGGACGCCCGGTCACCGGGTCGGGTGCCAGCTCGCCGAAGTGATAGATGCCAAGTTCGAATGCCATGACCGCCGCCTTCTCACGCTTCACTTTCTCTGCGGCTACAACTATTGTAGGTACAGATATAATCCCTGAGCGGGAGGGACGGCCCACGGCGATGACAGGACGAAGACGATGACTGGGCAGGAGGGCAGGGACGAGGACGTCCGGCTGCGCGCCTGGACGGATTTCGTTCTCTCCTATAACAGGCTGATGGCCGTGCTCGAACGGGAGATGCGGGACGGGACGGGCATCACGCTGTCCCAGTACGACGTTCTGCTGCGCCTGGCCGAGGCACCGGGCGGCAGGCTCAAGATGAGCGAGCTCGCGCAGGCGATCGTCTACAGCACGGGCGGACTGACCAGGCTTTTCGAACGGATGCGGCGGGCGGGCCTGGTGCGGCGCGAGACGTCGGAGCACGACCGCCGGGTAATCTACGCCGTCCTCACCGACGACGGGACGGAACGACTGCGGGCTGCGTCCGCAGTGCACCTCGCCGGCGTACGGCGGCACTTCGCCGCCCAGCTCGCCGACGACGAGCCCGGTGTCGTGGCCGCGTTCCTCGGCCGCCTGCACGAAAGCACGCTGACCTGCGAGCCGCCGTCTTCCTCTGAGCACCGGTTACACCCATCGTTCCTTCGTAGCTCGTACTGCGACCTGAACCCGGTTCCGTGCCTCCAGCCTCCGCAGGATCTCTTGGATGGGTGACTTCACCGTGTTCTCGCTGAGGTGAACTCGGCTTGGGTTGGCGAAAGTGGAGAGGAGACGCCCGTCCTCGCGCCCATAGCCTTTCTGCTTGTTCGCTACCCCGATCATGCCGATCACACGTCGCTGGGTGGTTTATCATTCACGCCTCGTGGTATGCTGATAGTGCAACGGAACGGGCCGAACGGCCAGCGCGGCCAGCAGCCCGGCGGTCCATACGGCGTAAGTCCCTAATTGCGGTGAATGCGCGCCCGCCCGCTCCGTTGTACGCAGACCTCGCCCCCGGGTAACGGGGGCCTTTGCGTGCTGGCCCTCATTCGGCCTGCTCCAGCCGCCACGCGGCACGGGAAACCCGCGCCAGGACTCGCCGCTCCCGCCGGCCCGCCTCGATCCGCTCGCTGATCGTAACCCGCCCATCGTGCCAGCCGCGTTCAGGAAACTGGACGCCATAACGGTGCTGACGGGTCCATTGTTACCGGCACCCCCGAAGGCCTGGCCGATGGCCTGCTGAGGGCAATGATGGTTGCGCTGCACATCCTGGCCGGCCAGGCCCAGATCCGCCACACGCTCCAGGGCATGTCATGACCGCCTGCGCCGATTCGGCCATCCGTTGCCGATCTTGTGGCCGGGCGCTGACGAACCGGCTATCGGTCATCATCCTCGCGATCGGGCCGATATGCCGCCTATGGTCGCTGTGGCCGCGGCTGCCCCCCTGCGCAGCCGCAGCTGCCGGGGGGCAACCGGCGGCTTCGATAAAAGCGATCAGCTCGCTGATGGAGCGAGCCTGGCACGCCGGGCAGACGCCGGGCAGCTTGCCCTCACCCGCTGAACGGCCAAGCTGAGTGCCGCCGAGCCGGCGCAGGTCTGCACGGGCGCATCCGGCACCACAAAGATCGCAGGTGTGAGTGCAGGTGGCTTCGGACGCGGTAGCCGCTAGGGCCTCCTGAGACGCGACGGCAGCGGCGGATGACAGCGCCAAGATGGTGAGGCTGGCTCCGCCTGGCCGGACTTTGGCTGATTGCCCGGCAAGCATGTGCGCTATGCCCTGAAGCGCTGACGTCCGGATGCCGTCACGCGGTGGCAGCCGCCCCCAAGGTTACCGCTGCCCGTCGGCACAGCCCCGTCCAGACACGCCTCAAGCACGCCGAGTTCCCCGGCCAGCACGGTCACATCTACTCTCAGGCCGTAGCCGCCGGTCGGTCACCGCAACTCCTCACATAGCGCCACCACCACCGGGGCATCGCTGCGGTGCCCGGTCTCCAGCATTGGACTGATCTGGGCCGGCGTCCATGGTGGTGCTAGACGCGAGCCGGCGGTACCGGCGTGTACCGCGGCTGGCGGCCTGGAGCCTGGGTGGGGGCATCGTGGCAACAGTTAGCGCCAACCTAGCGCACGGTATCGGGCACGGGCCGGTAGGTGCGCTGGTCAGCGCGTGGCCGGCTCTCGTCGGTATATGCCATTGTCCCGCACACTGAATGAAAGCTAAAGAGAGATACGCGCGTCGCGACGATAGCGGACTCCTGCCCGGCGCCGGGTGGGCGCCGGGCAGGAGTGCCGGCCGCTTACTAGTGTCGCCTCGTTACTTCTGCAGGATGTAGCTACCCGGCGCGGGATCGAGCGGCGGGTGCTTGGCGCTGCCCAGCTCGCTGGGGGCGTCCTGCATGTCCCCGCTGCGGCTCTCCAGCCAGGTTGTGTAGTCCGGCCACCAGCTGCCCTGAACCGTCTCGGACTGGGCCAGCCAGTCGCGGTGATCGGGCGGGTTGCCGGGCGCGAGCCGGTAGGTCGCCTTCGGGTTCGATGGCGGGTTGACCATGGCAGCCACATGCCCGCTCGTGGACAGCACGAACCGGACGTTGCCGCCGAGCAGCTGAGTGCTCCGATACGCCGACGGCCAGGGCACGATGTGGTCATCAATGCCTGCCACGACGTAGCTGTCGACGTCGACCTTGGACAGATCGACGGGGGATCCCAGCATGCTGGCCGCACCCGGCTTGGTCAGCGCGTTGGCCATGGCAATCTCGATGAAATTGCGGTGCAGTCCCGCGGGCATCCGCGTGGTGTCAGCGTTCCAGTAAAGGATGTCGAACGGCGGCGGGGTCTTGCCCTGCAGGTAGTTGTTGACCCAGTAGTTCCAGATCAGGTCATCGGGCCGGAGCCAGGCGAACACCTCGGCGAGCGTGCGCCCGTCCATGTAGCCGCGGGTGCGGGAGGCGAGGGTGGACACGGCGGCGGTGCTCGGGTCCATCAGTGCGACTGTCGTGCCCGCATTCGACTGGTCCAGTACCGCTACGCCCAAGCTCAGGCTGTTGACCTGATCGAGTTGCCCGGTCGCGCTCAGGTGCGCGCAGACCATCGATGAGAGAATGCCGCCGGCGCACAGACCCATGAGGTTTACCTTGGGGGCCTTGGTGATTTCCTGTATTGCACTGAGCGCCTCCGTGGCCGCAAGACCGTAGGTGTCCAGATCCCAGTGGCGATGCCTCTTCTCGGGATTGCGCCAGGAAGCCACGAATACCTGATATCCCTGCGCCACAAAGAATTCGAGCATGCTGCGGCCGGGCGCGAGATCGGTGATGTAGTACTTGTTGATCATTGGCGGGATCATCAGCAGCGGGTACTGGTGCACGGTTTCTGTGGTCGGCTTGTACTGAATGAGCTCGAAGACCTCCGTGCGGGCCACTACCGCTCCCGGCGTGCAGGCGAGATCCTTGCCGACCTCGAATGCATCGGGTTCCACCATCGTCGGAACGTGCGGGGCAGAAGACATATCCGAGACCAGCGCGCGGATGCCCCGGACGGCGCTCATGCCGCCGGTGTCGATGAACGCTTTCCGTGCGCCCGGGCTGATCAGCGGGTAGTTGCTCGGCGCGGATGCGGCGATGAGATTGGTCAGTATGAACTTCAGGCGCTCGTTGTCCCGCCAGTCCAATTCGGCGTCAGCGAGCAGCTCCTCGGCGGTTTGCCCGACCGCCAGATATGTCTGGACCGTGCGCTTGAGCAGCGGGTTCTTGCTCCACGCGGGATCGGAAAACCGGCGGTCGCGGCGCTGCGGAGCGATCGCCGAACTGCCTGTGGCAATGCTGGCGAGATCCGCGGCCAGCTTACTAGCCCGCCGGGCCATCATCCCGGGACGGCGGGTCAGGTTGACTGCGTAGCGCACAAGGCTGGTATCCGGCTGGAACCGGCGCAACGAGCCAAGGGCCTCGTCCAGCATAAAGAATTCCAGCGCGCCGACCGCATCCAGCTCGCCGGCTGCGTCAGCGGCACCGGTGACGTCAAACTCTGCTGACTCGGGTGAGGTGCCCGTCTTCTTCGCGGGCGCCTGGGGAGAGGTTTCAGCCGCCACGGTAATCACGTCCTTCGTCTGGCCACAATGTGGCAATAGCCATGCTCTGGGGCAATAGCCATACTCTCGGCCATCAAAGGCGGCGGCCGGAGCCGGCCACTATTCCGTCATTTAGCAGACCACTGCTTTCCGAAAGCCTTTAGGGTCGGCCGCCCTCACAGGGCAGGACATTCGTCCTGCTGTCCGGGACAGCAGGCAGAGGCTCAGCAAAGAGGCGCTAAGTGGGAGAGGCGAGATGACTGGGAAATGCACAACGTGGACCAGGCACGCCAGAAGAGGAGCCGATCCAGCAGGCTGAACGTGCCCTCCCGTCAACGTTTGAGAGTGTGGCCGTTCCGGAGATTCCGGAAGTTGACCTGATCTTGGACGGCCCGAACGGCAGCCGGGCGCGGAACACTTTCCCGGCATGGCTGGAGGGCTTGCGGGAGCCTCTCTGGACCTTTGGCCCTGTTTCGCCGGAAGCGCCGGCGGTGATTGTCGTGGGATCGAGGTGAAGGAGGGATGGCGATGCGCGCGGTTACGGGCGATGAGCTGCTGGTCAGGGGCCGGCACGTGGGGGATGTGGACCGCGAGGGCGTGATCGTGGAGGTCCACGGAGAAGACGGCGCGGCGCCGTATCTGGTCCGGGTGGAAGGACGGTCACGAGAGCGTGCTCATGCCGTCCTCCGGCACGCTGGTACAGCACCGTTCCGCCGGGCAGCAGGCGAGCTGAGCGCGGACCGGGACGAACGATCATGCCCTGCGGCGCGGATCCCGCGGCGCCGCGGACAGGGGGCGCGTGATGATCAGTTACACCGATGTGGAAAAGCTGCTGGCAGTGCACTGCGAGGACCCGCCAGTGCTGTCGCTTTACCTGGAGGTGCCGCTGGACCCGTCGGCGCTGCACGGGTTGCCGGCCCGGGCGAGTGACCTGCTCAACTCGGCCGCGGGCGGCCCCTGCGGGCCGGCCGACCCGGACGCCGGACGGGTGCTGGCGCACGCCCGGCAGGTCATGCGCCGGTTACTGGAGGACAGGGCACGCGACTGGCTGGGCCACTGCGTTGCGATCTTCCTCTGCGGCCCGGCAGGCCTGGCCGAGGCGATCCCGCTGCCCACCGGGCTTGGCGAACAGGCCGTGTTCGGGCCCGGTCCGCACGTGCGCCCCCTGCTGGTGGCGCTGCAGCGGCAGCCCGCCTACCGCGTCGCTGTGGTCGACCGGCGTCATGCCTGGCTCTTCGCCGTGGCGGGAGACCGGATCGACACGGTGCCCCAGCCAGCGGCAGCAGGCGTGCGCAGCCCGCGATATGGCGGCTGGTACGGCCTGGAGTCCTATCGGGTCAACGAACGTATCGCCGAACTCACCCACCATCACTTTCACGACACCGCCAGCATCCTCACTCAGGCCATCCGGCCCGGGCAGGAGCGGCTCGTCGTCGGTGGCCACGCCGACACCATCCCGCAATTTCTCGCTCTCCTCACGCCTGACCTGCGTGACCGTTTCGCCGGCAGCTTCGTAGTGGACACCTCCACCATGACGCCCGCCCGGGTCCGGACGCTCGCTGACCCCATCATCAGGGACTGGGCAGAAAAGTCCGGGCAGCAGCTGGTCACCCGGATCCGGCAGGAGCCGCCCGGCGGTCTCGCCGCAACAAGTCTGGCGGCATGCCTGACCGCGGTCCGCCAGCACGCGGTCCACACCCTTGCCGTACCCGGTCAGGGCCTTGTGCCGGGGTTCGCGTGCCGACGGTGCGGCGCGCTCGGCGCCACCGGAACCGGCTGCGCCCACGCAGATAACGCGGCGTTCGCTGTCCCGGATCTGATCGAGGAAGCGGCCGTCAGCACCATCCATGACGGCGGCCAGGTCCAGGCGGTTCCCGGCCCACCCGGCGGCGTCGCTGCCTACCTCCGGTTCCCGCTCCGCCACAGCCCCAGCACCTAGTCACCATGGCCAGCAGGCAGCCGCACGACGACGGCAACAGGAACACAGATCGCGCATCGCGGCTCTGCGCGTGGTCGGCGACGTAGCCGTGAGCAGCCATCCTGACCGTCGCGGCATGCCGGGACTTTCGGCCCTGTGAACCAGGCCGTTCCGGAAAGCCCCGGCAGCGGGCCGAGCACGGTAGCGGCGTGAAGGAGGAGCGTCATGGCGGGCGGGCTGCTCACTGACCTGTATGAGCTGAATATGACCGCAAGCTACTTGCGGCGGGGGATGACGGGTTCGGCGACGTTCAGCCTGTTCGTCCGGCGGCTTCCGGCTGACCGGGGCTTCCTCGTCGCTGCGGGCCTGGAGGATTGTCTCCAGTTCCTGGAGGATTTTTCGTTCACCCCGCAGGACCTCGATTACCTGCGCCGCACCCAGGGATGCGGCGAGGATACGCTGCGCGCCTTCGCGGCCCTGCGGTTTACCGGGGAGGTGTGGGCGGTACCGGAGGGACGCGTGGTGTTCGCCGGCGAACCTCTGCTGGAGGTGACCGCGCCGATCGCTGAAGCGCAGCTGGCGGAGACGATGCTGCTGAACCACGTGACGTTCCAGACCAGCGTGGCCACCAAGGCGGCACGGTGTGTGCTGGCCGCCGGCGGCGCGGAGCTGGTCGACTTTTCCTTCCGCCGTACCCAGAGCCCCGGCGCGGGCCTTTCGGTAGCCCGCGCATCGGCGATCGCTGGTTTCGCCGCTACCAGCAACATCGAGGCGGCGCGCCGGTTCGGGCTGACCGCCGCGGGCACGATGGCGCATTCCTTCATCGAGGCATACGGCGATGAAGAGGAAGCGTTCACCGCCTTCGCCGAGGACTTCCCCGGTAAGACGACCTTCCTGGTCGACACCTACGACACCGAGCGCGGGGTGCGCACCGCTATCGAGGTGGCGCGGCGGCTACGGCTGCCGGGGCCGGTGGGGGTGCGGCTGGACTCCGGCGACCTTGCACGGCTGGCGCGATCCGCGCGCCGGCTGCTTAATGAGGCGGGACTGCCCGGCGCGCGGATCTTTGCCAGCGGAGGCCTCGACGAATACGCGATCGCCGGCCTGGTCGCGCGTGAGGCGCCAATCGATGCCTATGGCGTGGGAACCAAGATGGGTGTCTCGGCTGACGCGCCGTCCCTGGACAGTGCCTACAAGCTGGTCGGCTACGCCGGCAGGCCGGTAATGAAGCTGTCGCCGGGGAAGATCACCACCCCGGGCGCCAAACAGGTCTACCGCGCCCCCGGCGGCGATGTCCTCGCGCTGCGGGAGGAGCCCTCGCGGCCCGGCCACGAAGCCCTACTCGTTCCGGTCATGCGGGCCGGCCAGCGCCTCAGCGGCCCCGAACCGCTGACCGAAGCCCAGCAGCGATGCCGCGCCGATCTGGCCTGGCTGCCACCAGCCGTGCGGGCACTGCGCGGCCCCGCACCGGTGCCGGTCCAGATCAGCGAACAGCTTGAAAGCCTGCAGGACCGGCTCACACAAGAGCTGACGCGGTAAGCCGCAGCGCTGAGCACCGGCGGTGAGCCGGCCGAGCCGTTGAGCCCTTGACCTGGCGGGACGAAGGTCCGGGCGAAAGCGAGCCGGGCCGACCCGTTTAGCCCTCCAAGCGCAGGTCGCGCGGGTGCATGACCGGCCGAGGTCGAAGCGCGCGAGACGCCGGGAGGAGCATGTCGCACACCGCTGATGGCAAGGTTCTCGGGACGTGTGCGCCGCCCGCGCCGTGAACCGCTCGGGCCGATGCCTCTGGCACAACCCTCCGCTGCAGCACGACAGCCGATGCGATCTGGACCTCCGTGTCCATGAGATAGCGGGAGCCATCACGACGACTGACGTTCGGCCCGTGTAAGCGGGACTTCCTGCCCTGGGCAGCCTCCTTGACGCCATCCAGCATGAAGGTGTCTGCGAGGCGAGAGAGGGAGCTGGACCGCACGAACTGCCCGGGGAGACCGGACTCGCGGCGGAAGGCTGAGAAGCCGGACAGCCAGAAGGCTGAACGGCGACCCCCAGGACCTGATCCGGGCAATGCCGGCAAAGGGAGATCGCCCCGCAGGCCGTTATTTATGTCCCAGGTAATGGCGCGCGCCGTCGCGGTATGTCCTGCCTTCGTCCCGGCGTCGCAGCCGCGTTCGCGCTGATTGCCGACGCACTATCTGGCCGGGGCGCCCTTTCCAATTGCGCCATCCGGACGAATTCGCGTACGTGACGCGCGGGGGCCGGTACTACAGTTCGGGTTCGTTATATGGGCTGATCGCGAGCAGGCCACTAACGTTGCCATATCACATGTAGCAATATGTCAGTAACGATCTACGCGCGGCTCTGACCAGGGAGAACGCTTGGATTATTACAAACCGGGACTGCAGGTACCGGGCGAGCGGTCGCCGGTTAAGGGCCGACGCGATACTACAACTTAGCGGTTTCCCGGAGCCTCGGCATTAGCTGCCCGAATGTTTGCAGCGCGGGGTGCAAGTTTCCGCGCTGGCGGCGCTCAGCCTCGGTCACTGCAGGCCCGTCGGCGCCGCCCAGCGCGGCAGCCTGGTCGGGCCTTGCTGATGGGTATCTTCTTGCCCGGTTCGTGATTCGGCTCCGGGATCCGTATCTCCAGGATCCCGTCCTTGTAGGTCGCGGTGATGTCCGACTCGGTCACACCCCCCGGAAGCGGCAGCGTCCGGGACAGCGAGCCATAGCGCAGTTCGTGGCGCAGGTAACCCTTCTCCTCCCGCTTCTCCTCTTCACGGCGTTCCGCGTGAATGTGCAGCATCCCGCCCGATACGGTCAGCTCGACATCCTTCTCCGGGTCGATGCCGGGCAGATCAGCCCGTACCACCAGTGCCCCGTCCTCGCGGAATTGCTCGACACGGATCAGATCGTCGGCTTCCCGCCAATGCGGGAACGGCACCGCCCGGAACGGCATCATTCTCGCCCACTCATCGAACATCCGGTCGAAGCGGCTGAAGACATCGCCTGCCGCCCCCCGCGGCTCACGCCTCGGCCCGGTCGGCTGGTAGGGCCCTTAGTCCGCCCTTCCGGGACCGTCTACCGCTCCGAAACTCGCCACGTCCTGCCTGACTTGCGGGTTCGCCGAGTCCTGCCCCTAAAGTCGTCCATCTGCGCGAAGCTGGCATAGGCCTTGCCGGAGGCCAGGATTCTCGGCGTGGAGCCCGGTGGGCGGACCTGTGCAGGCCGGAGATGCTCTGCGGCTTTACAGACAGCGCTGTGGATGAGGCTTTCAAGAGTTCTGGCATCGCCCGGGTGACTGACTGGAGCTGCCGGATGACGATCGCTAGAACCTGGCTGTGCGGAACCTTGAGCACGGCGTCCCAGGGCCCGGGACAGGGGGCCGTCCGCCTCGCGTTACTGCAGCGGGCAGCCTGCTGGAGGTGACTATGGTCCCTGGTACGGTGCGGCGGCTGGGAGAAGTCTGGTTTACCGGAGGGGCTGACGGGGAGGAGGGGCGCCGTGCGTTTCGCTGATCGCGCCGATGCGGGACGGCAGCTGGCGGCGCGGCTGCAGCATCTGCGCGGGCAGCGGGTTGTGGTGCTTGGCCTGCCGCGGGGCGGCGTCCCGGTGGCTTTTGAGGTTGCCCGGGCGCTCGGCGCGCCGCTGGATGTGATCGTGGTGCGCAAGCTCGGGGTGCCGTTCCAGCCTGAGCTGGGCATGGGGGCCATCGGTGAGGACGGGGTGCGTGTTCTGAACCAGAAGATCATCCAGTGGGGCGGGATCTCCGCGGATGAGCTGGCTGCGGTGGAGGCGCGGGAACGCCGTGAGCTGGAGCGCCGCGCGTTTTGCTACCGGCGTGGCCGGCCACGTCAGCCGCTGGGCGGCTGTGTCGCGGTGGTGGTCGACGACGGGATCGCGACCGGGTCGACGGCGCGGGCCGCCTGCCAGGTCGCCCGGGCGCAGGGCGCGGCCCGGGTGGTGCTGGCCGTTCCCGTGGCGCCGCCGGGGTGGCAGGCGCGCATGGGGCACGACGCCGACGAACTGGTCTGCGTGCAAACCCCGCGATCGTTCTCCGCCATCGGGCAGTTCTACGCTGACTTCGCCCCGACGACCGACGAGCAAGTGACCGCCTGCCTGGAGCGCGCCACGCCGGTGTCGCTGCCGGGCCCCGCTGCAGCGCCGGTGCCGGTGCCTGGCCCCGGCGCCGCGGCCGTGGGTGACCCGCCTGACTGGGACGAAGATGTCGAGGTCAGCGCCGGGGCGGTCCGCCTCGCCGGGCAGCTGGCCGTGCCGGACCAGGCGAGCGGGATCGTGGTGTTCGCGCATGGCAGCGGCAGCAGCCGGCACAGCCCCCGGAACCGCTACGTGGCTGCCGTGCTGAACCAGGCAGCCCTGGGCACGCTGCTGTTTGACCTGCTCACCCCCGATGAGGAGGCTTACCGGGCCAACGTGTTCGACATCGGGCTTCTTGCCCGCCGGCTCACCGGCGTCACTAGGTGGCTGCGTGCCCAGCCTGCCACCGCGGGCCTGCCCGTCGGTTACTTCGGTGCCAGCACCGGCGCCGCCGCGGCGCTCTGGGCCGCCGCCGAACCCGGCTCCGGCATTGCAGCTGTGGTATCCCGCGGCGGCCGGCCCGACCTGGCCAGCCCGCGCCTCGGATCGGTCAGGGCTCCCACACTGCTGATCGTCGGCGGGCACGACGACGTCGTGCTCGGCCTCAACCGGCAGGCTCAGGCCGGGCTGCGCTGCGAGAACGACCTGGCCGTGGTGCCCGGCGCGACCCACCTGTTCGAGGAGCCAGGCACTCTCACGGCCGCCGCCGAGCTGGCCCGTGACTGGTTCACCAGGCATCTCGTCCCCAGCCCGCACCCGGTCACCGGGCATGGCGGCCCCGATCCGCCGCGACGGCGGACCGGCTGAAATCAGCGCGCATGACCGCTGGCTGGCTGCGGGTGACGCTAGTCTCCAGGTTGATCACCCTGGGATCAGGGCCAGCCCTTGGCGGCGATAGTGAAATCATGAAGCCGAGATTTCCGCACATGGGCGTAGGCAGGAGCGCGCCGGAATCCGGCAGCCCGCCGCCCGTCCCGGGCAAATGATCCTCCCCGCTGTGCGATGACGACCGGGCATGCTGCTGTCATGCCCGGCCTGTGGTACGGGTGATTATGCCGCCCGCACCCGAGCGGCCGCAGCCGGTGGATCTGCTGCTATGTGGCCACCACTACCGCACATCCCGGGCGACCCTGGCCGCCTCGGGCGCGACGATAGAGGACCTGCCTGGCCGGGCCGACGCCTGTGCCGTGCCAATACTTGCCCATAGCCGCTGACCAGCAGCTTTTCGCTGGCTACGCTGCTCTGCGGTACTCGCTGATCAGGCCACCCACGACACGCCGACGCTCGATCCGGGCAGTGATGCCGACGGCGTGGCCCGGGCTGGCGCAGCGGGGGTTCCTGCTGCCGCCCCTGGTGCGGCCGGTGGCCGTTAT
>PLRW01000089.1:0-4655 GCA_003164955.1 Actinomycetota bacterium
CGGATTCGGGAGCTCGCCGGGCCGGTTGTCCGGCAGGCGATGGACCGGTCCGCGCAGGAACTTCTGACCCGGATCCGGGACGAACAACCGGGCACCGCCCTGGCAGGCCTCACCGACTGCCTCGCCGCCGTGAACCAGGGCGCCGTTGCGGCTCTCGCCGTTCCCGGCCGCGGCACGGTGCCCGGACACGCCTGCCGGCAATGCGGCGCGCTCGGCACGGCCAAGACCGGGTGCATCTGCGGACCTGGCGCTGCCCATCCCGTGCCGGACCTGATCGAGGAGATGGCCGTTGCGGTCATCCATGCCGGCGGCACGGTTCAGACCGTCGACGACGTGCCCGGAGGCATTGCCGCCTGTCTCAGGTTCCCAGACGCCGGCCGCACCCGGTCTGTGGCCTAGCCGCCGTTACCGGCTTGCGGTGCCCGAAGCGTCCCACCGCGTGCTACCGGGTAGGACGATGCTCCACCACGGTGTCAGAGGACGGCATGAACACGCTCTGGTGACCGTCCTTCCACCGGACCACGTACGGTGCAGCACCGTCTTCGCCGCGGATCTCGATGATGACGCCCTCGCGATCCGCATCGCCCACGTGACGTCCCCGCACCAGCACCTCGTCGCCCACAACCACTTGCATCTGCCTCTCCTCCCTCCGTCACGACTGCCAAGAAGATGACTCCGGCGCGGCCAGGAAACCAGGGCCGAAAGTCCGGACATCTGCCACGTCATTCACGGCAACCTTGGCGCCATCACCGCCATCACCGCCAGCCCGCACGGACGCAGCCCGGTGGAGGCATGCGGGCCGAGGCCCGGCTGCGCGAGATAGAGCGGCTCGGCGGGCTGTCCGGGAACAGGCTTGTAGGCATCTGGGGACCTCGGTCCCTGGCAGCTTCGTGGTAACGCGGCGACGATCGCAGCTGGAGGAGGTAGCGATGGTTACTTCGGATGCCGTTGTAACCGGCGAGGCGATGCCGGCTGGCTATCCCTCGGAGTGGGAGTTCGACGGGCTACTCAGGGACGGCGAGGCGGTCGTGGTCCGCCCGATCCAGCCGGGCGACGCGCCGGCGCTGGTCGGCTTGCACGCAAAAGTGTCACCCGGCACCCACCGGCATGAGCTCCTGGCCAATCCGGTTCTCAGCCTGGCCGAGGCGGAGCGCTTCAGCGAGGTGGACTACGACGCCCGGATGGCCTTCGTCGCGATCGTGTCGGACGAACTGGTCGGGCTGGCGAGCTACGACCGCCTCGACACGCGGGTACCGGCGGCCGAGGCCGGCTTCATCGTCGCCGGCGCCCGCCAGGGCCACGGTGTCACGACCTTGCTGTTCGAGAGCCTGGCGGAGTACGCGCGGACCACGGGGATCCTGCGCTTCACCGCCGAGGTCAGGGCGCAGAACGCGGGCTTGCTCGAGCTATTTGCCGCGACGGGCCTGCACTGCACCCGGCGCGACGGCCGGGTGACGGTGCGCGTCGAGATTGACCTGCGGCCGACGGCGGCCTATCGCGCGTCGTGTGACCAGCGGGAGGCGATGGCGGAGGTCGCCAGCGTCGCGGCGATCCTTCGCCCTGGCTCTGTCGCCGTCGTCGGAGCAGGACGGCACCCGGGCAATGTCGGGCATCAGGTGGTCCAGTCCCTGCTCGCCGGCGACTTTTCCGGAACTGTTTACCCGGTCAATCCCTCCGCCCGGGCGGTCAGCGGGGTGCCCGCGTTCCCGGCGCTGTTGTCGGTACCGGAGCCGGTCGACCTGGCCATCGTCGCCGTTCCCGCCAAAGCCGTCCCCGGCGTGATCGATGAGGCCGCCTCAATAGGCGTGCGCGCCGTCACCATCATTACCGCCGGCTTCGGCGAGACAGGCCGTTCCGGCGCCGCGGTCGAGACTGAGATGCTCAGCGTGGCCCGCAGGCACGGGATGCGGATCGTCGGCCCGAACTGCCTTGGCGTCATCAACACCGATCCCGGGATCCGGATGAACGCCACCTTTGCCCCGCTCGATCCGCTGCCCGGGCGGCTGGCCCTGGTTTCTCAGTCTGGTGCGGTCGGGGTCGTGCTCGGCGAGCAGACGCGCGCCGCTGGCCTGGGCCTGTCGGCCTTCGTGTCGGTCGGGAACAAGCTGGACGTGAGCCCGAACGATCTGCTGTGCTTTTTCGAGCACGACGACCGGACCTCGGTGATCGCGCTCTACCTGGAGTCGCTGGGCAACCCGCGCAAGTTCGCCCGGATCGCCCGGCGGGTCGGCGCGACGAAGCCCATCGTGGCGCTGAAGGCGGGGCGGACATCAGCGGGAGCCCGGGGGGCCCGCTCGCACACCGCCGCCGCGGCGACCCCGGAAGTCACCGTCGCCGCCCTGCTGCAAAGCGCAGGCGTCATCAAGGTCGACCGGCTCGAGGAACTCCTCGACGTGTCGGCCATCCTGCTCGCCGCGCCGCTGCCCGCGGGGCGTCGCGTCGCGCTGGTCGGGAACTCCGGCGGCCCGCTCATCCTCGCCGCCGACGCGTGCGAGGGCGGCGAGCTCACCGTCCCGGAACTGCCGGAGGCAACCCGGCGCGCGCTGGCCGAGGTCCTCGTCCCCGAGGCGGCGACCGCCAACCCGGTCGACATGACCGCGGACGGCACCGCGGAAATGCTCCAGAAGGCGCTCGAGATCGTGGTCCACGATGACGCCATCGATGCCGTGATCGTCATCGTCGTCGAAGCCCCGGCGATCTCGGCCGTGGCGTCGCGGGAGACTGTCGCGCGTGTCGCGCGGGATGCGGTCAAGCCGGTCATCATCTGCTCCGTCGAGGTAGGCACCCCGGCTGGTACCAGCGGTGCGGTAGATGTCGCGGAGGTTCCGTCACCGGAGCGGGTAGCGGCGGCCCTCGGTCACGTCTGCCACTACGCCGAATGGCGGCAGCGGCCCCTCTTCTCGACTGCTGAGCCGGAAGAGCCGTCCGACCTGCCGGCCATCAACGAGATCGTGGCCGCCACGCTCACGGCCAGCGCCACCGGGGGCTGGCTCGAGCTCGACCAGGGGGCCCGCCTGCTGGAGGCGTGCGGGGTACCGGTTCTGCCGACTCGTGGCGCGGCCACCGCGGAAGAGGCGGCCGCGGTGGCCGAGGCTGTCGGGTTTCCGGTGGTGCTGAAGGCTCGTTCCGGCAACATCGTCCACAAGACCGACGTGGGTGGCGTCGCGCTGAACCTGGACAGCTCCGAGGCCGTACGTGCCGCGTACCAGACGATGGAGTCCCGGCTCGGCCCCCAGATGGGCGGCGCGGTCATCCAGCCGATGGCGGCGCCGGGCGTCGAGGCGATCGTCGGGCTAGCGTCCGATCCCGAGTTCGGCCCGGTCGTGATGGTCGGCCTCGGCGGCGTGATGACCGATCTGCTGCGTGACCGTGCCTTCGCCGTCCCGCCACTCGGGCCCGGCGTGGCCGACGCCATGGTCGCGTCGCTGCGAGCCGCCCCGCTGCTCGACGGCTACCGGGGCGCGCCGAAGGTGGACCGCCAGGGGCTCGTGACGGTGCTCGAACAGATCGCGCACGTCGCCGAGGAAGTCCCCGAGCTGGCCGAACTCGACCTCAACCCGATCCTGGTCAGTCCGGCCGGGGCGCTTGTCGTCGATTGCAAGGTACGGCTGGCCCCGCGCCAGCCCGGTCCCGGCCCGCTGTTTCCCGCGCTGCGCCGGCGGCCGCAGATTCTCAGCAGCCAGACACGATCGGGATCACCTGCGAGCTAAAACCATCGTCCCCTCACCGCGCTCGCTGGCCGCGGCCGGAGCGCGGAGATGGCAGGGTTTGCTCGATGGCGGCGGCCTGGCAGGCCTGGCGCTGGTACATCAGGCCGTAGGTAAAGCTGTCCTCCCCCGCCGCCCGGGCCATCTGGGCCAGGTCGAGCAGCACGATCCGTGTGACGACACTGTCGTGGTGGTCGCCCAGCAGTTGCTGCAGTTCCTTGGCTTGTGCGGCCTGGCGGCTGGCGGTCCTGCCGAGTGCGCGCACGGCTGCTTCGGCGGCGTACCGGGCCCGTTTGGTGGCCTTGCGTGCCTCGTGGATCGCTGTGTCGCGGTCTTCGGCGCCGGGCACAGCGTTCAGGGCGCGCCTCAGCCGGCGGGCTGCCTGCCGGACCGGCTTGGCCAGCACCTTGCCTGCCTGGCCTTCCGCCAGCGGTGTCAGCGGCGGGTCGGCCAGCAGCGCCTGCAGGTCGTTGAGCAAGCGCGGATAGCGCTGCCCGTCGAGCGCATCGAGCGCGGCCCGGCGTGCCNNCGGGGGGGATAGCAGCAAGGTCGGCGGTCAGCCGGGCCAGCAGCACCTCGGTGTCGCGGGCTGGCCCGAGCGCCGCCGCGAGCCACTTCAGCTCGGCGCACAGCGGCCGGGTCGTGTCCCGGTCGATGACGCCGCCGAAGGCCTGCAGCGCGCTGCGGGCCCGGCGGGTGGCTACGCGCATCTGGTGCACGGCGTCTGGCTCATCACGGCGGACCCGCAGGTCACAACGGCAGATTGCGGCCACCTGGTCGCGCACGTAGCCGAGCACGACCTCGCCTGCGCGCGAATGCCTGGTCAGCGGTGGTGGTCCCGGCACGGCCGTCCCCCCGGCGACGTCGTATTTCCGCTCAACCTCAGCTACGACGGTGTCCACGTCCCTTACTCCCTAACGATCACCCGGCCCGCCCAGCCTGACGGGT
>PLRW01000089.1:4687-11893 GCA_003164955.1 Actinomycetota bacterium
GGCCGGATACCGGGCCACGCCAGGCTTGCGTCATGAGGCCGAAGGTCCCGCATCGAGGCACCGATGGCGGCAGCGCACCGGAACCCGGCACGATGCTGCCGGTACCGAGCCGATGGCCCGCGCCGCAGGGTGCTGAGGACCGGGCCTGCTGCTGCCCCGGACGGCCCGTGGTGCGGGTGATCATGCCGGCCGCACCCGGACGGCCATACCGGGTGGATCTGCTGCTGTGCGGCCACCACTACCGGACATCACGCCCGGCCCTGGCCGCCATCGGCGCGGCCATCCAGGAACTGCCCGGCCGGGAAGAGGCGGCCGAGGCGGCACTCCTGCGCGGCACTCACCGGCCCCNNCAGCTCCCCGGGGAGGGTGACGTGAGCATAGCGGCCGAGCCCAGCAGCTACGCACTCCTGAGCGACGGCACCACGATCGGGATCCGGCCCGCACGGCCCGAGGACTTCGAGGCGGTGCGGGACATGCACGCCAAGATGTCCCCGGACAACCTCTATCTGCGCTTTTTCAGCTTCAGTCACGTCGCGGCCGAGCGGGAGGCTCGCCGGATCTGTCGCGAGCCCGGGCCGGATCACGCCGCGCTGCTGGCCGTGCTGGACGGTGAGGTGGTCGGCTGCGGCAGTTATGAGTGTGCTGGCGACGGTTCGCGGTCTGCGGAGGCCGCCTTGGCGGTCGCCGATGACATGCACAGCCGGGGCGTCGGCACGCTGCTGCTGGAGCACCTGATCTCACTGGCCCGCAGCCGCGGGGTCCGCGCCTTCACCGCGGAGACGCTGATCTACAACGCGCTGATGCTGCAGGTGTTCGCCGATGCTGGGCTGCCGGCGCATCGCGCCCTGGCCGATGGCGTGTACGACATCAGGTTCCCGCTGCCGGGCGATGAAGCCGATGCGGCCCTTGGCGCCTACCGTGATGCCGTCGCCGAACGGGAGCGGTCAGCGGATGTGGCGAGCCTGCGGCATGTGCTGACTCCGGCCTCGGTGGCGGTCGTCGGCGCGAGCCGGCGGCCCGGCTCGGTCGGGCGGGCGATCCTGCGGAACATCACCACTGGCGGCTTTTCCGGCCCGGTGTATGCGGTCAACCCGGGCGCGTCCGAGCTGGACGGCGTCCGGTGCGTGCCGTCGGTGGCCGCGCTGCCCGCGCCGGTTGACCTGGCGGTAGTGGCCGCGCCCGCGCACGCCGTGCTGGGTATCGCCGAAGAATGCGGGCAACGGGGGGTCAAGGCGCTGGCCGTGATCACGTCGGGCCTGGACGGTGGGGTCCGGGCGGAGTTGCTGGGTATCTGCCGCCATCACGGCATGCGGCTGGTCGGGCCGGGCTCGTTCGGCGTAGCCAGCACCGGCGTATCCCTGGACGCGACGTTCGCGGCCGGGCATCCCCGGCCGGGCACCGCAGGCCTGGCGCTGCAGTCCGGTGGTGTCGGGGTCGTCCTGCTGAAGCACCTGTCCCGGCTGGGCGTCGGGATCTCATCGTTCGTCTCCCTGGGCGACAAGGACGACGTGTCCGGCGACGACATGCTGCTGTGGTGGGAATCCGACGCGGCGACCAAGCTAGCCGTGCTGTACCTGGACTCGTTCGGGAACCCGCGCAAGTTCGCCCGCACCGCCCGTAACGTCGGCCGGACCATGCCGGTCTTGGCCGTGAACGCGGGCCGGTCTGCCGCAGGCCAGCGGCTGGCCGCGGCTCGCGCAGCGGCAAACCAGACCCCCGCCCCTGCTGGCGCCGCCGTGTTTGCCCCCCCGCAACTCACCAGGCAGGCCCTGTTCGGGCAGGCGGGCGTGATCGCCACCGCGAACCTCGGCGAGCTGCTCGACGCCGCCGCCTTGCTGGCCTCGCAGCCGGTGCCCGCGGGGAAGCGGGTCGCCGTGGTATCCAACGCCCGCGGGGCAGGGGTGCTCGCCGCCGACGCGTGCGGCGACGCGGGTTTGCAGGTCGCCGACCTGGCCGAGGAGACCCAGCGGGCGCTCCGGGCCTTGCTTCCTTCCGGTGCTGCGGTGGCCGGGCCGGTCGACACCACGGCGGTGATCGCGCCCGGCCTGTTCCGCCGGTGCCTGGAACTGGCCGGTGCCGACCCGGGCGTCGACGCGATCTTGGCGCTGACGGTCACGACCGCGACCAGTGACCTGGTTCCCGAGCTATCCGCGGCGCGGCTGGAGGTGCCGATCGTCGCGGCTGTGCTGGACGAAGTCGAAGCGGTCCGGCTGCTGCCCGGCCCGGGCGGGGACTCCCCGGCCGTCCCCGCCTACGCCTATCCGGAGTCCGCCGCCCGCGCCCTCGGCCACGCCGTGCGCTACGGCATGTGGCGTGCGCTCCCGCCGGGACGGGTGCCCGACCTCGAAGGCGTGCGCCCCGACCGGGCGGCAGAGCTGGTCACCGGCTTTCTGGTCAGCACCCCGGACGGCGGCTGGCTGCCGCTGGCGGCGACCGTGGAGCTGCTCGGCTGTTACGGCATACCGCTGGCCGACAGCATCACGGTCACCACCGAGGACACGGCGGTCGCCGCGGCGGCACGGTTCAGCGGCCCCGTCACGCTCAGGGCGGATGTGCCCGGCCTGGTGCGCACGACCGGTACTGGTGCCGTGCTGCCTGGCCTGCGGAGCAAAGATGACATCAGGCGGGGGTTCCGCTCGCTGCGTGAAGCCTTCGGCGGCCGGCTGGGCGCCGTCATCGTCCAGCCGGCCGTCACCGACGGCGTCGAGGTAGTGATCAGCGTGCTGCAGGAGCAGGTGTTCGGCCCACTGGTACTGTTCGGCATCGGCGGCGCGGCCACCGACGTGCTGGCTGACCGCGCCGCCCGGCTCGCCCCCCTTACTGATTCTGATGCCGAGGAACTGATCCGCTCGATACACGCCGCCCCGCTGCTGCTCGGTCGCCCCGGCACCCCCGCCGCCGACCTCGTGGCGCTGCAGGACCTGCTGCTGCGAGTCTCCCAGATGGCCGATGAGCTGCCGCAGATCGCCGAGCTAGACCTGAGCCCCGTCGTCGCCCGCCCGGACGGCGTCCGGGCCATCGACGCCCGGATCCGCGTCCAGGCTGCCGAGCCTGCCGACGCCTACCTCCGCCGACTGTGATGACAACATGGAAGCCATCCGTCAGGGCATGACGCGCGAGACGCACAGGAATGTTCGCTGGTTCGCTGCCTAGCGGCCGGGGGAACCGGACGCCGCACCGGCGGTACGTCCGCGTTACCGGTTAAACGGTGAGGCGGATGCGGACGTCGGCGGCGACCGCGCCGTGCTCGCGGACGAATACCGGATTGAGGTCGAGCTCGGCGATCTCGGGGATGTCTTCAACCATGTTGCTGACCCGGTGCAGCAGTTCGGCGAAGGCGGCCACGTCCAGCGGAGGGGTCTGGCGGTAGCCGGTGAGCAGCCGGTAGGAGCGCAGCGAGCGGAGCATCTCGTCCACGTCGGTGTTGCTGAGCGGGGTGATGCGCACCGCCACGTCGCCGACGACCTCGACCGTGGTACCGCCGAGGCCGGCCAGGACCAGGGGGCCGAAGGCCGGGTCGTGGGTCACGCCGACGATCATTTCCACGCCGTCGCGTATCTGCTCCTGGACGAGGAATTCCCCGGCGTGCTCGGCGATGCCGGCTTCGGTCAGGGTGGCGCGGATCGCGGTGACCGCGCCGGCGGCCGCCTGCGGGCTGTCGATGCCGAGGGCGACGCCGCCGACATCGCTCTTGTGGATGGCCGCGGCGATCTTGACCGCGACCGGCCCGCCCAGTTCGGCCTGGGCGGCCGCGGCCTCGGCCGGGGTGCGGACCAGGCGGGACCGGGCCGCGGGGATGCCGTAGGCGGCGAGGATCTCTGCGGCCGCCGCGGCGTCGGCCCAGCCGCCGCCGGGCTGGCCGGCCAGTACCTTGTTCGCCGCCGCCCGGCCGCGGCCCGGGTCGATGCCGGGGGGTGTTACGACGTGGCCCGCGGGCCGGGCCCGCCATTCCGCCCACCGCGCGATCTGCCCGAGCGGGGTAGCGGCCTCCTCGGGGTAGGTGAAGGTGGGGATGCCGGCTTCGGCCAGGCTGGCCGGCGGCGGCCCGTCGGTCATGAAGACCGCGAGGACGGGCTTGGCCGGCAGATCCGCGGCCGCGGCGGCGATCTCGCGGGCGGCGTCCTCGGCGCGGGTGAGGAACGGCGGGATGAACACCGCGATGATCGCGTCGATCTCGTCGGCCGCGCCGAGCAGGCGCAGCAACCGGCCGTACTGGTCGGCGCCGGCGCTGGCGACCATATCGACCGGATTGCCGGTGGCGCCCTCGGGGGGCAGGTAGGCGCGCAGCGTCGCCTGGATGTCCTCGGACAGTTCCGGCACCAACAGCCCGGCTGCCTCGCAGGCGTCGGCGACCAGGATGCCGGGGCCGCCGCCGTTTGTCAGCACCGCGACCCGCCGTCCCGCGGGCACTGGCTGAGCGGACAGCACCGCGGCGATATCGAACATGTCTTTCAGGGTGCTGGCCCGGATCACTCCGGCCTGGTGGAACAGCGCCTCGACCGCCACCTCGCCGGCTGCCATCGCGGCGGTGTGCGAGGATGCCGCCCGGCGCCCGGCACTGGTGCGGCCGGCCTTCACCACCACGATGGGCTTGTGCCGGGAGATGCGCCGGGCGGCCCGGGCGAACCGGCGGGGGTCGGGCACCGATTCCAGGTAAGCCAGGATGAGGTCGGTGCCGGGGTCGTCATCCCAGTACAGCAGCAGGTCGTTGGTTGTCAGGTCGGCGGTGTTGCCGACCGACACGAAGCCGCTGACGCCGAGCGAAGGACCGGTGAGCAGGGTGAGCGCGGCCAGCCCGAGCCCGCCGGACTGGGTCACGAACGCCAGGCGGCCCGGCGGGGGGAAGTCGAGGCTGAACGTGGCGTTGAACCGGGGGTCGGGTCCGCCGTTGAGCAGCCCCATGCAGTTGGGCCCGATGAGCCGTACCCCGGCGACCCGGGCGCGGCGGCGCAGCTCATCCTGCAGGGCCCGGCCCTCGCCGCCGACCTCGGCGAACCCGGCCGAGATCACGCACACCGCGTGGACCCCCACACGGCCGGCCTGGTCGATGACGCCGGCCACCTGCGGCGCCGGAACCGCCACCAGGGCCAGATCCGGCGACCCGGGGCAAGAGGCCAGGTCCGGGTAGGCCGTCACGCCCTGGATGACCCGGTGGCGCGGGTTGACCGGGTACACCGGCCCGGTGAATCCGCTGGCGAGCAGGTTGGCCAGCAGCAGCCCGCCGATGCTGGCGGCCTTGTCGCTGGCCCCCACCAGGGCGATGGAACCAGGGCACAGGAACGGTGTGAGCGCGGCCCGGGCCGCGGCGCGCTGATCGGCCAGCACCGCATCAAGGTAGGCATCGGTTTCCTGCACGGCGAAGCTGGCGTGCACGCTCGCCGCCGTCACCTGCTCCGCATACTCCAGGCCAAGCTCCTCCAGCAGGCCCAGCATCGCCGCATCGCTCCTGGGCACGTCGCCGGCCAGTCGGCGGATCCCGGCGTGCCGGGCGGCCTCGGCCAGCCGGCCCACCAGCAAAGTGCCCAGCCCGGCACGGCGCCAGGAGGCATCAACGAACACCAGGAACCTGGCCGTCTCCCCGGCCATGCGGTCATACCGCGTCACCCCCACCACCCGCCCCGGCAAGCTGCCCGGCACGGTGGCCACGATTCCCGCCGCATGGCCGGGCCGCGGGATGGCCACGTCACCCGGGCGGTCGGGCGGCAGATGGGCCAGGCCGGTAAACCGGTGCCGGGCGGGAGCATCCAGGCGGCGCCACAACGCCCTGACCCCGGCCGTGTCCGCGGCAAGCAGCGGGCGAACCGTCACCACCCTGCCATCACGCAGCGTCTCCTCCGAACCCGGGGCAGCGGCGGTCACGGCCGGCTCCGGGGCCGCTCGCGACCCGTTGGCGCATTGAACGACCGGGGTGCTGGATATGCCATCTTTGCTCCCTTACCGGTGCCGGCCTCATTAGCTGCCAAGCGGGACTACTGACAAGCCACATCCCCGGGCGCGGCCGGAGCCAGAGCCCTTCGGCCCCGGCCCCCAGACCAACGGCCCGGCTGTCCTGGTGCGCTGGGTCGCGTCGCCGACCAGCCGGCGCACCCTTCACCGGCGTACGGGCGGCGGAGCCGTTGGTCATATGGAGATGGTGCCTATGGCCTGGCACTGGTCGCGCATCGGCGAATGCGGTCGGGTCCGCACCGCGCCGGCCGAGCACGAGGATCCCCGGCCGGGCGGTCACAGCGGCCGGGCAGGGTTACCTCCCCAGTGTTCACGCGGCGGCACGTTCTCCCCTTCATCAAGAAGGAGCCGGGCTGGAGCCGCGCACCATGGCCCATGGTGACGCCGTAGCGTCGGCCATAAAGACGAGCCGCGGTAACATTCTCCAGCGCGCGGTCCGGCAGATCCCCGCCCGGCCCGCCCGGACGCCACGCGATGTCCATCCGCCCGGCGGATGTACGAAAGTCCCCCAAATATGGACATATGCCCCTACCGGGCACGCGGACGGTGGCGCATCCTGGATCAGGCTCGGAAGAGTCTGTGCACGCACCGTTCACCGAGCCGTCGAGGAGGTGCCAGCTGTGATAGCGCCTGCGCGGTCAGGTTCAGCAGGCCAGGACCTGATCTCTCATTCCAGTGGGCCGCTGCGCGCTGAGGCCGGTGACACGCTGATCGTCGATGGCGACGGCCTTGGCGGACTGCCCCGCATCGGTACGATCGTCGCCGTCAGCGATCCGGCCGGGTCACCTCCCTTTCTAGTCCGCTGGCTGGCCGGGGATTACGAGTCGAGAATCTCTCCCGGCCTCGGCGCACGGGTTCAGAGGCATGCTTAAACCCGGTGTTGCCCGCGCCGCCGGCCGCATCCGCGCGGGGAGCGGCTGACATGTGCGCGATGCCGGATCCGCCGGGATTCGAGCGGGAGATCATTCTGGCGGCCGGTGACGCGGGGCTGCGCGGCCACCTGGTCATCCCGCAGCGGGCCGACGGGATGGTCGTCTTCGCGCATGGCAGCGGCAGCAGCCGGCTCCCGGGCGTCGGCGTTGAGCCGCCAGGAACGGCCCCGGCCGGAGTGACCTTCGCCTGACCGCAGCAATGCGGGGCGATGGGGCTCCCGGGGCCTTAGCTCAATCCGGGAGCATGTAGGGCGAGGCCGGCCGCCGGGGGTGCGCGGGACCGGGCGGGCGGATCGTTTCAACCGCCCGCCGGAGCGGGTCAGCCGGA
>PLRW01000084.1 GCA_003164955.1 Actinomycetota bacterium
GTGCGCGACGTCGGCAGTATCGGATCTTCGCATGCGATCACTGGCGGCCCGTCCGTCGGCGCGCAGAACATTCTGCTGATGGGCCTGGAAAGCCGCCGGGACTGGAACGGCAATGTGCTGCCGGCCAACATCCTGAAGGCCCTGCACGCGGGGAGCGTTCAGGGTGTGGAGAACGGTGTCGGCGGCAACGACACCAACACGCTGATCCTGATCCACNNGGCGGGCAGAAGGCGGTCGGCTTCTCCATTCCGCGCGACGACTGGGTCAACTTCGCCGGCACAGTGGGCCCCCAGCAGCAGGGCAAGATCGACCAAGCCTACGGCGTCGGCATGTTCTACCAGCAGCAGCATCTCAAGGCGCAGAACCCTCACATCAGCCAGGACCAGCTCGCGTTCGAGGGCAACGAAGCCGGGCGCACGGCCGCGGTGGACACGGTCCAGCAGCTCACCGGTGTGCACATCGATCACTTCGCCGAGGTGAACCTGGACGGCTTCTACGAGCTGGCCAACGTGCTCGGCGGGGTCAAGGTCTGCCTCCACCACGCGGTCGATGACCGTAACTCCGGCGCGGACTTCCCCGCTGGTTACCAGCACCTGGACGCGTCACAGGCGCTGGCCTTCGTCCGTCAGCGCGACGGCCTGCCCAACGGCGACCTGGACCGGACGCACCGTCAGCAGGCCTTCCTCGACGCGGTCATGGAGCAGTTGCGCACCGAGGGTGTGATCGGTGACCTGACCAAGATCAGCGCACTGCTGTCGGTGGCCAAGCAGTACGTGATCACTGACTCTGACTGGAACCTGCTGGACTTCGCTACCCAGATGCAGAGCCTGACCAGCGGGAACCTGGTCTTCCGCACGCTGCCCATTCAGGGTTACGCCACGATCGACGGCCAGGACGCCAACGTGGTCGACCCCGCGAGCATTGAGAGCATCGTCCAGTCCACGTTCTACCCGAAGCCCGTCACGCCATCCACGGCGGGGACACAGCCGGCTCAGCCCGGCACCTCAGCTGCGGACACGACCGTGGACGTGCTCAACGGCGGTGGCCGGGCCGGCCTGGCCTCGCGCGTGTCCGGAGCCATGATCCAGGCCGGGTTCAAGGTCGGTAAAGTGGGGAACTCGGCCGCCCTCACCACCACGGAGGTCCACTACGGGGCGGGTGAGGCGGCCAACGCCAGCCGGATCGCCTCGGCGTTCGGCGTCACGTCGGCCGCCAGCGCCACGGTGGCCGCGAATCACATCGAGGTCCTGATCGGCTCGGCCACCACCTCCGTGCCGGCCGTCAGAGCGGCCCCGGCCGCCGGGTCCAGTTCGCGGTCGTCCTCGCCGTCGTCGCTCATTCCCACTTCCGGCGCGCAGGGCGGCGCCGTCGGTGCCGGAAAGGGCATCCCCTGCGTCAACTGAGGTCGGGTCAGGACGGCAGCACCGGAGTCTCCGCCTGGCGGTGGTCCGGCACGGGCGCGGTGCTCGCCGGCTGGCGGGCCTGACCGGCCTGGGCCGCCGGGCGTGCCGGGCCTGCCGCGCGCAGACGGCGAGGCAGCATCCGGTGGCGGCGTGTCCAGATGTGCCTGACGATGATGATGATGAGGAGCAGGGCGGACAGGCCGTGCGGCACGAGCCGGGGGCCGGCCTGGAGCCAGTCCGCGATGCCGGACCAGGTGACCGCGGCGACGAGGGCGAGCAGCAGCAGCGCCTGGCTCAGGTTCCAGCGCATCACGGCCGGCAGTGGGCGGCGGTGCCGCAGCCGGCGGACAGCGCCGCGGAGCCAGACGCGGCGGTACCACAGGTGCGGGCCGACCGCGGCGGCGAGCACCAGGCCGAAGATGCTGTGCAGCGTGATCGAGGACGGCTCGACCAGCAGGCAGACAGCCCCCGAGGTGGCCAGGGCCACGTCGGCCAGCCAGCGGCGGCGGTACACGTCGCGGCGGCCTGGCGCGGCCGGGCTGGGCGATCCCCCGGATTCCCGGCGCCCCCGTCGTTCCTTCATACCCGTGACGGTAGAAGCGGGCGGCTCCCGCCGGCATCGCCCCCGGCGCCGATCTTCCCATCGCCTCCGAGGATGAGCCGGCTCATCCTCGCGAATGACTGTTGATTCCTTACCCGTACCGGGCCAAGCAGGCCGCACCGGCTTGATCCGGGCTACGCATGCGCGCTCCACGACGATTCGGGCAGCGCTATTCAGCGAATAGCGCCGAAAACGCTGCCCGAATCCGCTGGGGGGCGCGCAGTGCGCTCACGGTCAGACGGCCCGCACGCCGTCTTTGCAGATCAGCGCACCGTGAGGGGCTTGCTGTCGCTACGCCAGAAGGACCAGAGTCCCCATCTAGCGGGCGCAACAAGCCGCCCGCTGTGCCGTTCGGGCTGGTCAGCGCCGCGTAACAAAGGTTCCACGCCCGGGCAGCACGCGGACCAGGCCACGCTCGACCAGCTCCTTGACGGCCCGACGTGCGGTTCCCAGAGCAACCCCGTATTCCTTGGCGAGGTCGCGCTCTCCTGGGAGGCGTGTGCGCTGCACGACGATTCGGGTTGCGTTCTCGGCGAATACGACTGAGAGTGCAACCCGAATCCGGAGGCGTGGTTGCGGCCGGTCCCGCCACAGCCCCCACCAGAGATCAAGCAGCACCGTGCGGGAGCTTATTGACCCTAGGACAGCAGAACTGGCGTGCCGGTGAGATCGACGCCGGCGTCGCGCAGTTCGGTGAGGGCACGGGCCGTGCTGTCGGGGGCGACGCCCGCCGTGAGCCCCAGCAGGACGCGGGTGGCGAACCCGCCCTGAGCCCCGTCCGCGGCCGTCGCGCGCACGCAATGGTCGGTGGCGATCCCGACGACGTCGAGTTCGGTGACGTCCCGCTCGCGCAGCCAGTCACCCAGCGATGTGCCGGTGTCGTCGGCTCCTTCGAATCCGCTGTAGGCGGCGGCGTACGCGCCCTTGCGGAAGATCGCCTCCACCCGGCTCGTGTCCAGGTCGGGGTGGAACTCCGCGCCCGGCGTCCCGGCGACGCAGTGCGGCGGCCAGGTGCGGGCGTAGTCCGGGTGGCCGGAGAAGTGGTCGCCAGGATCGATGTGATGGTCCTGGGTGGCGACGATGTGCGCGTACTCGCTGTTGCCGGTGGCGAGGCGCCCGCTGATGGAACGGGCCACGTAGGCGCCACCCGGTACGGCGAGTGAGCCGCCCTCACAAAAATCGTTCTGGACGTCCACGACGATGAGTGCGCGCACCCGCCCACGGTATCGTGCCGGAAGCGTTGCCCGCGAGGTCAAAGCCGTCCTTGACGTCACCAGCGTGGACGAGGGGAACATGGCGGATTACTGGAACCATAACGTGCACTACCAGCCGCTGATCCTGGCCGCGGTGCCGCTGGATTGCGGCAGCGCGCTCGACGTCGGCTGCGGCGACGGGACGAGGTCCGCGCCGGCGCGCTGCGACTGCTCCCCGGGGCCCAGTACCGCCGTCACCTCCTGTGGCGCTATTCCCTCCTGTGGCGCAAGCCCTCCTGACCCCGCCCACCGCCGGCTCATGTACGCAGGGGTGCCCTCGGCAGGCTCGATCGCCCGGGCCCGCCCGATCTTCTCGCTGCTTCCGGGGATCCCGGCAATGGCTCGCACCTGGAGGCTGCAAGCAATGCTTACCGGGATGCAGGCAATGGCGCAAACGAGAAGTTGCTAAAGACCGCTGATTCTTTCCCGTTGCTACTGTTAATAATTCCCAAGCCAATATATTCGGTCTTGGAGAACGCCGCATCCGTGACGGTTCCTATCTTGGCCCCGTCGACGTAGACACTCTGATCGGAACCCCGCGAGACTGCCGTGATGGTGTAGGTCGGCGCCCGGCGGATGACATTGAGGTAGATCGGGGATGAACCATGGGCGCCGAACTTATCGATGTCAACCGAATCGTCGCTGCAAATAACAGTCAGGTAGCGCCCGGCCGCGCTGGCGCGGGTAAAGATACCTGCGCAGCCGGCGAAGCCGGCGCTGAACGCTATCTTGACCGAGACGCGGTAATTCTGCGAAGCAAAGCCGTACGCCGGCAGGAACTTTACATCCCCCTCAATGTTCGGGCCTGGGCCTATCTCCACGTGCAAGCCGGCGCCGCACGTCGTGGTAATGGCTTCGCCTGGGGTTACTGTCCACAGCGCTCCGCCAGCATCGCAGCCAGGTCCGGGGACCGGAGCCGTGTAGGGGGCACTGGCCAGCGCGGCGTTGGCCCGCGTCAGTTGGGGCAGCGCGCTGCCGAGGACCACGAGCGCCGCACCAGTGGCCACCGCGCCGACTCCGGCAATGCCAGCTTGCACGGCGCTGCGCGCCGGGATTCGCGACCCGCCGGGGCGCACGGGCGCCGTGCCGGCCCGCCGGACGGGTGCAGCCGGTGCTGGCCGAACGCCGGCCTTCGCGGGCAGGTACGTCATCTTGGTGACGAAGGCGATGATGACGAGCGCAGAGCCCAGTGCGGCCAGTCCGAGGGGGGTGACGGGATCGGCCGTCAGATAGCCCGGGGGGGCCGCTGCACCGACTGGAGCCCGCAGCGCTCCCAGGTACAGGAGGGTCGCGGTCGAAACGAGGGTGTAGCTGACGGTGAGCAGGATCCGGCCATCGCGAGGATAAGCAGCCGTGTTGGCCGCCGTACCGGTGAGATTGTCGCCCGACGCCGCGAAGCCCCAGAAAACGGTGAGGAAAAAGAGGCCGGCCAGCCAGTAGTCCGAGTCCGCACCAAGCTTGGTAATCGCGTTCAGGAGATCAAGTATCCAGCTGACGATCTGAAGCCCGGCCAGCAGCGCGAGCACATGCGGCAGTTGCCCGGCGGCCTCGTGCCTGCGCCTGCGTACGGCCAGGCTGATCAGCCAGCCGAGAGCCCCCAGTGAAGCGACGGCCTGCAGACCGCTGAGCAGCGTGAAGTGATGCTGCGGGAGCAGCGCCGGCAAGCGCGCGGCCGCCAGGAAAGCGGGCAGCGCCGCGAGAATGATCAGCAGACCGACAATGACCAGCAGCAATCCCCGGCCCCGCTGTTCCGGCTGGCCTGTCCTGCCGTGCCCAAGGAGGAACAGTCCCACGGTGAGTGCCGCCAGTGCGATCGGGACGCTCACGAGCGAGTAGAACCGGTAGTCCAGTTGCGCCGACCACCCGATCGCACTTCGAATGGCAGAGGTGATAGTGAGAAGAATGGTGATGTAAATGAAGGTAACTATGGCCCCGGTGACTACTGCGCGAGACCTTATATCGCCTGACCAGCCACCAAAGCCGGGCACCAGGCGGACGAACGCGGCGAGAAGCACGGCCGGTATGCCGATGATCGCCAGTTCGGGCAGAACGTCGATGCCATCAAGGCGTACCACGTTTGCGATGATGGCGAGCGCCACCAGCAGCGTGAGAATCACCAGCAGCCAGAGCGGCCGCTTGTGCTTCGTTCCCACGACGAGCGACCGGACAGCGATCTCGCCCCATTCCAGCAGGTCCGTGCTGCCGAGCAGGACGACGAGGACCAGGAAGGTGGGCAGCAGGACCGCCTGGACGCCCAGATCCTCGAGCAACGAGCCGGTACCGGTCGCGGCCTGGCCGGCCTGTGCGTAGAGCACCCAGATCGCGAACTCCAGCCCGTAGTAGGCCAGCACGCAGGCCAGTGCGCCCTGGAAGGTCCTTGGATGCCATGGCTGGTCATCCGGATCCGGAGGGACCACCGGCTCCTTACGTTGCGCGTGCCGTCTCGCTACCGTCATGCCGCCGAGCCAGATCCAGAAGACTCCGAGGACGCCAAGCTGTGCCCAGCGCAGCCCGGCATCGGTCAGCTGCGGCTCGATGCTGGTGCCACCCAGCCGGAGAGCAGAGATGGGCGCATCGGCCAGCGTCCAGGTGGCCAGCGCGGCAATCGGGATGCCCACACTCGCGCGGACCCGCAACGCCCCGGCCAGCCCGAACCAGTACCCGGCCGCGATCGAAATGACCATCACAACGAACACAACCAGCGGAACCGTGAATGTACCGCCCGCCGCACCCGGCACTGCGCTGTTCACTTGTGGCTGGTGCACCTTTTGCAGCGCCATCAGAATCGTCACGAGCGCGATCTGTGCGATGGTGACCCGGATTAACCATTTTGATGGGAATTTGAGGCGTTTTGGGGTGAGGCGCTTCGCGCGATAGGTGGCTACGAGTCCTTTCGCTTCCTCGGTGTCTGCCGATTCCGTTTCCTTGTCGTCTGCCGATTGTGGCCCCTCGGAATCTGCCGCCACCGCTTCCGCTCCCGCGCCCTCGGCCGCGTCTGCCATCCCATCAGTTGCAGCCACTTCAACTCCCGCTGCCGCCGCCGCCACTACCAGCGTCGTTGCCTCAGTGACCGGCACCTCGGCGTCCGCTGCCTCTTCGCTCGGCGCCTCGCCAGCCTGGACGGCGGCATTCTCAGCCGCCGGATATACATGCTCATGTTTCGTCTGGGCCAGAATCGGCAGAAATTCCTGTATCGCTATCGGGCTATCGTTCTCGGCAGGACCTGATCTAGGCTGGACCCGCCCGCAGCGCAAGCACTGGCCCGTTGCCGCCTCGACTTGACCCTCACAAGAGCCGCAAATTGTCATCACAATGCTCTTTCTGACTGCCACCGAAAATCGAGTTTTGATAATATCATTTCAGTGAAATAACGCTACAAGGAAGTAGATACCGTGACCAAAAGGCTCGATCGCGCGCTGTGTTTAGCAGCAGTGAGCGCGACAATCCTGCTGTCGGCCTGCGGGGGCCACACTGCCGTCCCCTCCTCGGGCACCTCCACGGGCCCCTCCTCTGTCCCCTCCTCGGGCACCTCCACGGCGGCGAGCGCCGCCCAGACGCCCAGCTCGCAGGGCGCTACCACGGAACGCGTGGACGCATGGTTCGTCGACGGCGGGCACGCGGAACTTACCCGCCTGACCGTCGCGATCGTCGGCGTCGGACACGCCTCGGACACCTTCGCCGCACTGGGTGCAGCCTGCGCTAAGCTCGCCGCCGCCGTGGCGAGCGCGCAGGCCGGTCCGCCGGTCCCGGACGCGGCCGCGCAGGCCTCGTTGACTGGTGCTCTGGCCGACTACGCGAAGAGCGCAGGGGATTGTCAGGCGGGAGCCTCGGCGCACAATGACGCGCTGATCAGTAAGGCAGCGACCGCGACGAGCGCCGCGACCAGCTACCTGCAACGGTTCGAGACGGAAACCGAGGACGCGCAAACCAAGGAGGTGCAGAGCGAGGAGGCCCGCAGGTGCAAGCAGCTCTACCAAGCCTGGGAAGACGGCCCAGCCCACGCGGCGATTAGTCAGTTCCTCACAGCGCTCAACGCTCTGCAGGTGGCCGAATCCGGGACGAACCTCCCCGCCATAACTACCGCGGCCGAGAAGGCCGCCCAGCCAGCCGCGCAACTCGCTCGGGACCCCGTCCCGGCCTGCGCCGACCCCGCGGACGACTTTGCCCAGATCCTCGCCACGGTCCGTACCGCAGCGGCCAGCGTGGCTACCGCGAAGAGCCAGTCCGCCGTGGTGCAGGCCCAAGCGCCGCTCAAGGGCGTACCAGTCCTGGAGGCCGCGTTCACCGCCGAGGTGAAAACCGCCACTGGTACGTAGCCGACGGCCAGGGGATCGCCGGAACCCGGCGAAGTCATTACCGAGGTATTCAAGCCCGAAAGCAAGTCAGCTGAAGTGTTTTTGTGCGGGCCAGATGGCCTGCCAGGTCCTGGTGAGCCGCTGGCAGATCCAGACCGGGGCGCCTTGCTCGTCGTCGTTGACGCCGGCGTGGTTGTCCAGGTGTGCGGCGAGGCGGGCGGAGCCGCAGAAGGTGAGCTGGCTGCGCTGGTAGCCGACGACGATCGCGGTGGTCGCCCGGGCAGGTGGCGGCCCCCAGTACCAGAAGGACATGTGACCGCTGTAAGCGGCCGGCAGCCCATCGGCCGGGCCGAACTGATCGACCGCGCCCGCCTCGCCGTAGTTGCTGGTCAATACGGTCGTGGCCGAGCGCTGGGCGGGCGGCAGCGTCCGGTATGCCGTTGCGATCTCGCGTACGAAGGCAGGCCAGCCGATCGTCTCGCCCGCGTCGTAGTTCAGCGTCACGATCGGTGTGCCGTGAACCGCTGAGACCGGCAGGACCGGCAGGGTGATCGGCAATTGCAGCACGGCGAGCACCAGCCCAGCCGTGATCAGCCCGGCCCGGCGCCTGCGGCGCGCACGCCCAGCCCAGTCCACGGCGGGCTGGGCGCCGGCGGCCAGCAGGGCGGGGAAGTACGCCGCCAGGTAGTACGGTTTGCCGCCGGTCAGCATGAACGCCACGGCCAGCACCGGGTAGGCCACGCCGACCGCCCGGCACCAGCGAAGTCCCGGGTCCCGGAAAAACCGCACCAGCCCGGTGATCCAGATCGGCGAGAAGTACCACGCGACCAGGACGAACTGCTCCGGCAGGATCAGCCACCAAGGCGCCGACGTTCCCGATCCGCCGGCCGCGATCGAACGGGCCACCGCCAGTTCGGGCCACCCGTGGCTGCCCTGCCAGGCCAGGTAGGGGGCCCACAAGCCAAGTGCGATGCCGCCGCCAGCGTAGAACCAGCCAGACCGCAGCGGCGCCCGCGGCCCGGCAATGGCCAGCGCGACGACGACCGCGGCGATCAGGAAGGCGACCAGGTCGGTATCGAGCAGCCCGGCGCCTGCCGCCAGCCCGGCAGGCAGCCAGAGCCGCTGATCACCGGTACGCAGGATCCGTACCAGCAGCCACAGCAGCAGCGCCCAGACTGGGAGGTCAAAGGTGGTCGTGCTGAGCAGATGGCTTGCGCCGGTGACCACCGGTGCGAGCGCAATGACGGCACAGGCCAGCGACTGGGCAGCGCGCCGGCCGCCAAGCTCGCGGGTGAGCAGCCCGGTCAGGAGCACCAGTATCCCGCCCGCCAGCGCGGACGGTAGCCGGAGCACCACCAGCGATCCCGGTGCCAGACTGGTCATCAGCCTGGCGATCAGGGGCACTAACGGCGGCTGATCCGGATAACCCCAGGCTAGGTGCTTGCCACACTCGATGAAGTAGAGCTCGTCCCGGTGGTAGCCGTAGCGATCAGAGAAAGCGATCAGCAGGCCGGTGAGTACGACCGCGATGGCCAGCACAGGCTTGATGGCCAGGGCAGGCAGCACGGCGGGGCCAGATTCGCCCGGCTGGGACCCGGCCCGCACGACGTGTGTCTCTTCGCCCATCGAGGCCCCGTTTCGCGTTTCGCCGATGGCGGCGAGCGCGCACCGCCAGACGAGAGGTGAGAGCAGTCATCGCCATTCTGGCGCGGCTGTGCGGCAGCATCCAGAACGTCCAGATCTGCGCGTCGAGGGCCGCTGACATCCCAGGCCACGAGCCGCCCCGATCGGCGGGTCAACCGCATCACAAGATTTTCCTTCATACCCCGAAAGCACCAGGTTGACACCCGGGGGTAACGGAACTGACCCTGGAGTGGGAATGGCCGGAGAGGAGCGCGGCGTAGGTGAACAGCGGAATGGATCGTGACGCCAGGACCCGGGCCCGGATAGAGCAGCACTGGGACGCCTCCGAGCGCGGGGACATCGACACCGAGCACGCGATCTACGCCGAAGATGCGATCCTGGACTACCCGCAGTCCGGGGAGCGCTTCCGGGGCCGGTCGAAGATCCAGGCGCAGCGCGGCGGGCACCCGGCCGAGCGCCACTTCACGGTCCTGCGGATCCGGGGCGGCGGCGACCTGTGGGTGAGCGAGTGCGTGATCACCTATGACGGCGTGCCCACCTACTCGGTGAGCGTCATGGAGCTCACCGGCGATCCGGTCACGCACGAGACCCAGTACTTTGCCGACCCCTTCCCGGCGCCTGCCTCACGGGCGGCACTAGCTGAGCCGATCCCTGGCCACGACCGATGACCCATCCGCGGATCATGATTACCTGAAGGAAGGCGTCCTTTCCAGACCCGAACCGTAGTTGCGCCCCAGCTGGACGACCCGGGCACGATCCACGGCGGACCCGCCATGCCATCCGGCGTCACTCGGTGCCGTTCTCGAGGATGGAGGGGATGGCCGGGTCACCGCGGGACAGCTGGAACGCCTGCGGCGGCAGCTCGGCGAGGGCCTGGCGGTGCCGGTCGCGCGCCGCCGCCAGCGGCTCGCGGCCCACGATTTCCCCGTCGCGGACGAGCGGGGTGAGCAGCAGGCGATCCCCGGGCCCCGGATCGGGCGGGGTCAGCCGAATCTCCTCCGCCAGGGCCATCCCGGTCTCGTCCCGGTGCCGCAGCGCCCATTTCCGGCCGCCGCGCCCGGGCTTGCCGACCGAGCGCTTGGCCATGGGCCGGAGCGGGCTATCGCGGCCCGGCTGATCGGCTCGCGCCACCAGCTTGTACACCAGCGCGGCCGCGGGCGCTCCGGACCCGGTCACCAGGGAGGTGCCCACCCCGTAGCCGTCGACCGGGGCGGCGGCCAGCGCCGCGATCGAGTATTCGTCCAGGTCACCGGTGAGCACGATCTTGGTGTGGGTCGCGCCGAGCTCGTCGAGCAGCGCGCGGACGTGATGGGCCAGCACCGGCAGGTCGCCGCTGTCGATCCGCACCGCACCGAGGTCCGGGCCCGCCAGCTCGACGGCGTCCCGTACCGCGCGGTCGACGTCGAACGTGTCCACCAGCAGCGTGGTGCCCTTGCCCAGGGCTTCGAGCTGGGCGCGGAACGCATGCCGCTCGCTGTCGTGCACGAGGCTGAACGCGTGCGCGCTCGTTCCGGCCGACGGGACGCCGTACCGGCGGTTCGCCTCCAGGTTGGACGTGGAGGAAAAACCTACGAGGTAGGCCGCCCGCGCGCTGGCCACGGCGGCCCGCTCGTGCGTGCGCCGTGACCCCATCTCGATGAGCGACCGGCCGTCGGCCGCGGTCACCATCCGGGATCCGGCGGACGCGATCGCACAGTCGTGGTTGAGGATCGACAGGCTGATCGTCTCGAGGATGACCGCCTCGGCGAAGGTGCCCTCGACCACCAGGATCGGCGAGCCGGGAAAGTAGCAGTCGCCTTCGCCATAGCCCCAGATGTTTCCGGTAAAACGGTATGATTCGAGGTACCGGAGCGTGACATTGTCCACGATGTCAGAGGCCCGGAGGAAATCAAGATCAGCTGCGTCAAACCTGAACCGCTCAAGGGCGTCGAGCAGTCTCCCGGTGCCTGCCACGACGCCGTACCGTCGACCATGCGGCAGGTGCCGGGCGAACACCTCGAAGATCGTGCGGCGCTCGGCCGCCCCGCTATGCAGGGCACCCTGGAGCATGGTCAGCTCGTAATGATCGGTGAGCAACGCGGTGCCGCGCCCGGGTGCGGGACGGCGATCGGGTGGAAGGGACATAATGTCCGCCGAATTCGTCACGAGTGGAAGACTACGGACCTGGAGGTAAGCAGCCGTGAGCGTGGCACCCTCTGAGGTGGAGCTGCCGGAGTCCGGCGAGCGGACCAAGCCGGACAAGCCCTGGCTGACCATCGTCTGGAACGATCCGATCAACCTGATGGACTACGTGACATACGTGTTCCAGACCGTCTTCAACTACTCCAAGCCCAAGGCGACCAAGCTCATGCTGGATGTGCACCACAAGGGTAAGGCAGTGGTGGCCGCCGGCGCGCGTGAGTCGATGGAGCACAATGTCGAGGTGCTGCACGGGTACGGGCTGTGGGCGACGGTCTCCTCCGACTCGTAAGCTCTCGTGAAGTTCTCGTGAGACCCTGGCTCCTGGCCCTCACCCGGACGAGATTCGCATTGGTGGCGTCTTCGGAATGGATGCTTTTCGCCGGACCAGCGGCCGTGGCGTGCGGGCCAGGTTCGACGCCCCGGAAGCGGTCCTCCTGCGCAGCCTGATCGAGCAGGTCGTGGACCTGCTCACCGATCCGGACGCCCCCCCGCCCGGGACCCCCGGAACGCACGCAGCCCCGGAAACGCCCGGCCCTTCCGGCACGCCTGCTCCGACCGGGCCCGCCGGCGCCATCGGGCCGGCCGGGGAATCCCTGGACCCGGGGACGCCGGGGGTGCCCACCGTGGCGGATCTGGAGGCGATGCTCGGCATGAGCGGCACCGGGCAGGCGCCGGAGGACCCGGCGCTCGCCCGGCTGCTGCCCGACGCCTACCGGGACGATCCCGACGCGGCCGGGGAGTTCCGCCGGTTCACCGAGCAGAGCCTGCGCAGTGCGAAGCAGGAGAGCGCGCGGATCGTGCTGGACACGCTGCCGGCCGACGGCGGCCCGGTCAAGCTGTCCGGCGAGCAGGCGCAGTCCTGGCTCCGGGCGCTCAACGACGTCCGGCTCGCGCTGGGCGTCCGGCTCGGTGTCACCGAGGAGTTCGAGGAGCAGTGGCAGGAACTCGACCCGGTCGACCCTCGCTCGGCCGCGTTCGAGGTGTACGCCTGGCTCGGCGGCGTCCAGGAATCACTCGTTCAGGCCCTGACGTAGCCGCGCGGGGCGTGCCGGGTACGCTCGCGTTATGCTCTCGATCCGCCGTGAGCTCCACGACAAGATCGTCGCTCACGCCCGCGCCGACCACCCGGACGAGGCATGCGGCGTGATCGCCGGCCCAGCCGGGAGCGACCGCCCCGAGCGGTTCATCCCGATGCTGAACGCCGCGCGCTCCCCGACCTTCTACGAGTTCGACTCGTCCGAGCAGTTCCAGGTCTGGAAGGAGATGGACGAGCGGGACGAGGAGCCCGTCGTCATCTACCACTCGCACACCGCGACCGAGGCCTACCCGTCGCGGACGGACATCTCCTACGCGGGCGAGCCCGGCGCGCACTACATCCTGGTGTCCACCCGCGCCGAGGGTGAGACGGAGTTCCGCTCCTACCGCATCGTGGACGGTGCGGTCACGGAGGAGCCCGTCGAGATCACCTGAGAGCATTGACCAGGCCGCCGTCCTTCAGTGGAATGATCCCGGCGGCCACGGGCAGGATCCGGGCGGCCCAGAATCCGGACGACCGGTGGAATGATCCCGGCGGCCGCCGGGTTGGAGCGCAAGGGACCCGGAACGCAGCCGTGCGCTCGTGCTGAGCCGCCGCAACCCGCCGCTATACCCGCACACTATGGAGTGTTTTGATGGCCATCGAGGTTCGTATCCCGACGATCCTGCGCACGTACACGGGCGGTGCCAAGCAGGTGGAGGGCGCAGGCTCCACGCTGGGCGAGCTCATCGAGGACATCGACGGACGGCACAGCGGGCTGGGTGAGCGGCTGGTCGCCGACGGCGGCCTGCGCCGCTTCGTCAACGTGTACCTCAATGACGAAGACGTGCGCTTCCTGGGCGGACTGGAGACCCCGGTCAAGGACGGCGACACCGTAACGGTGCTCCCGGCGGTCGCCGGGGGCACCGCCTGATCGCACGTCCGGAGCTGGCATGCGTTACGACTCGCTGCTCGAATCGGTAGGCCGTACCCCGCTGGTGGGCCTGCCGCGGTTGTCGCCGTCGCCCGAGGTGCGCCTGTGGGCCAAGCTGGAGGACCGCAACCCGACCGGTTCGGTGAAGGACCGCGCGGCGTTCTCCATGGTCGAGCAGGCCGAAAAGGATGGCCTGCTGCAGCCGGGGGCGACGATCCTCGAGCCGACGTCCGGCAATACCGGCATATCCCTGGCCATGGTGGCCAAGCTGCGCGGGTACCGGCTGACCGTCGTCATGCCGGAGAACACCTCCGCGGAGCGCCGTCAGTTGCTCGAGATGTACGGCGCGACCATCATCCACTCGCCCGCGGCGGGCGGATCCAACGAGGCCGTCCGGGTGGCCAAGCGGCTCGCCGCGGAGAATCCGGACTGGATCATGCTGTACCAGTACGGTAACGAGGCGAACGCGCGGGCTCACTACGAGACCACGGGCCCGGAGTTGCTGGCCGACCTGCCGGGGATTACGCACTTCGTGGCCGGGCTGGGCACGACCGGCACGCTGATGGGCACCGGGCGCTTCCTGCGGGAGCACGTCCCCGGGGTCAAGATCATCGCCGCGGAGCCCCGGTACGGGGAGCTCGTCTACGGGCTGCGGAACGTCGACGAGGGCTTCATCCCGGAACTGTACGACGAGTCCGTGCTGACGACGCGGTTCTCCGTCTCCTCCGCCGACGCGCTGTCCGCGACCCGCCAGCTGCTGAACACCGAGGGCATCTTCGCCGGGATCTCGGCCGGCTGCGCCCTGCACGCCGCGATGGTGCTGGGCGCCAGGGCCGTCGAGGCGGGGGAGCGGGCCGACATCGCGCTGATCGTGGCCGACGGCGGCTGGAAGTACCTGTCCACCGGCGCCTACGGCGGCACCTTGGATGAGGCCGAGGAAAAGCTCGAAGGTCAGCTCTGGGCCTGACCCGGCCCGCGGCCCATTGCGGCCCTATGGTGGTCTCGTGCGGCTGACCATCATCGGATGTTCCGGCAGCTTCCCGGGACCCGACAGCCCCGCGTCCAGCTATCTGCTGGAGGCGGAGGGCTTCCGGATGCTCATTGACCTCGGCAACGGCGCGCTCGGGGTGATGCAGCGGCACGTCGGCCTGTTCGACATCGACGCCATCTGCCTCAGCCACCTGCACGCGGATCACTGCCTCGACCTGACCTCGTACTGGGTGGCCCGCCGGTACGCCCCCGAGGGCCCGCAGCCGCCCATCCCGGTCTACGCCCCCGAACACGCCGCGGAGCGAATGGCCCTGGCCTACGGCCTGGAGCCCGACCCCGGCCCCGGCATGACCGACACCTTTACCTTCACCACCCTGACGCCGGGGACCCGCCGGATCGGGCCGTTCCTGATCACCACGCGGCGGATGAACCATCCCGTCGAGACGTACGGCTTCCGGGTGGAGCACGGTGGCCGGATCCTGGCCTACTCGGCTGACACCGGCCCGTGCGAGGCGCTGGTCGACCTGTCCCGCCGCGCTGATCTGCTGCTGTGCGAGGCGTCCTTCCTGGACGGCCCCGGCCTGCCGGGCAACCTGCACCTGACCGGGCGCCAGGCCGGCGAGCACGCGGAACGCGCCGGCGTGCGGCATCTGGTGCTGACCCACCTGGTGCCGTGGAATGACAAGGAGTGCTCGTTCGCCGAGGCGAGCGGCACGTTCACCGGGCCGATCTCGCTGGCGGCCACGGGTCAGGAGTTCGAGCTCACCCCCTCCGGGCCGCTCCCGATGTGAGCTGGCGCGCCGGGCCGCCGATAGTCTGGCTGGCATGGCCCGACCTGACGGACGTTCCGACCCTGAGCTGCGCCCGGTGAAGCTGACCCGGCACTGGCTCGACCACGCCGAGGGCTCCGTGCTCGTGGAGTTCGGCGCCACCCGCGTGCTCTGCGCCGCCAGCGTCCAGGAGGACGTGCCGCGGTGGCGGCGGGGCAGCGGGCTGGGCTGGGTGACCGCCGAGTACGCGATGCTGCCGCGCGCGACAAACACCCGCAACGACCGCGAGTCGGTCAAGGGCCGCGTCGGTGGGCGCACGCACGAGATCTCCCGCCTGGTCGGCCGGGCCCTGCGCGCCTGCGTCGACTTCAAGGCGCTGGGCGAGAACACGATCGTCATCGACTGCGACGTGCTGCAGGCGGACGGCGGGACCCGCACGGCCGCCATCACCGGCGGCTACGTCGCGCTCGCGGACGCGGTGTCCTGGCTGCAGGGCCGCAACCGCTGCCACGGCGACCCGCTGCCCACGTCGGTGGCGGCGGTCAGCGTCGGCATCGTTGACGGCCAGCCGCGCCTCGACCTCTGCTACGAAGAGGACTCAGCCGCCGAGACCGACATGAACGTGGTCTGCACCGGCACCGGCGACTTCGTCGAGGTGCAGGGAACGGCCGAGCGCGAGCCGTTCAGCCGGGACATGCTCAGCCGGCTGCTCGATCTCGCCGTATCCGGCTGCGGTGAACTGACCAGGCTGCAGCACGATGCCCTTTCCGGTTAACGATGAGGACATGGCTGGCCCTGGCATCCTCCGGCTCGTACTGGCCACCCGGAACGCCCATAAGGTCGCCGAGCTGCGGCGTATCCTCGTCGCGGCCGGGGTCCCGGTCGAGCTGACCGGGATGGATGAGTTCCCCGGCGCGCCGGACGTGGCCGAGACCGGGCTGACGTTCGCGGACAACGCGCTGCTGAAGGCGCGCGCCATCGCGAAGTTCACCGGGCTGCCCTCGGTCGCCGACGACTCCGGCCTGTGCGTCGACGTGCTGAACGGCATGCCGGGCATCTTTTCCGCACGCTGGTCCGGCCGGCACGGTGACGACGCCGCCAACCTCGCCCTGGTCCTGGCGCAGCTGTCGGACATCGCCGACCCGCACCGGAGCGCTCATTTCGCGTGCGCGGCCGCGCTGGCGCTGCCGGACGGGCAGGAGCGGGTCGTCGAGGGGCGCCTGGACGGCAGGCTGACCACGAGCCCCCGCGGCACCGGCGGGTTCGGCTACGACCCGATCTTCGTGCCCAGCGAGCCGGACGGCCCCGCCGGGCCCATCGGCCCCGTGAGGCTGACCACCGCCGAGATGAGCCCCGAGGCCAAGGACGCGATCAGTCATCGCGGCCGCGCGTTCCGCGCCCTGGCGGTGCTAATCCGGGGGGGCGACCCCCCGGAACCCCCCGCATGCGCTCCGCGCCCCGCTGCGGTACTTCGCCGACACACCGGCTACTCACCGGGCACAAGGCCCGGTTCGCTGGGCCGGTAGCGATCGAGCTGCCCGTTTGGCCGCACGTACTTGGGCGCACGTACTTGGCCAGGCACGGCGTGCCGCGTCCGGCGGGGCGATAACGTGAGGGCAGAAGGCCGCCGATAGACCCCGGAGGTTCACAGTGACCGAGCAGCGGCTGGCGCCAGGCGATCCAGCGCCGGATTTCACCCTGCTGGATGCGGACGGTAACCCGGTGAGCCTGTCCTCATATCGCGGCCAGCGGGTCATCGTCTACTTCTACCCGGCCGCGATGACGCCGGGCTGTACCAAGGAGGCCTGCGATTTCCGCGACCGCCTGGGCGAACTGTCCAGCTCGGGCACCGCGGTCCTGGGCATTTCGCCGGACAAGCCGGAGAAGCTGGCGAAGTTCCGCGATAAGGAGAGCCTGACCTTCCCGCTGCTCTCAGATCCCGATCACGCGGTGGAGAAGGCCTACGGGGCCTACGGCGAGAAGATGATGTACGGAAAGAAGAGTGTGGGCGTCATCCGGTCCACGTTCGTGGTCGACGCCGAGGGCAAGGTGGCGCAGGCCCTGTACGGCGTCAAGGCCACCGGTCACGTCGATCGCCTCCTCCGGGACCTGGTCGCGGGGTAAGGTCGCGTCATCCCAGCCGGGACGGGCGGGCGTGGCGAAAACGGCATACGCGGCAGGTTTAGGTCCTGTTGGTGGAGACACCGTGGGGGTTCGAGTCCCCCCGCCCGCACCAGTTGACGTTTCCCCTGTTCAGCGCCCGATGCGACAGAAATCAGCTCCCTCAGGCGGGCGATGCGCATCAGCGCAGAAGGCCGAAGTAACGCGAGAGGCTGTGCTCGACTTGCGCCATGTCATCGCGCGAGAGATAGTCCACGAGTTCGCCGGCGACGTACGAGACGTCAATGGTGCGAACCTGATCGATCAAAATCCTGGATTCCCGCCCCGCGATCACAACTTCCGGCCGGAACACGGACGCCTGGGCGCTAGTCGAGGTCGGGATGATGGTCACCGTGGACCATGCGTCCTGCTCGATGCTGATGACGAGTCCGAGACGCCGGCCTCGCTGCTCGTGCCCGCGCTTGGCGTCGCCAAGGTCTACCGGGTAGACCGCCCCACGGATCACGGGCGATCCTGCGACCTCGCCGGAACCGTGAGGTTGGTACCGGAGATCCGGACGTTGCCGTCCGTGTCGTACTCCCACGCGTCCGTCTCGGCGGACAGGTCCTCGTTCCCGAGCCGGTGCATGTCGGCGCGGGCACGCTCCTCCCACGCCTCGCGGTCCAGCAGTCGCAGCGCGCGGCGGATGACGTCACTGGTCTTCTCATCCTCGCGCCGGTTGGCCTCGATGACACGAAGGTCTTCTTCGGTGGGACGGAATCCGACACTCATAGGCCCTAGTGTACAACAATTGTTAGACAATTGCAGCCTCGCTGCCTTCTAACCCGGTTCCGGGCCGGAACCGTCTGGGGCCCGACGCATATCGGCCGGTAGCTGCGCGCCGATCGGCTCGAGTTCGTCCGGGGCGAAGTAGAGAAAACGTCCATGGGTGCGCTGCAGTTCGGCGACGGGGTCGGCGACCGGGCAGACCGCCACGTGCACCTTCCCGTCCACGTCGTGCAGGACCGCTTCGACCTGGGCCTCCCGGCCGATAAGGAACAGGTCCTGGGCGTCCGCGCGCCGGGCGCCGGGCCGCATCCTGACCTTGCTGCCCCGGGCGACGGTCACTCCCTCGATGACGACGTGATCGGTTTCCGGCGAGACCGAGGAGTCCGCTCCCGGGTCCCACCAGGGAGCGTCGGGCGTCTGGAACACCGGCACGTCGTCCGCGGCCGGGGCCCCGGGAAACGGCCCCGCGGTCAACGGCCCCATCGGCTCCGGCCTGCCTGAGCCCTGGATGCCGGCGCCCCGTGTAACCGGGCCCGCGCCGGGCTCCAGGTACCGGATGGCGCCGTGCAGTTTCTCCATCATCTCCGGCGGCATCCCGTCCAGCCGGTCGATCAGGTCCGCGGCGCGCGGGTCGGTCGCCCGGGCCTCGCGTTTTTCCTCGTCCGTCAGCGCCATCGTCCGCAGCGTGAGGATCTCGTCGATCTCCGTCGCGTCGAACAGGTCGCCCGCGCTCTCCGGCGCGATCTCCGGGTGGTCGTACAGGATGACGGGGGAGGACAGCATCAGGTCGCGGCAGTCTTCCGGGCCGCCCAGCACGGGCCAGGTGCCGATGTTCGTGCAGGCGGCGACCTCTGCGGCCGCCCACTCCGGATGGTCGGTCATCGAGATGAACGTCCCGCCCGGGATGCGGATCAGCGAGTGCGCCGCGACCAGGGCGTAGCGCAGGCCTTCCGCCCGCGTTGCCAGCGGGCCCCGCGCCGGGTCCGGTTCGCCGCTGTTCTCGACCCGGACCCGCAGCCGCAGCGCCTGGTACGGGCCGGCCACCCGTTCGCCCTGCACGCGCAGCACACCGTCCAGGGCGTCCCACCGGTGGATCAGCCGCCCGGCGACCGCGCCGCGGGAATCGGTCAGGTCCTCGGTGGTTTCCCCGGCGTCGATGTGGAACGGCAGTTCGGCGCCCGCACCGCCCAGATCGGCGACGGCCAGGTCCGCCCGTTGCTCCCGCTCGGCCGCCGCGGTGAACCGGGTGAACTCCGTGCCGTCCACGGTCAGCGCGGGAACGTCCCGCCACGGTGCTGGCCCGGACTGGGCTGGCCCGGACTGGGCCGGTCCTCCGGACTGGGCCGGGCCGGCCGCTTCCTGGACCAGGCGCTGCTGAACGTGCAGGAAGCGCAGCAGGATCTCGACCCGCGCGCTCGCGGCGCATTCGGCTAGGCACTCGGTCTGCGACGCGGACGGCTCGTTGTCGTCCACGGCCGCGTACGCGGGTGGCATCAGCACGCCGAACTGGAACCGGGCCTGGTTCTTCCGGGACGATTGCCGGTACGGGTACAGCAGGTACCCCTCGTACAGGATCGCGTCCGCGACGGCCCGCACGTGCGCGAGGTGGTCCGATGGCGTGCTCATGATGTCCGGTCCGTCGTGTCCGGGGCGTCCGCCGCCTCGGACAGCAGCGCCGTCACCGTCGAGTCCCAGGTCGGCAGCGCCCGCCGGGTCTTGAACCGCTGCAAGTCGTCGAACGTCTGCCGGTTGATCGTGATCCAGGCGCTGTTCGGGAAGTGCACGTCGACCGCTTCCCGCCAGACGCTCACCGGGAGCCGGTACACCGCTTCCTTGTGCCACGGCACCTGCTGCACCTGGAGCCGGCCGTCCACCACCGAGAAGATCGTGCCGCTGAACAGCAGCAGCAGCGGGATCTCCCCGGACTCCAGGCTGGCGAAGTAGCGGCCGTAGCCGACCTCCAGGTCGAAGCTGAAGTTGATCGGGATCTGCACCTCGGTGCTCCCGGTGAAGCTGGTCACCATCGTCGAGAGGTTGGTGAACTGCATCGGCTTCAGCGTGTCGGCCCAGCGGGCCGTGTCGCCGAACACGTCGTGCAGCCGCTCTTCCTCGGTCGACGTGTAGCGGCGGCGCGCGGGCTCGATCCGGATCTGGGTGCGCAGCGCGATCGTGTCGATCCGCTGCCTGCTGGTCTCGCTGATCCGCAGCGTCAGCGTGATGGTCGGCATGACCGCGTACCGTTCGGCCTGCGCGGCGATGCAGTCAAAGGCCAGGTCCGCCATCTCAGTGCGCCGGCCCTCGGTCGGCCCGGTCGGGCAGGGGCAGGAACCGCGCCCGGGAACGTACCGACTCCAGGAACGCGGCGATGCTCTGCCGGGCCTCCGCGCCGCCGTCGAAGCCGCGCCAGTACAGCCGCATCCGCCCGGCCAGCTCGTAGCACGCGTCGATCGGCACCAGGAAGTGCTCGACGGTATCGTCCGTCCGGGAGATCAGCGTCGCCTCGACGTCCGGTTCCATCGCCTGCAACAGCGGATGCTCCGCCGACAGCTGCGCCCAGGCCGTGAGGTCGAGCCGGCATTCGGTGGCGCCCGCCGGGCTCGGGTAGAACGCCCCGACCTCGTCCCGCTGCGAGCTGCGCAGGAAGAAGGCCAGCCCGACCGGGATCTCAAGCTCCTCCCATTCGCGCGCGGACATCGGGTGCACCGGGTCGTGCAGGTACCGATCCGGGATCGCGCGGTACCGCCCCCGGCCCGTCCGGGTACTTGCCCGGGTGCTTGCCCGGGTGTGCGGGAGGGCCGCCTGAGTCTGGGTGAAGAGCAGGTAGCAGGCGCGGCAGGCGCACATCAGCGACGAGTTCTGCAGGTCGGCCACGTGCGAATGCTCGGCCGGGATCCGTTCCGCGCACATCTCGCACTTTTCCTCGGGCGCCTGTGCCGCCGCGGTCCCGTCAGGCGCCGGGGCAACCGCCGGCGGGGGTGCCGCCTGGGCGGGTACTTGTCCCGGCATGACCCGCGCCCGCGGCACGGGGGGCGCCGGCGGCTCAGTGGGCGGCGCGGCGGGTGCCCCCGGCACGAACCGTCCCAGTCCGCCAGGGCGTGCTGTCATGAGCGGACCGCCGCCGGGATCGCGACCCGCACCCCCTGGCTATCGGTGACGAGCGGCAGCGGGTCCAGATGCAGGCTGGGGTCGCTGAGCCCGCGCCCGGCCCGGCTCACATCGTAGGACGTGCCGCACTCACAGGTGAGCACCTCGCGCGCCAGGTGCCCGCCGCCCATGCTCTGGCCGCACGCCGCGCACGCGTCCTGGTAGGCGTACAGCGTCCCGCGCACCGAGCAGACGAGGATCGGCATATCGCCCGCGGTCACGCGGACCGGCCGGGCGCTGGGCGGCCCCATCTCGGTCAGCGTGACCCAGCTGCCGTGACCGTCCGGCACGACGGAGGGCGCCGCGACCGCCGCGTCCGGCCGGGTGCCGATCTGCAGCAGCACCGGCGCGGCCGGGGCGGGAGACTCGGTCATCCCCTCGACCACGACCTCGCTCACCTCGGGCGCCGCGTCCTTGACCGCGCCTTCGATGGCCAGCTGCACGGTGACGGCCGAGGAGGGGCAGCCGTTGCAGTTGCCCTCCAGCGTCAGCCGGGCGATCCCGTCGGTGACCCCGGTGTAGTGGACCCCGCCGGCGTGTGAGCCCAGGTAGGGCCGGACCCGGTCCAGCGCCCGCTGGATCCGCGCGTCGACGTCGAGCGGGTGCAGGCCGTGCAGCAGGAGCAGGCTTTCCACCAGCGGGTCGCCGGTCAGCCGGTCCAGCGTGGCGGCCCCGGCGGCGCCTTCTTCCCGCAGCGCACCGACGATGTGGGTCAGGCCGTCCCCGTACAGGCCGACCAGCAGCCGGACGAGTTCCTCGGCCGCGGGGCCCTGGCCGTGCCTGGCCAGTACGCCGAGCAATTCCTCGATCTGGTCGCCGATCTGCTGCACGCGGGTCATTTGTGATCCCCTCCGTGTTCCGCTGTAGCCGTCATCGATGCCGGGGCGGTCTGGACCGTGCCGGTGCTGTCCACGTCGTCCTGACGGCATCATGTCCCTGGCGGCGGGGCCGTCGCCAGGGACATGACCGCTCCGCCGGCGATCAGGTGGACAGGGTGACCCCCATCGGGGAGTGCACCGTATCCACCGTCTTGCCGCCGCCCAGGTACATGTGCACGCCGCACGGCAGGCACGGGTCGAAGCTGCGGACGGCCCGCATGATGTCGATGCCCTTGAAGGAGTCCGGCGGGTTCTCCTCGAAGATCGGCGTGTTCTGCACGGCGTCCTCGTACGGCCCGGGAGTCCCGTAGCTGTCCCGCACGCTGGCGTTCCACGGGGTCGGCGGGTAGGGGTGGTAGTTGGCGATCTTGCCGCCCCTGATCACCATGTGGTGGGACAGCACCCCGCGCACGGCCTCGGTGAAGCCGCAGCTGTTGGCCTCGTCGGGTACGGAGAACGGCTCCCAGGTCTTGGTCCGGCCCGCCCGGATCTCGGCCAGCGCCTTCTCGGTGAAGTGCAGCGCGCAGGCGGCGGCGTAGGCCTGGAAGTAGGTCCGGGCCCGGTCCCGCTCGATCGCGTTGGACAGCGGCGCCCCCGACTTGTCGTAGGGCACCTTCCACTCGAAGGTGACCTCCGGCTTGGTCGCGGTCCGCGGCAGGTTGATCAGCACGCTGCTGCCGGTGGACTTGACGTAGCCGAAGTCGACCAGATTGCCCTGGGCGGTCGCCCACAGCCGGGCGATCGGGCCGCCGCCGGTGTCGGCCGCGAGGTAGTTGGTGCCGTCGTACCAGCGCGGGGACATGACCCAGCTGTACTTGCCGCCGAAGTCACGCTTGGCCGGCCGCGGGATCGTGTGCTGGTTCCACGGATGCCGGCGGTCCACCGGGTTCCCCAGCGGGTCCCGCGTGACGAACATTTCCTGGTCTTCCCAGTCCTCGTAGTACGAACTGCCGAGCAGGATGCGGATGCCGAGGTTGATCTCGACCAGGTCGTTGGTGAGCAGCTGCCCGTCCCGGATCACACCGGGGCTGACGAACATCTTCCGGCCCCAGTTGGTCATGTTCTCGTACCGGAAGTCGCAGAACTCGGGGTCGTTCAGGCTGCCCCAGCACACCATGTCGGCGCGGCGCCGCCCGACCTCCTCATAGCCCGGCAGTGCCTCGTAGAAGAAGTCGAACAGGTCGTCGTGCATGGGGACGACCCGCTTCATGAACTCGACGTAGCGCATCAGCCGGGTCAGGTAGTCGGTGAACAGCTGCAGCGTGGCGGTCGTGCCCACGCCGCCCGGGTACAGCGTCGAGGGGTGCACGTGGCGCCCCTCCATCAGGCAGAACATCTCCCGCGTGGACCGGCTGACCTGGAGCGCCTCGCGGTAGAACTCGCCTTCCAGCGGGTTGAGCGACCGCATGATGTCGCCGATGGTCCGGTACCCGTGCTGGGCGGCGTGCGGTGCGTCGGTGTGATTGGCCATCTCCAGCACGCCGGGGTTGGTCTCGCCGACCATCTTCTCGCAGAAGTCGACGCCCACCAGGTTCTCCTGGAAGATGTTGTGGTCGAACATGTACTCCGCGGACTCGCCCAGGTTGATGATCCACTCGCCCAGGTGCGGCGGGCGCACGCCGTAGGCCATGTTCTGGTTGTAGACCGAGCACGTCGCGTGGTTGTCACCGCAGATCCCGCAGATGCGGCTGGTGATGAAGTGCGCGTCGCGCGGGTCCTTGCCCTTCATGAAGATGCTGTAGCCGCGGAAGATCGACGAGGTGCTGTGGCACTCGACGACGCGCTTCTGCTTGAAGTCCACCTTGGTGTAAATGCCGAGGCTGCCCACGATCCGGGTGATCGGGTCCCAGGACATCTCCCTGATGTCGGAGTCCTGTGCCGTGGTCATCGCTGATCCCTTCCCCTCGCAATGGGCGCGGCGGCCGGCCCGAAGCCGGACGGCATCACCATGTGTGTCACCAGGTCTGCTTGTAGCCGGTCAGGAGCTCGGCGCTCTTCTTGCGCCACTTCGGCTCCTCGTCCGCGGTCTTGGCGGTGAAGCCGCGCAGGGTGCGGATCACCGTCCCGTACATGCTGCTTGCGGTGGTGGAAACCCTCGATCCCGGCGGCTCGTCCATGAACGGCATGAACTTGTCCGGGAAGCCGGGCATGGTGCAGGCGATGCAGATGCCGCCGACGTTCGGGCAGCCGCCCACACCGTTGATCCAGCCGCGCTTGGGCACGTTGCACTTGACCACCGGTCCCCAGCAGCCCAGTTTGACCAGGCACTTGGCCGACCCGTACTCGGCGGCGAAGTCGCCCTGCTCGTAGTAACCGGCGCGGTCGCAGCCCTCGTGCACGGTCGCCCCGAACAGCCAGGCCGGGCGGAGCGCCTCGTCCAGCGGGATCATCGGCGCCTGGCCGGCCACCTGGTAGAGCAGGTAAAGAATGGTCTCGGACAGGTTGTCCGGGTGAATGGGGCAGCCTGGCACGCAGACAATCGGCAGGCCGGCCTTGGACCGCCAGTCCCAGCCGAGGTAGTCCGGCACGCCCATCGCGCCGGTCGGGTTGCCGGCCATGGCGTGGATGCCGCCGTAGGTCGCGCAGGTCCCGACCGCGAGGATCCCCGTGGCCTTGGGGGCCAGCCGGTCCAGCCATTCGCTGGTGGTCATCGGCTGGCCGGTGGCCGGGTTGTTGCCGAAGCCGCACCAGTAGCCTTCGCTCTTGATGGCCTCGTTCGGGATCGAGCCCTCGACGACCAGCACGAACGGGTCGAGTTCACCCCGGTCGGCCTTGTGCCACCACTCGATGAAGTTGTCCGCGCCCTGCTCCGGGCCGCACTCGAAGTCGATCAGCGGCCAGTGCACCGCGACCTGGGGCAGCCCCGGCAGGGCGCCCATCACGATCTCCTCGATGCTGGGCTGCGTCGCTGCGGTCAGGGCCACTGAGTCCCCGTCGCAGCTCAGCCCGCCGTTCATCCAGAGAATGTGCAGAACCGGCTCGGCCTTTTCGGCCGGGGCAGCGCTGTTAGCTTGTGGGTCTGTGGCCATAGGGAGGCCACCTCCTTGCTGGATCGCTGGCCTGCGGGTCGCTCGCGCGCCCGCTCCCCCCGGCCCGTGATACGGGCCGGCGCTGCGTCTGGCAACCAGACATCTGATCGGGCCAGGACTAACTCATGCCGGCCCGTGTGAACGGCCCGTAGCCGGGCCCCGGCGTGAACGGCCCATTGAGCGACCCCGGCGTCGCGCACCATGGGCCGTGCTGTCACATCCGAGCAGATGACCATGGCGCTTACCCGCCTTCTGGTGCGCAGACACCATTGTGGTGCGCAGACATCGACATGGTAAACCCGGTGTAACCTAGGCCACAAGATATTGACGCCAGGCAACCGGACAGAACTGTCCTGTGCCCTGTGACGCGGCGCTCACCTTTTCGCCCGGGTCCGCTCACGCGCCGCACGCATTCGTGCGTGCACAGCCACATTACGGCTTTCTGCGGCGGCCCGAATCGAATAGCCTTGCCTCAGCCCAAACATGCGCCTTGGCGTGCTGCGTACGGCTTTGAGGAGAGATCCGGTGGCTGAGCCCGTTTGCGGTCCCAGTGGGGCCCCGATCGAGGTCATGCCTGTCGTCGTTCTCCTCCAGGTATTTCCCGCACGCCCCTCGTCCATACCGGACATCCGCGATTTCGTCCGCCGGTGCCTGGCCGAGTCGCCGCTCACCGAGGAGGGCAACCGCGAGGTCGGGGAAACCGTCTTCCGCGCGCTGCTCGACGCCGCCGGGCCGTCAGGGTCCATCCAGGTCGCGTTCCGTATCTTTCCGGAGCATGTCGAGGTGGACGTCCTGCATTCTGAGCTCCAGATCCCGTCCGGCCATGGCGGCGGCCCGGAGAGACGGCCGGATCCGGGTCCGGGCGGCGCCGCGCCGGCTCCCGCCCGCGCGGGGAGCGGCCGGCCGCAGATATCGGTGCCCGGTTCCTCGTTTGTCCGTCTCGGCGAGGACGGGCAGCCCGCCAGCTTTGCCGACTGGATGTCCGTCGCGCTGCGGCGGGAGGGACTGACCCAGGAGGCCGCCGCGCGGCTGCTGGGGGTGTCGGTCAAGACGGTGAGCCGGTGGGTCGGCGGCGCCACCGAGCCCCGGCTCCGGGACCTGCGGCGCATCCAGGAGGTATTCGGCGAGATCCCGCTGCAGTAGCGGGGCGGTCCGGGCGGCGCCGGATGTCCGTTTTCGCCGTCCTATTGGCCGGCCCGCGGGAAGAGAATTTCCCGGGCCGGAACATTTTTTCGCATGCCCATTTCAGTCACTTCTGTCCGGAAAGGCCACTGGACGCTGCCCTCACAAGTGTCCTACGGTGCTTACATGGCGGCTAATGAAGGGCGCCACCGGCTCGGCCCCAGCGGTGGCCGGCTCACGCTGCGTACATACCGCAGTGGCCTGGCGGCTCAGGCTGGGCATGACCTGACGATCGAGATCACCCGCTGGTCGGGCGAGCTGGATGGCGACGACGGCGCCCCGGATCGCCTCGGGACACGGATCGAGCTGGGTTCCCTGGTGGTCCGGGAGGGGACCGGCGGCCTCAAGCCGCTCAGCGACCGCGACCGCCGCGAGATCGCCGCGAGCGCCCTCAAACAGCTTCAGGCCGACCGCTACCCGGAGGCGACGTTCAGCGCGTCGCAGTTCGTGCCGGATGACCGGGGCGGTGGCACCATCAACGGCACGCTGACGCTGCATGGCCAATCCCGGCCGCTCGCGCTGGTCGTCACCAGGAACGGTGACGGCCACTACCGGGCCGCCGCGACCGTGATCCAGTCCGAGTTCGGTATCAAGCCGTACTCGGGCATGTTCGGTGCGCTCAAGCTGCGTGACGCCGTGGACGTCGAGGTCGACATCGACCTCTCGGCGGCCAGCCGTGACTGAAGCGGGCGGCGCGGCGCCGCTGTTCGGGCGGCGGGCCGGCCCCACCGGGAGCCTGGCCGGCCAGGCGGCTGCGGTGGCCGAAGCCTGCCACGCGATGGCGGTCCGCTTCCATCGGGGCGGCAAGCTCGTCGTCTTCGGCACCGGCGGGGCCAGTGCGGACGCCCAGCACGTAGCGGTGGAGTTCGTGCACCCCGTGATCGTCGGCAAGCGCGCGCTGCCCGCGATCGCGCTGACCACCGACGTGGCCACGGTGACCGGCGTTGCCGCCCGGGACGGGGTCGCGGAGATCTTCGCGCACCAGATCCGCTACCTGGCGGCGCCCGAGGACATCGCGCTCGGTATCTCCGCGGACGGCCACTGCGCGAGCGTGCTGGCCGGCCTGCAGACGGCCCGGGAGCTCGGGCTGCTGACGATTGCCCTGGCCGGCGGGGACGGGGGCGCGATGACCGGCCATCCGGCCATCGGCCATCTGCTGACCGCTCCATCGGACGATCCGCGGATCGTCAAGGAGCTGCAGGTGACCCTCTATCACCTGCTGTGGGAGCTGGTGCACGTCTTCTTCGAGCAGCCGGGTGTGCTCAGCGCCGGGGTCGTCACGTGACCGCGCCCGCCTGCGAGCCGCCCGGACCGGGCGCAGCCGCCGTCCGGGAGCCGCCCGCCCAGCAGACGGCCGCCGCCCAGCAGACGCCCGCCCCGGGCGCGGCGGCCGTGCCGGAGTGCTACGGCGACGTCTGCATCACCTGCTCCGACACCGCCGTCGAGGTCACCGTCGTCCGGTTGCTGCCCGATGGCCTCGCCGTGGTCGATACTGGGCAGGGCGAGGAAGAAGTCAGCGTCGCCCTGGTGCAGGCTGAGGCCGGGGACACAATCCTCGTGCACGCCAAGGAAGCCATCGCCGTCGTGGGGAGATGACCCAGTGACGCGGCAGGACAACCAGGACCGGGCCGGCCCGGCCGGCCGGGCGAGCGGGGCGGGCGCGGCCCACGGCGCTCAGGGAGCGGCGGGTGGCGTCGAGTCGCTCTACCCGTTCCTCTATGCGGGCAAGTCCGCGGACACGACGGACATGTCCACCGTCCTGGCACACGTCCGCGCCTCCACCGTGGCCAAGATCGCCGAGATCATCGAGCTGAGGCAGACCGTCGGCGCGCGGGAAGGGGTGCGGCTGGCCCAGTGCGCGGCCGCGGCCGCGGACCGGTTCGCCGCCGGGGGACGCCTCTTCGCCTTCGGCAACGGCGGCAGTGCCACCGACGCCCAGCAGCTCGCGACCCTGTTCCTCAATCCCGGCGGCGATACCCCGCCGCTTCCGGCCTTCGGCCTGGCCAACGACACGTCCGTCGTTACCGCGCTATGCAACGACATCGGCGTGGAGGTCGTGTTCGCCCGCCAGCTCGCCGCCCTCGGCGGCCGGAACGACATCGCGGTGGGCCTGTCCACCAGCGGGAACTCCGCCAACCTGGTGCGGGCGTTCGACGAGGCCAGCCGCCGGGGCATGCTGACCATCGGCCTGGCCGGATACGACGGCGGCACGATGGCCGAGCTCGACAGCATCGACTACCTGTTCGTCGCGCCGTCCTCGTCGGTGCACCGGATCCAGGAGGCGCAGACGACCATCTACCACGTGCTGTGGGAGCTGGCCGTCGCCGCCCTCCGCCGTCCCGCCGGCGACGGCGGCCCCAGCGGCGCCAGCGGCGCCAGCGGCGCCGGGGCGACGTCATGAGCGGCCGGGTGCTCGTCGCCGGGGTGGGCAACATCTTCCTGGGCGACGACGGTTTCGGCGTCGAGGTCGCCCGGCGCATGGCGTTCACCGACCTGCCGGACGGCGTCCGGGTCGCTGACTACGGGACCAGCGGCATGCACCTGGCGTACGACATAGCCGGCGGGTACGACACCACGATCCTCGTCGACGCCGCCCCGCGCGGCGGGCCGCCGGGCACCCTGACCGTGCTGGAGGTGGGACCGGAGGACCGGCCCGATCTGGCCGCCAGCGCCGACGGCCCGCTGCCGGGCAGCCAGCTGTTCAACGCGCACGGCATGCAGCCCGACGTGGTTTTCGGCGTGCTGGAGATGCTCGGGGCGAAGGCCGGGCGGATTCTGGTGGTCGGCTGCCAGCCCGCCAGCCTGGAGGAAGGCATCGGGCTCAGCGAGCCCGTCGCCGCCGCCGTGGACGAGGCCATCCGCGTCGTGACCACGCTGGTCGCCCAGAACGCCAACGGTTCGCAGGAGCCTTGATTGATGAGATTAATGAGGGGATGGTCCTATGTGCCTCGGCATACCGGGTGAGGTGATCGAGCTCCTCCCGGACCAGCCGGATCTGGCCCGGGTCGACGTGAGCGGTGTGCGTCGGGTCATCAACATCGGCCTGCTCGCCGATGACCTGCCCGTGCCCGGCGAGTGGGTGCTGATCCACGTGGGCTTCGCGCTGTCGAAGATCGACGAGGCGGAGGCCGCCATGGCGCTGCAGTTCCTGGAGGGCATCGGCCAGGCCTATGCGGACGAGCTGGAAGCGCTCGCCGAATCGCGGATCGAGTAGGGGCGGATCATGAAGTTTGTTGACGAGTTCCGTGACGCGGACAAGGCGCACGCTCTCGCGGCGAAGATCGCCTCGCTCTGCGAGCCGGGCCGCCAGTACAAGCTGATGGAGGTGTGCGGCGGCCACACGCACACCATCTACAAACACGGCCTCGAGGACTACCTGCCCGAGTCGATCACGCTGGTGCACGGGCCCGGCTGCCCGGTGTGCGTGATCCCGATGGGGCGCGTGGACGACGCCATGGCCCTGGCGTCCGAGCCCGACGTGATCATGACGTCGTTCGGCGACATGATGCGCGTGCCCGGCAGCAAGGGCTCGTTCTTCGACGCCAAGGCGGCCGGGACCGATATCCGCATGGTCTACTCCCCGCTCGACTCGCTGAAGATCGCGCGGAACAACCCGGGCCGGCGGGTCGTGTTCATGGCCATCGGCTTCGAGACCACGGCGCCGTCCACGGCCATGACGATCATGCGCGCGGCGGCCGAGAACCTGCCGAACTTCTCGGTGTTCTGCAATCACGTGACGATCATCCCGGCCATCAAGGCGATCCTGGACTCCCCGGACCTGCGGCTGGACGGCTTCATCGGCCCCGGTCACGTGTCCACGGTGATCGGCTGCCGGCCGTATGAGTTCATCGCGCGGGATTACGGCAAACCGGTCGTCACCGCCGGGTTCGAGCCGCTGGACATCCTGCAGTCGATCTACATGCTGATGCTCCAGCTGTCCGAGGGCCGCTCGGAGGTGGAGAACCAGTACTCCCGCGTGGTCCCGTGGGATGGGAACATGACCGCGCTGAAGGTCATCGGCGAGACGATGGAGCTGCGCCCCTACTTCGAGTGGCGGGGCCTCGGCTTCATCTCCCATTCCGCGCTGAGTGTCCGCGAGAAGTACGCGCGGTTCGACGCCGAGCTGCTCTTCGACGTGCCCGGGGTCCGGGTCGCCGACCCGAAGGCATGCCAGTGCGGTGAGGTGCTGAAAGGCGTCCTCAAGCCCTGGGAGTGCAAGGTCTTCGGCACCGCCTGCACGCCGGAGACGCCGATCGGCACGTGCATGGTCTCGCCCGAGGGCGCCTGCGCGGCGTACTACAACTTCGGCCGGATGAACCGGCACCGCGTGAAGGAAGCCGTGACCATCGAGGTGGGGAGGCCGTGAGCGCCAACCAGCCGGGCGCCCCCGGCGCCGCTGGCGCGCCCACCGGGGTGGACGAGGCCGCCGGCACCGGCGGCGGCGCACCCCGGGCCGGCTGGGTCGCCCGCGCCCTGCGCGAGCACGACGAGCACCACGACCATGAGCAGGTGCCCGACCGCGAGCAGCAGGTGCTCGACCGCATCGATCGCGCCCGGCGGCGCCGCCCCCGGGTCCGCGAAGAGCGCATCACGATGTCGCACGGTGCGGGCGGCAAGGCGACCGCGACCCTGATCGAGGCCATCTTCCTGGAAGCGTTCCGCAACCCGCTGCTGGAGCCGCTGGAGGACGCGGCGTCGCTCACGGTCGGCAGCGCGCGGGTCGCCCTCACCACCGACTCCTACGTGGTCTCCCCACTGTTCTTCCCCGGCGGGGACATCGGCGAGCTCGCTATCAACGGCACGGTCAACGACCTCGCCGTGAGCGGTGCCACCCCGCTCTACCTGTCGGCTGGCTTCATCCTGGAAGAGGGCTTCCCGGTCGCCGACCTGACCCGGATCGCCGAGTCCATGCGCGCGGCCGCGGCCGCCGCCGGCATCTCGGTGGTGACCGGCGACACGAAGGTCGTCCAGCGTGGCAAGGCCGATGGCTGCTACATCAACACCGCGGGTGTCGGCCTGCTGGACCGTGACGTCGCGTTCGGGGTCGCCCGCGCTCAGCCGGGTGACGCCATCATCGTCTCCGGCCCGATCGGCGACCACGGGGTCACCATCATGCTGGCCCGCGGCGAGCTGGACATCGAGGCCGACGTCCAGTCCGACACCGCCCCGCTGAACGGCCTGGTGGCCGGGCTGCTCGACGCGGTGCCCGGCGTCCGGGCCATGCGCGACGCGACCCGCGGCGGCGTGGCCACGATCCTCAACGAGATCGCCAGGTCCGCCGACGTGGGCGTGCTGGTCAACGAGGACGACATCCCCGTCCGCGCCGAGGTCCGCGGCGCCGCGGAGCTGCTCGGCATCGACCCGATGTACGTGGCCTGCGAGGGCCGGCTGGTCGCCGTCGTGGCCGGGGACCAGGCCGACCGGGCGCTGGCCGCGCTGCGTACTCATCCGCTCGGCACGCAGGCGTCGATCATCGGTCGCGTCACCGACGGGCCGCCTGGCCTCGTCCACCTGAAGACCGCCTTCGGCGGGACGCGGATCGTCGATCTGCTGGTCGGTGATCCCCTGCCACGGATCTGCTGATGTGGCATGCATGAGCTCGCGATCGCGGAGGGGCTGGTGGACGCCGTGACCGAACGGCTGCCGGGCACGAAGATCTCCGAGGTGCGCCTGGAGATCGGTGCGCTGTCCGGGGTGGTCGCCGACTCCCTGCGGTTCTGCTTCGACCTGGCCACCGAGGGCACGGAGCTGGAAGGCGCCAGCCTGCAGATCACCGAGCCCGGTATCCAGGTCGAATGCCGCACCTGCGGGGGGACCTTCGTGCCGGACGGCGCCGGCGGCTCGGGCGCCCGCGGCGTGCCGATCCTGCTCTGCCCGTGCGGCAGCGCCGACGTCAAGGTCCTGTCCGGCCAGCAACTCACCATCACCTCGGTAAAGGTGGCCTGATCATGTGCGCGACCTGCGGCTGCACCGTTGATGAGCACGACCACGAGCACCCGCACGACGACGGCCGCACCGTGACCCTGCAGCAGAAGATCCTGGCCAAGAACGACGATCTGGCGCAGCGTAACCGCGAATGGCTGCGGGAGCGAGGAGTCCTGGCCATCAACCTGATGAGCTCACCCGGCTCCGGCAAGACGACGCTGCTCGAACGGACCAGCGAGGACCTGGCCGGGAAGCTGGCTCTTTCCGTCATCGAGGGCGACCAGGAGACCGACCTGGACGCCGACCGCATCCGCTCGGCGGGCTGTGAGGTCGTCCAGATCAACACCGGGGCGGGCTGCCACCTGGACGCGGCCATGGTCGCCCGCGCCCTGCGCACCCTGGACCCGCCCGCCGGGTCGGCCGTGGTGATCGAGAACGTCGGCAACCTCGTCTGCCCCGCCCTGTTCGACCTGGGCGAGACCGCCCGCGTCGTGCTCGCCTCCGTCACCGAGGGCACCGACAAGCCGCTCAAGTACCCGCAGATGTTCCGCAGCGCGGACCTGGTGGTCATCACCAAGACCGACCTCGGGCCCTACGTCAACTTCGACCCGGCCCGGTTCGGGGAGTACGTCGGGCAGGTCAGCCCGCGGGCCATCACGATCAGCCTCTCGGCCGTGACCGGCTCCGGCATGGCCTCCTGGTCCGGCTGGCTGGCCGGCATGGTCCCCGCGCCCGCTCACTGACTCATCCGCGCCGCCGCCACCACGGCCTGCCCGAGGCTGATCCCGCCGTCGTTGCACGGTACGCGGGAGTGCGTGAGGACCCGGAAGCCCCGCGCCTCCAGCCGGGTCACCGCCCCGCCGAGCACGGTCAGGTTCTGGAACACCCCGCCCGACAGCGCCACCGTCTCTACCCCGTGCCGGTCACGGATGGTTGCGCACCCATCTTCAATGAGCCGGACAATCCCGTGCTGGAAGCGCGCCGCGATGATGGCGGGGGCCGTGCCGTGGGTCAGGTCCCGCGCCGCCTCCCGGATCAGATCCGCACCGGCCACCTGGAACGGCTCATCGCCGGAGAGGCTGGCTCGGTAGCCGCCTGCTGGTGAACCGCCTGCTGGNNCCAGCCTCAGCGGCCCCAGCCGTCCCGCCGACCCCTGGGAGCCGCGCGAGCTCGGTCTGGTCGGCGAACTGTTCCAGCTCGACGGCGGCCTGGCCCTCGTAGTTGATCGTGTCGCGCACACCGAGCAGCGCGGCGGCGGCGTCGAAGAGACGGCCCGCGCTGGAGGTGAGCGGGGCGTTGATCCCCTTCCGGGCGAGCGTCCGTACGCTGTCCCAGCGATCCTGGTTCCGCCGGGCCACGTCCGGTTCGCCGGGCAGACCGTCGGGGAACGCGGCGTCCAGGTACGCCGCGGCCATCCGCCACGGCTGCCGGACCGCGGCCGCGCCCCCCGGCATCGGGACCGGCGCCAGGTGCCCCACCCGCCGGAACCCGGCGAGGTCCGCGATCAGGAACTCCCCGCCCCAGATCGTGCCGTCGGTGCCATAGCCGGTGCCGTCGAAGGCGACCCCGATGACCGGTCCGGACTCGCCGTTGTCGGCCAGGCAGGACGCGATGTGCGCGTGATGGTGCTGCACGCCCACCAGATCGGCCCCGTCCAGGTCGAGCGCGTACTTGGTGGACAGGTAGTCCGGGTGCAGGTCGTACGCCACGACCTGCGGGTCGATGCCGAACAGCCGCCGGAAGTGCTCGATGCCCTCGGTGAAGGAGCGCAGTGTCTCGGCGTTCTCCAGATCCCCGATGTGCTGGGAGATGAAGGCGCGGTTCCCTTTGGCCAGGCAGAACGTGTTCTTCAGTTCGGCCCCGCAGGCCAGCACCGGCCGCCGGAACGCCGTCGCGACGGTCACCGGTTCCGGCACGTAACCGCGCGAGCGCCGCAGCACCATCTCCCGGCCGCGGAACGTCCCGGCCACCGAGTCGTCCGTCCGGATGTGGATGGCCCGGTCGTGCGTCACGAAGGCGTCCGCGATCGCGCCCAGCCGCGCGAGCGCGTCGTCGTCCCGGTACGCGATCGGCTCGTCGGACACGTTCCCACTGGTCAGCACGACAGGGCCGGCCATCGCGCCGAGCAGCAGATGGTGCAGCGGCGTATACGGCAGCATGATCCCCAGCTGCCGGTTCCCCGGCGCCACCGCCTCCGCCACGGGGGTCCCGGGCCGGCGCGGCAGCAGCACGATCGGCCGCCGCGCACTGCTCAGCACGCGCGCCGCCGCGTCGTCCACCTCGCACAACTGGCGCGCCGCCGTCACGTCCGCCACCATCACCGCGAACGGCTTGTCCTCGCGGTGCTTCCGCATCCGCACCGCCGCCGCGGCCTTCTCCGCGGTCGCGTCCACCGCCAGGTGGTAGCCGCCCAGTCCCTTGATCGCCAGGACGTGCCCCTCCCGCAGCATCGCCGCCGCCGCGCCGATCACGTCCCGGCCGGCCGGCCTGCCCACCCGGCCAGGGCCATCCATGGCGCGGGCGTCTCTGCCGCTGCGGTCTGTGGCGTGGGCCGGCACCGGGCCGGCCAGCGTGGAACCGGCCGGGCTGATCAGCGCCAGCGACGGGCCGCACGAGAGGCAGCACGTCGGCTCGGCGTGGAAGCGCCGGTTGGCCGGGTCCCCGTACTCGGCCGCGCAGGCCGGGCACATCGTGAATCCGGCCATCGTGGTCCGGGCCCGGTCGTACGGAACGTCCCGGACGATCGTGAACCGCGGCCCGCAGTTGGTGCAGTTGATGAACGGGTAGCCAAACCGCCGGTCCGCCGGGTCGGCCAGTTCGCGCAGGCAATCGGCGCACGTCGCCGTGTCCGCCGACACCAGCGCCCGCCGCGCCGCGCCCGGGCCGTTCGGCTCGCTCGCGACGATCGAGAAGCCGGGGGAGCCGGTTGGCTCCATGGCCCAGGTCCGGACCCGGTCGACCCGGGCCAGCGGCGGTGCGTCGCGTTCCAGCAGGCGCAGGAACTCGCCGATCGCCGCGGGCGCTCCTTCGACTTCAGCGAAAACCCCGCCGCCGTCGTTGCCGACGAGGCCGCCCAGGCCCAGCCCGGACGCCAGTGCGTACACGAACGGGCGGTAACCGACACCCTGGACGATGCCCTCCACCCGGACGGCCGTCCGGACCCGTTCCGTCATCATCCCAGTGTGGCTGGGGGCCCCCTCAGGTTCCAGTGTGATCGCGATCCGTCCCCGGCTCCGGCCTGGCGGGGAGCCCCGCCTCCCGNNCTCCCGCCTGGCGGGGAGCCCCGCCAGGCGTCGTTCGGCATGCCGATGCGCGGAACGGCGCGCGGTGAACAGTTTCTTCAGCGCCGGGACCTCGTCCGGGCCGGCCAGGACCAGCACCTCGTCGGCCGGCTCGATCCGGGTGTCGGAGCGCGCCGGGACGAGCCGCCCGTGCCGGATGATGAAGATGATCCAGGCGTCCTCCCCGCACGGCAGGTCCTCGATCGACATCCCGGCGGCCGGCGCGCCGCGTGAGACCCGGAAGCGGTGCAGGCCCTCTGGCTCCTCCCGGAAACGCACGCCCAGGCTCCACGGCTCGGGGTCGATGGTGCGCAGCGGGACGTTCAGCCGGTGCGCGAGCGTGGGCACGAAACCGCCCTGCACCGCGACGGAGAAGGCCACGACGACGAAGATGATCTCGTAGGCGCGCCCGGCCCCGGCGATGTGCGAGCCGACGATGAACGTGCCCAGCAGGACGGGCACGGCCCCCTTCAGCCCCGTCCACAACAGGAACAGTCGTTCCCCGCGTTTCAGCTTTACCGGCAGCGTGAGCAGCCCGACGAAGGCGGGGCGGATCACGAAGGCGAGCAGCGCGCCGAGCGCCAGACCGATGCTCCAGGCGTTGCCGATCGGCAGCTCGCGCAGCCGTACGGTCAGGCCGAGCATGATGAACGCGACGATCTCGGCCAGGCTGGCCAGCGACGAGTGGAACCGCTGGATTTCCCGTTTGTACGGCGCGCGCTCGTCGCCGATCAGGATGCCGGCCGCGAACACGGCCAGGAACCCGGACCCGTGAGCCACCGTCGCGAGCCCGAAGATGGCCAGCACGGCGGCCAGCACGCGCAGCGAATACAGGCCCTCGTTCGGCAGCGGGACCCGGCGCATGAAGGCGAGCAGCAGCCGGCCCCCGACGATGCCGATCCCGGCGCCGACCGCCATCTGCAGCACGAACGTCACGGCGATGTGCCCGGCCGCCGCGGCCGGAGAGCCGGTCGCCCCGATCAGCGCCACCAGCAGCGCGATGCCCACCGGGTCGTTGGCCCCCGATTCGCCCTCCAGCATGACGCCGGTGCGCCCGCCGACCTCGCGCCGCCCCAGCACCGAGAACACCACCGCCGGGTCGGTCGGGGCCAGGGCCGTCCCCAGCAGGAGCGCGAGCCGCCAGCCGATCCCGAACAGGAAGTGCGCCGCCGTGGCCGTGACCCCGGCCGTCACGAACGTGCCCGCGACCCCGAGCCACCCGATGGCCAGGGCCGCGCTCCGGAATCGCCGCCGGCCGATGTGCAGGCCCCCGTCGAAGAGGATGAAGGCGAGCGCCACCGTGACCACGCGCTGGACGGTGCCGCCGGAAAGCCGCGCGAGGTTCGGGAACAGGTCGGACGCTGACGCGGCGCAGACGAGGAAGAAGACCGGGGCGGGCACCCGCAGCCGTTCGCTGAGCCGGTTGGACAGGACCGCCGCCGTGCCGACCACGCCGATGACCAGAATGACCAGCCCGAACGGCTCGATATCGGTCACCGGCGGCCTCCGTCCAGAGCGAAATCACGCCGACCAGACTTCCCGGCACCCCTCACGCCACCCTAACGGGTCGCAAACGCGCGAGTGGCGACGCCCGCACCGGCTGCGCGCCGAGCCGGGAAGGGGTGCCACGGAGTCGCGGGGAGCGCAGAGCCGGGGGAGCCCTGGGCGGGGGAGTACAGGGTCGCGGGAGCGCAGGGTCGCGGGCACGCGGAGCCGTGGAACGATGACGCGCATGAGGCTTTCCGTGCCGGAGGCGCGCCGCCGCCTGGCCGGCTCCCGGGTCGCCCGCCTGGCCACCGCCGGCGCCGACGGGCAGCCGCACATCGTCGCCGTCACCTTCACCGTTGACGGCGACGTCATCTACACGGCGGTCGACCACAAGCCGAAGACGACCACCAACCTGCGGCGGCTCCGCAATATCACTGAGAACCCGCGGGTAAGCCTGCTCGCTGACCATTACTCCGATGACTGGACCTCGCTGTGGTGGGCGCGCGCCGATGGCCGCGCCGCCATCCTCACCGGTGCCGATGAGATCAGTGTCCCGGTGGCCCTGCTGGCCGCACGCTATCCGCAGTACCAGGCCGACCCGCCCGACGGCCCCGTCATCGCCATCACCGCCACCTCCTGGACGGCGTGGTCCTACACTTAACGGCCGGCCCGCAGTCCGCCCGTGCCGCATCTGCCACAGTAGTGGCATGCATGAGACCCCCTCCGACCTCGTGGCTCTGCAGGCCGTTCTCGACCGGAGCGCGGCCGGGGCAGGCGGCCATCTGAGCAGCATCCTCACACCGGAGCGGCGCCTGACCGCACACGAGGTGTGCTCCCAGCTGACGGGGATGTCGCTTCTGGCCCTGGCGACCGTGACATCCGATGGCCGCCCGCTGGTCGGGCCCGTCGACGGCATCTTCTACCGGGGCGCGTTCCACTTTGGGTCCTCATCCGACTCCGTGCGGTTCCGGCACATCCGCCGCCGTCCCCACGTCAGCGCCACCCACCTTCCGGGAGAAGAGCTTGCGGTGACCGTTCATGGCCGCGCGGCCCTCATCGATGTCCGCAGTGCCGATCACGCTGGCTTCCGGCAAACGCTGCTGGACGTGTACGTGCCGCGCTATGGGCCGGAATGGGAAACGTTCCTCGATTCAGGGCCGGTCTACGCCCGTATCGACGCCGACCGGATGTTCACGTTCCACATGAGCCGGGACGCCGCACCAGGCACTCCCGGCTGAGCCTGGCGGGACCGGCGAGGGGCACCTGATGATCCCCGGCGCTGCGGCGCCCGAGGATCAACGCTATCTTCGGGGAACCGGAAGGCGATGAGCGGGCCGCTCGGCCATCCGGGACGCCTGAGCGGGGCGCCGGGTGCGCAAAAGCGACCGTCAGCCTGAGAGACTGACGGGATCAGGCTGAACAACGCGATTTCTTGAGCAAGTTTGCTTAAGCAAGCTGATTTCTTACCCCCGGCATGGCGGAACAGGCATGGCGGAACAGGCATGGCGGAACAGGCATGGCGGAAAGGGAGCTCGTGATGGCCGGTCAGGACCAGGCGCCCAAGGTGGTCGCGCAGGAGACGACCATCCAGGAAATCGAACAGGCCCGGGGAGACCTGGCCCGCACGATTGACGCCATCGCCGACAAGGTCCGCCCGGCAAACGTCGCGCGGCGCACCGCGGACAAGCTCAGGCAGCGCGCGCAGTCAGTGGATCCGAAGCTGGTCGGCGCGGGCGCGATCGTCGTGGTGGGCGTGGTCGCTCTCGTGGTCTGGCGCCGCCGCCGCTGAGCTGTGCTGGCCCGGGGGGCGACCCCCGGGAACCCCCCGCATGCGCTCCGCGCCCGCGCGGTGGTGCTTCGCCGGCACACCGGCCGCTCACCCAGGCCTTCGGCCTGGGGTCGCTGGGCCGGTAGCGAACGCCTCGCCGTAACTGGGCTGGGCCGGGGGGCGGTTCCGTCCGGAGCCGGCCCATCCTCATGCGGCTCGCCGGCTAGTCGCTGTCCTTGGTGAGTTCTTCGTATTCGCCGGGCGTGAGCAGGCCCGGCGGGAGGTCCTCGTCGCCGGAGCCCGGGGGCAGCCGGACCCTGAACATCCAGCCCGCCCCGTACGGATCGGCGTTGACGAGGCCGGGGTCGTCTTCCAGATCGCCGTTGATGTCGGTGACCTCGCCGTCCACGGGCGAGTACAGGTCGCTGACGGACTTGGTCGACTCGACCTCCCCGCACGGCTCCTCGGCGGTGACGCTCGCGCCCTCGGCGGGCAGCGACACGTAGACCACGTCACCCAGCGACCGCGCCGCGAAGTCGGTGATGCCGACCGTCGCGGTCGGGCCGTTCATGGCCACCCATTCATGCTCTGCGGTGTAGCGCAGCTCGGCAGGAACGCTCATGCTCGGGATCTCCTATAAAAAGGCAAGTCAGTTAGGTCAGCCGATTCTGCCCGGCCCCTGATGTCCACTGCTAGCCGGGGCTTCGGGTCACGGGTGACGTCCGGTTCCAGGTACGCCATCGCGATCGGCGTACCCAGGGTCGGTGAGAGCGCGCCGCTCGTCACAGTTCCGCAGGCACGGCCGTCGGCCAGGACCGTGTACCCATGCCGGGGGATCCGGCGGGTGGTGAGGGTGAGCCCGGCGAGGACCTTGCGCGGTCCGGACGTGGCCCGCTCGGCCAGCGCTCCGGCCCCGACAAAGCCGTCCGGCTTCTCCAACTTGACCACTCGCCCCAGTCCGGCATCATACGGCGTCACATCAGGGCCGAGCTCGTTGCCGTACAGCGGCATGCCGGCCTCGAGCCGGAGCGTATCGCGTGCGGCCAGGCCGGCCGGTACCAGGCCGGCCGGTACCCCGGCGCTGGTCAGTGCGTTCCAGATCGGCTCGGCGTCATCGGGCAGGCAGAAGATCTCGAATCCGTCTTCCCCCGTGTAGCCGGTCCGGGCCAGCCAGACCGGGCGTCCCGCGACGGTGGCCCGCTGGGCGGCGTAGTACTTCAGGTCGCCCAGCGACGCGTCGGTGAGCGGGGCGAGTATGCCCACGGCCTCCGGGCCCTGGATGGCGATCAGCGCATAGTCGGCGGTCTGGTCGGTGATCCGGGCGTCGAACCCCGCCGACCGGCGGCGCAGCTCGCCATCGACCGTGGCGGTGTTCGCGGCGTTCGCGACGACCATGAACTCCTCGCCGGCGAGCCGGTAGACCACGAGGTCGTCGAGCACCCCGCCGTCCTCGGCGCACATCATCGTGTAGCGGGCGCGTCCCGGGGCCACCGCGGACAGCTGCCCGGTGAGCGCGTGATCCAGCGCGGCGGCCGCGTCCGGGCCGGTCACGGCGATCTCGCCCATGTGGGACAGGTCGAACAACCCCGCCGCCCGGCGCACGGCCAGGTGCTCCGCGGTCTCGCTGCCGTACCGCAGTGGCATCAGCCAGCCGGCGAAACCGGTCAGCGTTGCGCCGAGCTGCTCGTGAACGGCGCGCAGCGGCGTGGCGCGGGGCCCGCTGGGCTTCTCTGGGGGGTTCGATGACGATCCAGGCACGACCGAATGGTATGCCGGTCGTATGGAGCTTCTCACAGATGATCAGATCACGGCCGAACTGGCCGAGTCGCCCGGCTGGACCATAGCGGACCGTCAGATCACCCGGACGGTCGGGCGGAAGGACTTCAAGGACGCGATAATTTTCGTCGGCGGCGTGGCGTGCCTCGCTGAGCAGGCCAACCATCACCCCGACATCCTGATCCAGTGGAACAAGGTGACGCTGACCCTGTCGACGCATTCGGCGGGCGGCCTTACCGCGGCCGACTTCAGCCTGGCCCGGCGCATCTCCGGCCTGGCCTAGTTCCCGCCGCCGTTCCGGGGCTCGGCCCTGCTCACCGCCGCCATCCAGGGGCCGGGGAGCGGCGCGCCGATTTGCCGGATATGAGCCGGTCCAGGGACCATGGCTGATCGCGGCCGGATAAGCTCCTGGTTCCGTGAGGGGACAAGCGCGGTACGCGCGATCGCGGCAGCAGGCCGAGCGCGGTGACCGGGGCCCGCAGCGGGCCCGGTACGCGACCGGTCGTCGTCGGCTGGCCGTGGTGCTTCCCGCGCTGATCGGGGTCCTGGTCCTGCTGGCTGGGTGCTCGGGGACCAGGACGGGCACGTCCAAGGCCGCGGGCGCGGCACCGGCCGCCGCCGCGGACGGCGCCGCTCCGTCCTCCACCGTCGCAAGCCGCGGCACCCTCCGGCTGGTCGTCACTCCCGGCCCCGTCCAGAACGGCAACGTCGACCCACGGTATGACTGGGTGACGCCGTTCGAGCAGCGCACCGGCTGCCAGGTCCTGCTGACGAACGCCAGCACCGACCTCCAGGCGGTCAACGACATCAACCAGGGCACCGGCCGGTCGTACTACGACGGAGTGCTCGGTGACCCGGAAGTGCTCGGGCAGCTCGTCAAGCTGAAGGCCGTCCAGCCGCTGAACGTCCCGCGCATCACGGGCTACGCCCAGATCAGCCCCCGGCTCCGGAACGCGCCGAGCGAGGTGTCCGGCGGCAAGGTCTACGGCGTGCCCTACATCTGGGATTCCTACGTCACGGGATACGACGTGGGCAAGGTGAAGCCCTCCCCGCAGAGCTGGACGTCGCTGTTCGCCCCGGATTCCGCGTCCCGTTACTCCGGGAAGATCACGATGCCGGACTCCCCGGTGACGCTGGCGCTGGCGGCGCTGTACCTCAAGTCGGCCCAGCCGTCGCTGGGCATCTCGGACCCCTTCGAGCTCACCAAGCCGCAGCTCGCCGCGGCGCAGCAGGCGGTGAGCGCGGTCCGGAGCCAGGTGGGCACCTTCTGGACGCAGGACAGCTCGGTGATCGGGCAGCTCGGGGACGGGCAGGACCTGCTCGGCGCCGTCCTCAGCCGGCAGATCGTCCAGATGTCGCGGGCGGGCCTGCCCACCGCGGGCGTGCCGGTCCTCACCGCGGCGGCCGGGGCTGCCTCACCGGTCGCCGATGTGCTGTCGTGGATGATGACCTCGCAGGCCCCGGAGACTTACTGCACGTATCAATGGCTGTCCTGGTCAGTCTCGAACTACGTACAGGAGCGCGTCTCCGCGTGGACCAACGAGGCGCCCGCGAGCCTGGCCGCCTGCCGGGGGGCCGCCGTCGCCAACTGCGCCGAGTTCCACGAAACGAGTCTGGCCACCGCGCGGAACATCGTGTTCGACCACCTGCCGGTCAGTGATTGCGGGACCGGGCAGACGGACTGCACCGATTACGCGCAGTGGCAGTCCGGCTGGCAGCACATCACCGGCGAGCCCACGGTTACCCCCGCCGGCTGACGGCATCGGGGCCCCGCCCCTGACGCCGCCCGGCGAGCCGCGCCCGCCCGCTGCTCCCCACGCCGGCCCGTGCCGCCCCGTGCTGCCCCGTGNNCCCGTGACCCGTGACCCGTGACCAGGGATAACGGAGCACGCACGTCCATTAAGAAAAATTGCTCGCGTGCGGCGGGTTAGCCGTCCGCGTCACGGAGGGGCCAGAATGGGGTCCGTGGAAGCTTCCGGAAGCGGCGCGGCCGCGCGTGGCGCCCAGCCGCGCGATGTCGTCATCCTCGGCTCGACCGGCTCGATCGGTACCCAGGCGCTCGACGTCATCCGGCGTAACCCGGACCGGTTCCGGGTGGTGGGGCTGGCGGCCGGGGGCGGCAATCCCGCCTTGCTCGCCCAGCAGGCCATCGAGTTCGGCGTGCCGTCGGTCGCTGTGGCCCAGCCGAGCGCGCAGGCCGACGTGCGCGCCGCGCTGGTGGCCGAGGCGGCCCGGGTGGCGGACGGCCGGGCCGCGCCGGGCGTCCCCGAGGTGCTGGCGGGCCCCGAAGCGGTCACCGCCGCCGCCGCGTGGCCGTGTGACGTGGTGCTGAACGGCGTGACCGGAGCGGTCGGCCTGGCCGCGACGATCTCCGCGCTGGACGCCGGGCGCACCCTCGCGCTGGCCAACAAGGAATCGCTCATTACCGGCGGGTCGCTGGTCACCCAGCGCGCGGCACCCGGGCAGATCGTCCCCGTCGACTCCGAGCACTCCACGATCGCGCAGTGCCTGCGCGGGGGCTCCCGGGACGAGGTGCGCCGGCTCGTGCTCACCGCGAGCGGCGGGCCGTTCCGCGGCTGGAGCCGGGACCGGCTGGCCACGGTCACGCCCGAGCAGGCGCTGGCCCATCCCACCTGGAATATGGGGCCGTCCAACACGCTGAACAGTGCCACCCTGGTCAACAAGGGCCTGGAACTGATCGAGGCGCACCTGCTGTTCGGCGTGGACCTGGACCGCATCGCCGTCGTCGTCCATCCGCAGTCCATCGTGCACTCCATGGTCGAGTTCACCGACGGGGCGACGATCGCGATGGCCAGCCCGCCGGACATGCGGCTGCCCATCGCGCTGGCCATGGCCTGGCCCGACCGGGTGCCCGGTGCGGCCCCCGCGCTGGACTGGTCGAAGGCGGTCACCTGGACGTTCGAGCCGCTCGACTCCGACGCGTTCCCGGCCGTCCAACTGGCCCGTGAGGCGGCCACCGCCGGTGGCACCGCACCGGCCGTCTACAACGCGGCGAACGAGGAATGCCTGGATGCCTTCATGGCCGGGAAGATCCCGTTTACCGGGATCGTCGATACGGTGGCCCGGGTAATCTCGGAACATGACGCGTCCCGGGGTGGCGCGACGACGCTAGAGGACGTGCTCGCGGTCGATGTGTGGGCCCGGCGGCGGGCGCGGGAGCTTAACAGCGAGGGAGAGACGGCTTGATGAGGCAGGAGCAACTGTGACGCTGCTCGGCTGGGTCATCTTCATTGTCGCCCTGCTCTTCTCCGTCATGCTGCACGAGTTCGGTCACTTCGCGACGGCCAAGAAGTTCGGCATGAAGGTCACCCAGTACTTCGTCGGCTTCGGCACCACGCTGTGGTCGACGCACCGGGGAGAGACCGAGTACGGGGTCAAGGCTCTGCCGTTCGGCGGATTCGTCAAGATCACCGGGATGACCTCCATGGACGAGGTCGACCCCGCCGACGAGCCGCGATCGTTCCGCCGGCACCCGGCCTGGCAGCGCCTGATCGTGCTGTTCGCCGGCTCGTTCATGCACTTCGTGCTGGCCTTCGTGCTGCTGTTCCTGGTCGGCGGGGTGATCGGCTTGGAAAACTACAGCACCACCAGCCAGCTGGGACCGATCAGCTCGTGCGTGCCGGCCAATGTCAAGGCCTACGACGACAACATCTGCACCGCCACCGACCAGCCCTCCCCGGCCAAGGTGGCCGGGCTGCGGGCCGGCGACAAGGTCGTCTCGTTCGACGGCAAGTCGGTGAGCACCTGGACCGCGCTGGGCAACGACATCCGCGGCACGCCGGCGCACCGGTCGGTACCGGTCGTTATCGTCCGGAACGGACACCGGCAGACGTTGCACGTCACGCTGGCGACGGTCAGCGGGGAGTCCTCGTCTTACCTGGGTATCGGGGAAATCAGCTTCTTCCAGCGCTACAACCCAGTGCGGTCGGTCACCTACGCGGGATCGTTGTTCGGCCAGGTGCTGACCGGCTCGGCCAAGGAGATCGGCCAGCTGCCGTCGGCCATCCCGCACCTGTTCGCCAAGAACCGCGCGAGCACGTCCGCGGGCCAGGTCACCAGCGTGGTGGGCGCGGGCGAGATCACCGGCTCCGTCGTGTCGGCGAACGTCGGTTGGCAGGTCAAGGTCGACTACGTACTGCTGATCATGGCCTCGCTGAACATCTTCGTCGGCGCGTTCAACCTGGTGCCGCTGCTGCCCCTGGACGGCGGCCACATCGCGATCGTGATCTACGAGCGGGTGCGCGCCTGGTTCGCGCGCCTCCGCGGCCGGTCCGACCCGGGCCTGGTCGACTATACGAAGCTCATCCCGGTCAGCGTGGGCGTGTTCGGCGTCCTCGTGTTCTTCGGGCTGATGCTGATCCTCGCCGACCTGGTGAACCCCATCCACCTCACCTGATCCGGCTCATCCGCCCATGCGGCCCGCCTAAGGGGGTAGCCGCTCGGAGGTGGCCGGGTCCGGCTGGTTGAGCCACGGACCGGAGGTGGCTGACGACGGGACCGCCATGGAACCGCCGGCATAGGGTGGGCTCCGTGCCGGAGCGGGTAGACGGCGCGCGAACAACCGGGGAAGGGTTCGTGACGCACGCGTCAGGCAAGACCGGTGTGCCGTACGGGATGGCAGGCTGGTGCTGGGACAATGGGGATACCGACTAATCGATCGGATGGGGAAGATGAGCATTGACCTCGGTCTGCCGGACACGCCGCCCAGGCCGCTCGCCGAGCGCAGGGTTTCGCGGCAGCTCATGGTGGGGTCCGTGCCGGTGGGCGGCGGAGCGCCCGTCTCGGTTCAGTCGATGGCGACCACGCTGACCGCCGACGTGAACGCCACGCTGCAGCAGATCGCCGAGCTGACGGCTTCCGGCTGCCAGATCGTCCGGGTGGCCGTTCCTTCCCAGGACGACGCGGATGCCCTTCCCTCGATCGCCCGGAAGTCCCAGATCCCGGTGATCGCGGACATCCACTTCCAGCCGAAGTACGTGTTCGCCGCCATCGACGCGGGCTGCGCCGCGGTACGCGTCAACCCGGGCAACATCAAGGCCTTCGACGACAAGGTCGGCGAGATCGCGCGGGCCGCGAAGGATGCCGGAATCCCCATCCGGATCGGCGTCAACGCCGGATCGCTCGACAAGCGCCTCATGGCCAAGTACGGCAAGGCGACGCCCGAGGCCCTGGTGGAGTCGGCGCTGTGGGAGTGCTCCCTGTTCGAGGAGCACGACTTCCGCGACATCAAGATCTCGGTCAAGCACCACGACCCGGTCGTCATGATCAACGCCTACCGCCTGCTGGCCCAGCGTTGCGACTACCCGCTGCACCTCGGCGTGACCGAGGCCGGCCCCTCGTTCCAGGGGACGATCAAGTCGGCGGTCGCGTTCGGCGCGCTGCTGGCCGAGGGCATCGGCGACACCATCCGCGTGTCGCTGTCCGCCCCGCCGGTGGAAGAGGTCAAGGTCGGGATCGGCATCCTGGAGTCCCTTGGCCTGCGCCAGCGCGGCCTGGAGATCGTGTCCTGTCCCTCCTGCGGTCGTGCCCAGGTCGACGTCTACAAGCTGGCCGACGAGGTGACGGCGGGGCTCGCGGGCATGGAGGTTCCGCTGCGGGTGGCCGTCATGGGCTGCGTCGTCAACGGCCCCGGCGAGGCCCGCGAAGCCGACCTCGGGGTCGCCTCCGGCAACGGCAAGGGCCAGATCTTCGTCCGCGGCAAGGTCATCGCCACGGTCCCCGAGTCCAAGATCGTGGAAACCCTCATCGAGGAAGCCATGCGCCTCGCCGAGGAAGAGGACCTCCCCACCGGCGAGGCAGGCTCCCCCTCCGTCACCGTCGCCTGACCCCCAGCGGGACTCCCGACCTAGGACGCCTCGCCCGCGCGGCCCTCGCGTGGCTTGCGCGGCCCCCGGCTCGCCCGCGCGGACCCGGCCTGGGCGGCTCGCCCAAGGCGCCTAGCCCGCCGCCCGGGTCCGCGACCAGTCGGCGGGGCCGTCCTGGGCGCGGTCTGACCGAAGGCAACCTAGCCCGCGTCCCTTGCCTCACGCGGCTTTCCCCGCGTGGGCACCTGGCCCCGCCCCAGCTCCCAGCCCCGCCCGCAACTCCTGAACAGGGATCTCCCGTATTCGTGACGATTTTTCGGCGGATAGGACGCGTCGCCATTTAGCGGGCCAGGAATGCCTGTGGCTAGTGAGCTTGCTGGGGGACGTGGGAACGGACCGTCTCGGACCTCACCAATGTGGGCAGAGTATTCCGCAGCATTTGCGGAAAAGCCGGCCCAATCTCGTGGCTCGCGCCGGAGGGCGCGGGCGGGAGCCCGATGTGGGTTGCGTGGGAGGCCCTGCGGGGACGCTGTGGTGCGCGGGGACGCTGTGGTGCGGGGGAGGGCTGGGTGTGGGGAGAGCCCGGGGCCGGGTGCACGCGAGGGGCATGCGGGGGCTGGACGAGCGAGTGCGCGGGGGCCGTGCGACTGCACGCGGGGAGGGCGGGAGCCTGATGTGGAGCCGCCGGGGACGCCGTGGTGCGCGGGAGGGCCGGGTTCTGGGGGAGCCCGGAGCCGGGTGCACGCGAGGGGCATGCAGGGCTGGACGAGTGAGTGCGCGGGGGCCCACGCGGCTGCGCGCGGAGGGCGCACGCGGGGGCAGGTGAGCGAAGTAGCGGGGCCACAGCGTGCGTGACCCCGCCCCCCCTCGGCCCAGACCTGGCGCCGTCCGTTACCGCGTCTGCCCGGGCTACCGTCCACCGCGGATGGTGGCCGGCGTTTGCTGACTTAACATCACTAGCCGTACGGCCAGTCAGCCCTGCGGCGTTAGCCAGCTAGCCATCCACCCAGCTAGCCAGCCAGTCGAGGACCCGGCTGGAGCCGTACAGCCGGTTAGCCGCGGACTACCCGGGCTGCGGACATGCCCTCGGCCACGATGATCTCGCCGACCTTCTCGGAGGCCACATCGCGGATCCCGGAAGGAAGCTCGTCATCGGTAACCAGGACGTCGACCTCGTCGAGACTCGCGAACGAACTCAGGCTGACCAGGCCCCACTTGGTGTGGTCAGCGACAACGACCACGCGGCGGGCCAGCTTGATGAACGTGCGGTTCGTCTCTGATTCGGCCAGGTTGGGAGTGGTGAGCCCGGCGTCCGGGTCGATCCCGTGGCAGCCGAGGAACAGCGTGTCGAAGTGGAGTGACCGGACGGTCAGGTCGGCAACGGGACCGACCAGCGCGTCCGAAGGAGTGCGGATGCCTCCGGTCAGGATGACTGACGTGTGTGACCCATTGGTCGGCCGCGCGCTGCTGAACAGGTTCATCACGCGCAGTGAGTTGGTCACGATCGTCAGTCCGGGAACGTCGAGCAGGCACTGGGCCAGCGCGAACGTCGTGGTGCCGGCGGACAAGGCGATTGCGGTGCCGGGCTTGACCAAACTGGCCGCTGCCCTCCCGATCGCTGCCTTCTCCGGCTGCTCGAGTACGAGCTTGGCCTCAAAGCCAGGCTCGTGGCTGCTGGTTGGTGTTCCGGGCAGAACCGCTCCGCCGTGGACCTTCTCGATCAGGCCGTCTCTCGCGAGGGCCTCCAGGTCACGCCGGACGGTCATGTCCGAGACCCCGAGTTGCTGGGTGAGATCGCTGACTCTTGCGCTGCCGTCGCTGCGGACAGCCTGAAGGATCAGCGACTGCCGATGCCGGGCAAGCATCCGTAGCCTCCTCTTTGATGCGGAGGCGCCGCCGGGCCCGTGCCCGGGTGGCGCCCAAGTCCGCCATCCGTCTTCTCTGAGACGTTCATATTCACTGTTCGGTTCCGGTCGCGGCTGTCGGATGCACAGAGTGACCGAACAGTTGGCTGAGAGCACACACGACTCGCCGCCCCTGCACTCATTGTGACCCCCCTACGACCGGAATTGTCCTCTTTTGAGGATAAATACTTGCGACGGTGATGGTTTATGTGCCAATCACCGCCGGAACCCCCCTCCCGGCGATACGGTTACTGTGCGAAGTTAAGTGATTATTTTCTGGCAACAGTTCGAATCTAGTTACATTCTCTCTGACTAACCTCTGAACTAACAGAGTGCACGCTTAAAACATCTTCGGGCCGGTCAGAGATAGCCTCGGAGGCGTTCAAGCGTCACTGCGCAGCGTGGCGATTGTGTTTCGCGTTCGTTGCCAAACAGTTACTTGTTAGCGCTAACATCCTGATAATGTTTAACTCTGTTATAAGTGAGACAGAGGTTGCGTTGTGGTTACATTGAGCTGTCTGGGCCTCATGTGCACCGTGATTCTGTTGTGCCCAGTCAGCGAGTCCGCCAACCGGCGCCCCGGGAGCAGCGCCCGAGGTCAGCGACGGGTGGCCGCCTCGTGGAGCGCTCCGGCGTGAGTACCGGCCGGTGTGCCGCCCGTTCGTGGGCCGGTGCCGTCCGCCCGGGAGTCGCCGCCCGCCCGCCGGCGAGCTGCTGCCTGCCCGCGGGCCGGTGCCGGCCGGTCGCAGGCCGTCGCCGCCCGGCGAGCCAGCGTCGGTATCCGCTCCCGGTACCGCCACAACGGACGGAGGTCCTGCTTGTCACGGGTGACGTTTTGCGCGATGTCCGTCCCGGACAGTCTGCCGTGTGCACACCGGGAAGGCCGGACCGCGGCGACGTGCCGAACGGGTCGGGCTCCGGCGGCCGGGAAAGCCGGGCCGCGATGACGCGCCGAACGGGCCCAGGCCTCGGCGGCCCTGGTCGGTCCCCCGTGCGCCTCCGTCCGCAGCGTCTCCCAGCCGTCGCCCTCGCCCCGGCCCGGGCGGTCGCCGACGCCCTGGTCGTCGTCCGTGTCCCAGCCCCAGCCCCGGCCCCGGCCGATGCCCACGTCGCGGCCACCCGGTCACGTCCCGGCTCAGCCCTGGGCCGGGACCGCGATCACCTCCCGGATCGGGCCCGGGTGGGAGCCGATCCGGCCTGTCCGGGGCTTGCGCGGTGTGTTGACATGCGATCATGATCAGCTTTAGCGTCTACGGCGTTCCGTCGGACTTGGCCTATCCCGATACCGGCCACGCATCAGCGATACGCCGTGCCGCATAAATGCGCGGGGCCGGGTAGCGAATGCGTTTTCTGCCCGCGCGACAATTTCGCCGGAAAACGCTCTTAACCCAGCGGGTCCGCCTCGGGACAGCGAGTGTCCTGAGACAATTCCATGGAGGTCCAGATGAAAGAAAAAGTCGACCCAGTAGTCGACGAGGCGATAGAGACCCTCAACATGCAGGATGGGCCCGCGCGCCGTAAGCTGCTGAAGGGCGCGGGTCTGTTCAGCGCGACGGCGGCGGCCTCGGCGCTGATTTCGGCCTGCACCTCGTCGTCGAGCAGCTCTGCGGGTACCACGAAGAACGCGGTGGGAAGCTTCCCCAGCACGCCGAAGTGGCAGTTCTGGTTCGTTAACCACGTCACGACAAACCCGTTCTTCACCCCGACCCAGTACGGCCTGGCGGACGCCGCCGCGCTGCTGGGCCTGCCCACGCCCAAGTGGGGCGGCTCGGAAACCTCGACCATCTCGCAGATGACGAACTACCTGAGCACCGCCATTTCCGCAAAGGCGGACGGAATTGCCGTGGCGGTCATCGACGCGAATGCGTTCACCTCGCCGATCGCGAATGCGCTGAGCTCGGGTATCCCGGTGATTTCGTACAACGCGGACGGCACCTTCGTGAACGGCCAGCCCAAGATCGGGAGCAACCGTCTCGCCTACGTCGGCCAGGCGCTGTACATCTCGGGTCAGCAGATGGGCGCGGAGATCGCGAAGCTCATCCCGGGTGGCGGCGACATCGTCATCTTCATCGCCACCCCCGGCACGGGCAACATCCAGCCGCGGTACGACGGCGCCGCCTCGGTGCTGAAGAGCAAGGGGTTCACCATCCACGAGGTGGCCACCGGCGCGACGACGGCGCTGGAACAGCCGGCGGAGAAGGCGTACCTGCTCGGCCACAAGAGCATCAAGGGCGCGTTCGCGGTGGACGCCGGGTCGACCGAGTTCCTCGGCACGAACCTGCAGAGCGCGGGCCTGAAGGTGCCGTCCGGCGGGTTCGACACCCTCGGTAACACGCTGTCCAACATCCAGAGCGGCCTGATGGACTTCACCATCTACCAGGACCCGTACCTGCAGGGCTTCCTGCCCACGTTGTACATGTACCTGTACAACCTGTCGGGCGGCACGCTGGCCCCGCCGGACACCGACACTGGTCTGACGATCATCACCAAGGACAACGCCGCAGCGTACGCGAAGTCCAGCCGGTACCAGGGCTCCACGACGGCGGAGAAGTACATCCCGCGGCCGTCCGGCGCCATCAACTCGCTGCCGGCCACCACGAGCACGTGACGTCCGCGCCGACGGCAGGCGCGCTCTGTCCGCGAACCGGATGGGCCGCCTGCCGTCGGCGTATTGCCCGCGTCACCCTGCGGGCTGACGATGGGGTAAGACTGTTTTGCGCAGTCCGCCGCACCGCGTGGACTCCCGGGACCAGCGGCTTTGCGGGCTCGCAGCCTCACGTACGCGATGGCCGGGATCGCGTAGCACCGACGTAGAGAAACGGAAGAGCAAAGTGAGCGAAGCCGTAGAGCATAGGACTGATCGTCCGGGCCGCCCGCCGGGTGAAACGCCTCCCCGGCGCGGGTCGTTGAGCTTCCTGAGAAGCGCCGGCGCGCTGTTCCTGCGCCAGCGCGAGGCGACCGTCCTAGTCGTCGCGGTCGCGCTGATCATTTACTTCGCGCTCGCTTCCTCCAACTTCCTCGGCAAGTCCAACCTCATCACCTGGCTGTCGGAGGACACGGCGTACATCGCCGTCCTCGCGGTCGGCGAGGTCCTGCTGCTGATCTGCGGCGAGATCGACCTGTCGGTCGGGTTCATTTACACGTTCTCGCCGTTCCTTACGTACTACCTGATCAGCTACTACCATTTCCCGGGCATCCTGGCCATCATCGTCTCGCTGATCATGGGGATCGCGGTGGGCTGGATCAACGCCTTCCTCACCGTGACGGTCGGGCTCCCCTCGTTCATCACCACGCTGGGGACCGGGTTTGTCCTGCTGGGCCTGGTCGATACGACGTCGCACGCGGAACCGGTGCCGGTCCCGCCCGGGGTGCAGAGCATCGGGCACTGGATGAGCAGTTACGCCTGGTCCGAGATCAGCTGGGCGGTGGCCCTGGTGCTCCTCGGTCACATCGTGCTCACCCGGACCCGATGGGGCCTGCACACGGTCGCGGTCGGCGGCAACCTGCTCGGTGCGCAGGAGGCCGGCATCAAGGTGAAGCGGATCAAGTACGGCAACTTCATGATTACCGGCCTGCTGGGGGCGTTCGTCGGCCTGCAGGTGGCGTTCCAGACGAACACGATCGACCCCACGGCGGGCGGTTACCAGCCCATGTTCTACGCCGTGACCGCCGCGGTCATCGGCGGCACGGCCATGCTCGGCGGGGTCGGCACGATCCTGGGCGCCTTCCTGGGGGCCATCGTGCTCGGCACCCTGACCGACGGATTCAGCATCATCGGCATCAGCGCCAACCCGCTGGACATCATCTTCGGTGGCGCGATCCTCATCGCCATGATCGCGAACGTGCAGCTCGCCAAGCTGCGGGAAGCGGGACGAAGCTAATGACCACCACGACACCCGAGGGCGCCGCTGCGGCTGCGGCGGCGGGCGGCGACATCCTGCGCGTCGAGCACATCTCCAAGCGGTACGGGGCGGTGACCGCCCTGACCGACGTGAACATGCACCTGGGCTACGGCGAGGTGCTCGGGCTGCTCGGCGACAACGGCGCCGGCAAGTCGACCCTCCTGAAGATCCTCTGCGGGTTCCAGCCGGCCACCTCCGGCCGGATTCTGCTCGAAGGCCAGGAAGTCGTGTTCAAGAGCGTCGACGACGCCCGGGCGCGGGGCATCGACGCGGTCTACCAGGACCTCGCGCTGGTCAACCAGCTCAGCGTCTTCCACAACATGTTCCTGAACCGGGAGCAGAACAGCGGCCCGCTGCTGAACAACCGGGCCATGCGCAAGCTGGCCCGGGAGCATCTGGAGGAGATGGGGATCAAGATCCCATCGGTCAACGTCGAGGTGGCCAAGCTGTCCGGTGGCCAGCGCCAGGCGATCGCCGTGGCCCGCTCGGTCTACTCCAACCCGAAGATCCTGCTGCTGGACGAGCCGCTCGCCGCGATGGGCGTCAAGGAAGGCGCCATCATCCTCGACCTGGTCCGGCAGCTGAAGGAACAGGGCAACGTCTCCATCATCATCATCGCGCACAACTACGGCCAGGTGCTGGAGGTGTGCGACCGGGTCAACCTGATCCAGCACGGCGAGATCACCTACGACAAGCGCAGCGCCGAAACGTCGGTCACGGAGCTCACCGAGATGGTCGTCGCCGAGTACCGCCAGGCGTTGGAGGAACGGCAGCGGCTCGGCCAGCACCCGCACATCCCATCGTGATGCTCCCGCCGGGCGGCGGCCCCCTGCTCCCGCCGGGCGGCGACTCGCTCCCGCCCGAGGGGGGCACCTGATCCCGCCGGGCGGAGGCATCTCGCTCCCGCCCGGCGGCGGCTTCCCGGTCCCGCCGGACGGCGGCTCCGCACGGCCGGCGGAGGACGGGTCCGGTCTCCGGGGCGGGACGCGTCCGGCGTTGCTGGCGTCGGCATCGGGCCCGTTCGGGCAAGATGGCTGACATGCCTTTGCGCCAACGGACTCGCCGGGCCCCATCGGCCACCGATGGGGCCGGCCGGTCCCATCGCGCCCGCCCTGCCGTCACGCTGACCGCCGTCCTGTCGGTGGCCGGCGCCGTCGCTCTCGCCGGCTGCACCTCGGGCTCTTCGGGTTCCTCGGGCTCGCCGGCTTCCTCGGGCTCGCCGGCCAGCGGCGCGGCGAGTTCCGGAAGCGGGACGGCCGGCGCCGCGCAGGCGGCCTCGCTGCAGTGGAGTTCCTGCACCGTCAGCGGCGTGGCGGGTGTCGCGATGAAGTGCGCGAACCTGCAGGTCCCGCTCGATTACCAGCACCCGGACGGGCGCAAGATCACGATTGCGCTGTCGGAGGTCCCGGCGACCGCCCCGGCCAGCCAGCAGCAGGGTGACCTGCTGGTCAACCCGGGCGGCCCCGGTGGTCCCGGCCGGTCGCTGGCCGCGGCCGTGGCGCAGGGCCTGAACCCGAACGTGGCCGCCGAGTACAACATCATCGGCTTCGACCCGCGCGGTGTGGGCGCCTCGGTGCCCGCTCTGACCTGCGACCCCAGTTTCTTCTCCGGGGTCAGGCCGAATTACATCCCCGCCAATGCGGCCGCCGAGCAGGTCCAGATCAACCGGGCCAAGACCTACGCGACCGACTGCGAGCAGCGCTACGGCTGGCTGCTGCCCTACCTGACCACGGAAGACGTGGCCCGCGACGTCGATTCCATCCGGGCGGCGCTGCACCAGCAGAAGATCAACTACTACGCCTTCTCCTACGGCACCTATATCGGCGAGGTGTACGCGACGCTGTTCCCGAACCGGGTGCGCCGCATGGTGCTGGACAGCACCGTCGATCCGCAGGGGGTCTGGTACACCGACAACATCGACCAGGACTACGCCTTCCAGGCCCGGATGGAGGCGTTCTTCGGCTGGGTGGCCGAGTACAGCAGCACGTACCACCTGGGCACCACCACGGCGCAGGTCCAGCAGGAGTGGTACACGGCCAGGAAGCGCCTGGCCGCGCAGCCCATTACCGGACCGAACGGCCCGATGATCGGCGCCGACGAGTTCGACGACACGTACCTGCAGGGCGGGTACGACGACACGCTCTGGCCCGGCCTGGCCCAGGCCCTGTCCGCTTACCTGGTGCAGAACTCGGCCAGCCCCATGGTCGCCCAGTACCAGCAGAACGGCGAGCAGGTCGAGAACGAGTTCGCCATCTACAACGCCGTGCAGTGCTCCGACGTGAACTGGCCGCGCAGCTGGGCCAGGTGGAACAGCGACACCGAGAAGGTCTATAAGACGGCCCCGTTCCAGGCCTGGGACAACGCCTGGTTCAACGCCGCGTGCGCGTTCTGGCCGGTGAAGGGGCCCGCCCAGCCACTGAAGATCGGGGCCAGCGGGCTGCCCGGCATTCTGATGCTGCAGGGCACGCTGGATCCGGCCACGCCGTACGCCGGAGCGCAGGTGGCCCACTCGATGCTGCCCACCGCACGGATGGTCGTGGTCCAGGGCGGCGGCAACCACGGGCAGTCGCTGGAGAGCCCGCCGGACGCATGCGTCCAGGGCTACCTCAACCGCTACCTGGCCAACGGTGCCCTGCCCACCCAGCCGGGAGCCGTCAACGCCAGCTGCGCACCCGTCCCGGACCCGACCCCCTCCGGCTGAGCGTCCTCGTGCGGCGCTGTAGCCGGATGGGCCGGGCCACCTGACTCGGCCCGTGCGGCGCTGTAGCCGGTCCGTGATCACCTGGCTGGTGCATCGCTGACATGGTGCGGCCGGGCCCAGCTACGCTGGAGTGGTGCTCCGCGTGAAACCGGCACGGCCCGGGCCGCTGCGCATCCTCGACGATCGCGACCGCGACGAGGTGCTCAGCATCTGCGACCAAGAGCCGGTTACGAACGTCTTCGTCGGCGCCCGGGTACATGCCGTGGGCCTGAATCCCGCCCGGCTGGGCGCGCAGATCTGGGGTCACTATTCCGGCAGCCGGCTGACCTCGCTGTGCTACGCGGGTGCCAACCTGGTTCCGGTCGCCGCGACCCCGGAAGCCATCACCGCGTTCGCGGAGCGCGCCCGGGCGCAGGGGCGCCGCTGCTCGTCGCTGGTCGGCCCGGAGCCCGACGTGGCCACTCTGTGGGGGCTGCTGCGGCCGCACTGGGGGCCGCCCCGGGACGTCCGCGCCGTGCAGCCGGTGCTGTCCATGTCCGGGCCGCCCGCGTGCGCCGCGGACGGGCTGGTCCGCCGGGTGCGGCCGGACGAGCTGAACGTGCTGATGCCCGCCTGCGTGGCCATGTTCACCGAGGAGGTGGGCGTCTCGCCGATAGGGGGTGACGGCGGCGCGACCTACCGGGCCCGCGTGTCGGAGCTCATCCGGGCCGGGCGGGCCTTCGCCCGGATCGAGAACGGCCGGGTCATCTTCAAGGCGGAGATCGGCTCGGTCACCCCGCACGCCTGCCAGGTGCAGGGCGTCTGGGTCGATCCCGAACGCCGTGGCGAGGGCCTGGCCTCGGCCGGGATGGCGACGGTCGTGCGGGAAGCGCAGCGGAGCATCGCCCCGGTGGTGTCGCTGTACGTCAACGACTTCAACGCCCCCGCCCGCGCCGCGTACCGGCGGGTGGGATTCACGCAGACCGGTACGTTCATGTCGGTGCTGTTTTAAATCGGTTCAGTCGCGCTCGCGGATGGTTCGCAGGTGGGCGATGACCCCGGCGTAGCCCTCCCGCAGCGCGGCGAGCTGGTTTTCGTCCAGCAGGCTGATGAAATGGCGGCGGACGCTTTCCACGTGGTGCGGGGCGACCTGCTCGATCGTCGCCATGCCCGTGTCGGTCAGCACCGCGAACAGCCCGCGTTTGTCACCCGGGCAGGAGTCGCGGCGCACGAGGCCGGTCGCCTCCATCCGGGTGATCTGGTGCGACAGCCGGCTCCGGGACTGGGCCGTCGCGTCGGCCAGGTCGGTCATCCGCAGCCGGTGCTCGGGAGACTCGGACAGCACGACCAGGATCTCGTAGTCGTTGATGCTCAGCCCGAACGGGTGCAGGTCCCGGTCCAGCTGCCGGCTCAGCAGCTTGCTGGTGGCCAGGTGGGCACGCCAGGCTTCCTGCTCCTCCGGCGTGAGCCAGCGGGGCGGCGCGGCCGGCCCTGCGTCCGGTGCCCCTGGAGCGCCGCCCACGCCGCTGGCGTCCGTTTCTTTCTCCAGCGTCCCCATAGGGGGAAACCTACCCCGCGCGGCGGACAGATCATCCCGCTCAATCACACCGAGCTGACCGCTTCGTCATAATTCAGCCGGGGGGCCCGGCCGTACCACGCGCTTTCGCCGGGCTTTCCGATGTTGACGACCGCGAGCACGGTGTAGCGCCCGTCGCCGAAGAACTCGGCATTGAGGCCGTCGGCGTCGAAGCCGGTCATGGGGCCCGCTGCCAGCCCCGCCGCGCGGACCCCGAGAATGAAGTACCCGATCTGGAGCGTCGCGTTGAACCGCGCGGAGGCGGCGCGCTTGGCCTCGTCGGCGAAGGCGTCCTTCGAGTTGGGCAGGTGCGGGACCAGGGGCTGAGGTGACCTCCGGCACGCCGGGAAACGGCCGGGTCGGTACGGCGCCCGGCAAGTTCCGTCAAGTTCCGTCAAGTTCCGCGCGGGCGTGACACGATCAGGGGGTGCGACTCGACATCGAAGGAGCAACGACCAGCGCCGACCTGCGGGCGCACAATCTGGCGCGGCTGCTCCGCGCGATCCACGACGGCGGCGGGATGCGCACCCGCGCCGAGCTCACCCGCCAGCTCAGCCTGGCCCGGGGGACGGCCACCGTGCTCGTGCGTGACCTGGCCGACCGCAACCTCATCGAAGAGCTCCAGATCCGGGGCGACGAGGCCGTGCACCGCTCCCGCGGCCGGCCGACGGGCGTGCCGTCGCCGCACCCGTACGGCCCGGTCGCCCTGGCTGTTGATCTGCGTGACGATTCCTTCTCCGTCGCGTCCTTCGAGCTCACTGGGCGCGGGACCACGCTGGAGCGGCAGGAGCGCCAGTCCGCCTCGGGCACGGACCTGCTGAACAGCCTCGGCCAACGGCTCGCGGCCCACCGGACGGTCCTGGGCCCGCGCCTGATCGGGATCGGCGTGGCCGTACCGTCGCCGGTGAGCCAGGGGCGCATGGTCCAGCCCGGGCTGGCGGCCTGGGATGGGGTGGACGTGTCGGAAGTGCTGGCCCTCGGTCCCGTGCCCGTGCTGGCCGGCAACGACGCGCGGCTGGCCGGCCTGGCCGAAGCGCGGCGCGGCGGCCTCCGTGACCTGTCCGTCGCGCTGCACCTGCACCTGGCCACCGGCGTCGGCGGAGCGCTGCTGTCCCGGGGGGTCCCGCTGACGGGGGCCCACGGTGCCGCGGGGGAGTTCGGTCACCTGCCGCTCACCGGCGGCACCGAGTCGTGCCGGTGCGGCGGCGTCGGCTGCTGGGAACTGGACGCGGGCAGCCACGGCCTGCTCCGGCGGGCCGGCCGTCCCGAGTACGGGGACCGGGTCGAACTCGCCCTCGGCGTCATCAAGGACGCTGCCTGCCAGCCTGCGTGCGCCCGCGCCCTGACCGACGTGGCCGGGGCTCTGGGCCGCGGCATGGGGTCTCTCGTCAACGCGCATGACCCGGCGGCGGTCGGTCTTTCCGGCCTGGGCCGTGACATTTATCAGGCCGCGCCCGAGGCGGTCCGCGCCGGTTACGTCTCGACGCTGATGCGGTTCCGCCGGGACTCACCGCCGCCGCTGATTCCCTCGCGGCTGGGTAACCTGAGTGTGCTGACCGGGGCGGCGGAACTCGTCTTCGACGCCTTCCTGACCCCGCGCGGCCTCGCGTCCTGGCCCGCGGCCGCCATTCCGGCCGCCGCCCCGCACGGCTAGACCTTCGGCCGGCCAGCCAACCCTGCAGTCCGACAATCAGGCCCGAAAATCAGGTGACTCTCCGGGCCAATCCTGGTAAGTTCTCGCTCCTTGCGCTCACCCGCACCCGAAGGAGTTCCGTCATGTCCGCGGTCAGCCAGGCGGAAGGGGAATCGCCCGATACCGGTCAGGCCCCTGGTGCCGGTGTTCTCACCGCCGAACGCGCCTACCTACTGAAGTCCCGCGAGTTCCTGCACCTCATGCGCGAGGATGTGCTGTCGCTCAAGGCCCTGGGCGGCGATCCCATCTCCGAGGAGTTCCTGAAGGCCGAGCTGTACCACCGGGCCGAGGCGCTCAAGGACCTGCCCGGCACCCCGCTGTTCTTCGGCCGGCTCGACTACGCCGCCGGCGAGCCGACGCGCGGCGAAACCTTCCACATCGGCCGGCGTCATGTGCACGACCCTGGTGGTCATCCCGTCATCATCGACTGGCGCGCCCCGGTGTCCCGGCCCTTCTATCGCGCCAGCCGGGCTCAGCCGATGGGCCTCGCGCTGCGCCGGCGGTTCGGGTTCTCCGGCGGGGAGCTGACCGCCTTCGAGGACGAGCGGTTCCGGGGCGCCACCGCCGGGGGCGCCGAACCGGTCAGCCGGCTGCTGATCGAGGAGATCGAACGGCCCCGGTCGGGCCCGATGCGCGACATCGTGGCGACCATCCAGCCCGAGCAGGACGACATCGTTCGCGCCGACGTCGGCGAGACCGTCTGCGTGCAGGGCGCCCCCGGCACCGGGAAGACCGCCGTCGGCCTGCACCGCGTCGCTTACCTGCTCTACGCGTACAAGGAGCGCGTCGCCCGCCGTGGCGTCCTCGTGATCGGGCCGAACCATGCCTTCCTGGCCTACATCCGCAACGTGCTGCCGGCCCTGGGCGAGATCGACGTCAGCCAGATGACGGTCACCGAACTGGCCGCCTCGGTGCCGGTCCGCGGTCACGACAGCGTCCTGGCCGCGCGGGTCAAGGGCGACGCCCGGATGGCCGTCGTGCTGCACCGTGCGCTCTGGTCCCGCCTGGCGCAACCGGATGCGGCGCTCGTGCTCCCGAGCGGATCGCGACGGTGGCGGGTGTCCGCGTACGACCTGGCCGGCCTGGCCACCGAGCTGCAAGAACGCGGCGTCCGCTACGGGACCGGCCGTGGGCTGCTGGCCCACCGGATCGCGCACGTCATCCTGACCCAGATGGAGGCCGCGGGGGAGTCCTGCGACGACCGGACCCACGACGCGGTCCGGCGCACCCGGCCAGTCCGTGCCGCGGTGGACGCCATCTGGCCCAAGGTGGACCCGGTGCGCCTGGTGTTCAGCCTGCTGTCCAGCCCGGACGCGCTCGGTGCGGCCGCCGAAGGCATCCTGGACGAGGCGGAGCAGCGCGCCATCGTGTGGGAGAAACCGCCCCGGGGCCCCGGGGCGGCCCACTGGTCGGCCGCTGACGCCGTGCTGATCGACGAGGCCCGCGACCTGATCGAGCGCACGCCGAGCCTGAGCCACGTGGTGGTCGACGAGGCGCAGGACCTGTCCCCGATGGAGTGCCGTGCCATCGGCCGCCGGTGCTCCACCGGGGCCGCGACCGTCCTCGGCGACCTCGCGCAGGGCACCACGCCGTGGGCCACCTCGACCTGGGCTGATCTGCTCGGTCACCTCGGCAAGCCCGAGGCCGAGGTGCGCGTCCTGCGCACCGGCTACCGGGTACCCCGGCAGATCCTGGACTACGCCAGCCGGCTGCTGCAGCGCATCGCCCCCGAACTGGCCCCGGCGGCCTCGCTGCGCGAGGACTCCGGGGCCCTGGAGGTCATCGGCGTGGAAGCCGCGCGGCTGCCCAGCCAGCTCGCCGCGGTGTGCGCGGACGCGTCCGCGCTGGCCGGCTCGGTGGCCCTCATCGCCGCCGACCAGCAGGTGCCCGAACTGTCGCGGCTGCTCACTGAGCACGCGGTGGCGCACGCCGTGCTCGGCGGGGCGGACGCGGCGGAGCGCCTCACGCTGGTCCCCGTCACGCTGGCCAAGGGCCTCGAATTCGACCACGTGATCGTCGTGGAGCCCGCGGAGATCGCCCGCGCCGAAGCCCGGGGCCTGCAGCGGCTGTACGTGGCGCTCACGCGGGCCGTGTCCCGGCTGACCATTCTGCACGCCGAGCCGCTGCCCGACCTCCTCCGGTGAACCGGCCGGCCTAGCCGCCCGGCCAAACCCCGGGGCCCATCCCTGACGCACCAGCCGGTTCCCTCCGCTGAACCGCCGCCGTGCCCGCCTCGTTGGTCAGGGTAAGGAACAGGCCACTCGCAGTAGCGCTGCGCCGCAGCGGGAATCTGCTGGCTGCCGGGAAGTTCCGCCAATTTCCCGATCTGCGTTGCAGCCGCTACATGTCGACGGCATCCTGGAAGGCGCTGACACGCTCAGCAGTAATTTGTATACTTGGAGCGACGGAGTGATGACGGTTCAAGCTCAGCGGATGCGCGAGGCGAGCGAGGTGCAGCTTGAACACCTCGAGAAACTGGGTGAGGCACTGACCCAGCGCGGCATGCAGGTCCGGATGGTAGTGCCACCTGGCCGGGTCCCCAGCCTGTACGTGGTGAATCCGGAGGCTCGCGCGCTCGAAGAGCACATCTACGCCGGCTGCGGCAGCGACGGCGCCTGGTGGTTCTGGTGGTCGTGGGCCGAGCGCATCTCCGCGACCGAAGACCTGGCCGCTGCGGTCACTGCGATCGTGCGCGTCCTGGCCAGCCGCCCGTCCGCCTGAGCGCTAACTAGTTCACGGCGTTAGTTGACTGGGCTAGTTCACGGTGCTAGTTCACAGGGGCTAGTTCACAGGGCACTGGCCGGCAGGCCGGGGAACGCGGTCGTGCTGCCCCGCCAGGACGCGGCGCGGATGGCTGCCGCCTGCATTCTCACAGCGCCGAACGCCCGCAGGGCCTGATCGTCCAGGGCAACGAGGCCCAGATAGGCCCGGATCACGCCATCTTCCAGCATGGCGGCCAGCGACACGGCCGCGCCCGCGCCGGTGACCGGAAACGGCGGCCGGTACGCGACCGCCGCGGCTCCCGGCGCCGCCCCGCGCTCGGTGATCATGGCCGACAGTGCCGCACAGGCCATCCGGTGCACGGTCCAGTCCTGCTGCGCGGCACTGAACTGGCCGCCGCTGAGCTGGGCGCCCGCCAGGCCGTAGCCGTAGACGGCCGCGTTCTCGGCCGCCAGCACCGACTGCAGCGCCGTGATAGCCGCAGAGCCCACCGCGTTCTCGCGGCCCCGCGCGCGGCGCGCCATCAGCCGGCCGCCGGATTCAGCGCGGCCGGATTCAGCGAGGACAGCGCCATGGCGTGCGTCGCCTCCGACGCCGCGATGCTCGCCAGCAACTGGGCCAGCGAGGGGGTGGCGGCCGCGAGCCGCCCCAGTTGCGCCGCGGCGGCGGCGCGCTCGGCGTCACCGAGCATGGTGATGGCCGCGCGGGCGGATGCGGGCGGGCTCGCCGGGGCGGACGGCGAGGGCAGCGGGGTCACCTTGACGTGCGGCGGGATGACCAGCCGCCCCTTTAGCTGGGCCAGATGCTCGTCGTGCTGGCTGAGGAACGGGTGCAGCATGGCGGCCAGCGCGGGGTAGGCGGCCAGTATCCGTTGATACGCGTCCACCAGCGACTGTTCGGCCGTGATCGAGGCGCGCAGCGTTCGCACGCTGGGCGATGGCCCGGGGGGAGGCGCGAGCAGGTCGGGTGCGCCGCAGGCCGCGATGGCGGCTACTGGAAGCATCGTTGCGGGCACAGTGAGTATGCGACGGCGGGAAAACGCCCGCGCGGTCGCCCGCCTTTCCGTCACTGTCCGGTACCCTCTCCGGCCGTCCGGGCCTTCTGCCTGGCCGCGTCCAGCCGCCCCGCTCGCCTCATCCTGCGGGCATAAGGATGCCATGGCGCGGCGACTGATACGGACCGCCGCGGCAACGAAAGGCAGCCGATCTGGCCGGCTGCGGATAGGCTAGATCGGACAACGGAACAGTGCAGGTCATGGACGTGAAGGAGGCCGTGATGCGAGGTGGATCCCGTCACGTTCCGGCGCGTCCCGGCCGCGCGGCCGGACGTTCGCCCGCCCGTAAGCCCGGCAAGGCGCCCGCCGGGCGCGGCGAAGCGGCCACGGACGGCGCTTCCGGTACGGCCGCGCAGGCCGGGCGGCCCCTGGGCCCCGCGCCCGACACCGACAAGATCGCCGCGGTCGCCGGGCCCGTCGTGCACGCGCTCGGAATGGACCTCGAGTCGGTCAAGGTGACGTCGGCCGGGCGGCGCCGGCTGCTCCGGCTGGTGGTGGACAGCGACGGCGGAGTGAGCCTGGACGACGCGGCGCTGGCCAGCCGGGAACTTTCGGCCAAGCTCGACGCCTCGGACGTCATGGGCGACATGCCCTACACCCTGGAGGTTTCCTCTCCGGGGGTGGATCGTCCGCTCACTCAGCCGCGTCACTGGCAGCGGGCGGTGGGCCGCCTGGTCCGCGTCCCGCTGTCGCCCTCCGTCGCCGGCCATGCGAATTCGGCGGCCGGGCCGGGCAAGGTTGCCACCGGCAAGCCCGGGGCCGGCCAGGGCAAGCCTGGCCACGGTAAGGCGGCCGGCCCGCAGGGCAAGGCTGGGCCGGGCAAGGCCGGGACCACGGCGGGTGGCGCCGTTCAGGGACGGGTCGTGGCCGCCGATGCGGCCGAGGTCACCCTGGACATCGACGGGGAACACCGCCGGTTCGGGTACGCGGTCCTGGGGGCCGGCCTGGTCCAGATCGAATTCGACCGGCCCGGGGAGCCGTCTGACGCGGGGACGCCGCCGGAAGACCGGGGGCCGGAATCACGGGGACCGGGAGCAGAGCCCGATGGACATTGACCTCAGCGCCCTCCGGATGCTGGAGAGCGAGAAAGACATCTCGATGGACACCTCGGTGAAGGCCATCGAGGACGCATTGCTGGTCGCCTACCACCGCACCGAGGGTGCCGCCCAGGCGGCCCGGGTCCAGGTGAACCGGAAGAACGGCCACGTGACCGTGTGGGCCACCGAGGCGGCCACGGACGGGGCGGCCGCCCGGGAGTACGACGACACGCCAGCCGGATTCGGCCGGATCGCCGCCACCACGGCCCGCCAGGTGATCTTGCAGCGCCTCCGTGACGTCGAGGACGAGATGACCTTCGGGGAGTACGCGGGCCGCGAGGGGGACATCGTCGCCGGGGTCATCCAGCAGGGCAAGGATCCGCGTTCGGTCCTGGTCGACCTGGGCAAGATCGAGGCCGTCCTGCCGCCCGCGGAGCAGGTTCCCGGCGAGCATTACCTGCACGGTGAGCGGATCCGGTGCTACGTGCTGCACGTTCGCAAGGGGCACCGCGGGCCATCGGTCACGCTGTCGCGTACTCACCGCAACCTGGTCAAGAAGCTGTTCGCGCTCGAGGTCCCGGAGATCGCCAGCGGCGCCGTGGAGATTGTCGCGCTCGCGCGCGAGGCCGGTCACCGCACCAAGATCGCGGTCCGGTCCAACCAGTCGGGGGTCAACGCCAAGGGCGCCTGCATTGGCCCGATGGGCAGCCGCGTCCGCAACGTCATGGCTGAGCTGCACGGCGAGAAAATTGACATCGTGGATTATTCGGACGATCCAGCTTGTTTTGTAGCTAACGCCCTATCACCCGCCCGGGTGACCACGGTCCGTGTGATCGACCCCGATGCCCGCGTCGCGCAGGTCATCGTGCCCGACTACCAGCTTTCGCTGGCCATCGGGAAGGAAGGCCAGAATGCCCGGCTCGCTGCCCGTCTCACCGGCTGGCGCATCGACATCAGGTCCGATGCCCAGCCCGGCGGTCCCGGTGAGCCCGGCACGCCCGGTGCGCCCGGCACGCCCGGTGAGCCCGGCGCGCCCGTTGG